>JADYXS010000149.1 GCA_021772155.1 Candidatus Obscuribacter sp.
CAGAGTCCTTGCGTGGGCTACAGGATCGGCAACTAGCCTCGGTTCCCAACCTTGTTTATGTCGGGACATCCGCGCACGAAGAAACAGCATTATCTCCAGGAAGAAGAAGTGTTGGTATTTTGGAAGAGGGACTTGGTACTACTACGCCCATTGAATCCGCGGATCTGATTGTTCAGAACAAGGATGGTAATTTTGTGGACTTGAGCACGCCTAATAGTTCCGCAGCCGGTCTGCCGTTTGCACCACCGCTATCGTTGTGGATGAAAACGCGGATGCTCGAAGGACGAGTACCGGCAATCAATTTTAAGTTGCCACCAAATATGACGGCTCAGGATGTGATTGATGGCAAGATTGATGATTACATCAAGCGCAACATTAGCGAAATAGCTAACACCAAGGGCGCCGTTCTAGTTGGTCTTTTTAGTGACTTTGACCAGGACCTTGCAGCAATGTCTTTCGGTGATGACGGCACAACTCCGTTCTATATGTTCGATCCTAAATTGAGCACTATGACGCGGCAGCAAGCTGCGGCGGAATATGAAAAGCGTGCTAGCAAGAGCGCGTACGCAAGTCCGAAAGCGCTCTGGCCTGACTTGTCTAGCCATTATGGTGACAAGAGTATCCCGGATGGCCCGGAGCGCGTGCGTGATGCCTGGAAACACGTTCGAAAGGTGATTGGCGAAGGCTTTCCGAATATTGCTTACTATTCGACAGCAGGTACGTTCCACGGAAGCAAGTATCCGCTCAAAGCGCCCGGATTTGACGTCTCTGGAACACAAGCTTGGAATAAGCTTGAATACTATTGGCCAGGAGATGGCGTGCTTAACTGGATTGGTATCAATGCCATTGGTTCCGATCCGACCACTGATCCCAAAGGCCCGAATCTGACAGAAGCAGTAGATCAGTTCTTCGTTGAGGCAAGCTCTTCGAGCTGGAAAAACACGCCAGTCATGCTAGTGGGACTGGCTCCTATTTCATCGACAAATGCATCTGCAGAAGCGGCTTGGATTACAACAGTGTTTCAGAAGCTAATTTGTAGCGATTACCCAAGTGTGAGCATGGTGCTAGTCGATATACCGCGTGGACTAACGCTCTGGTCGCGTGAGGCTAACTCGGCGTATCGCACTCACGTAACCACTAATAAGAACTACAAATGGCCGCTACGTTTTAAGATGCTCGGCAAAGAGTAAGACCAGGACCCGGCTTAGTTAATGTGCGGCAACCATACGCTTGCCTTTGACGATTTGCATCATCTCCAGCAGATCTGAATCCATTTGCACCACGGTTGCGCGCAAGTCGCTAAGCATGGCTATTCTATCTTCAAGCACATCGATAGTGATCTTGCGCGAGTCCAAGTGGCCAGCTACGCGTTTGGCGCGATCTGTCGTATCGGCGCGGTGTCCACCATGCGAAAGGCAAAGCTCAAGTTTCATCCAGCGATCCACCACAATATCCAGCCGACTTGCGTTCGTCTTCGATGCCGGCAATGGCGAACTCAAGTACGCCCAGACTGACGGTGGATAGTCGTGCTCAGCATTGGCCTTTTGTTGAAACAAATGTGTTAGAAGCGAAGGAACAGCTTGTTCTCTGCGTTTCTCGCCGCTTTGTTGTTGCAGCGCCCAGGCGGACAAGCCGGTTTGCAAAGACCCTTCAATGGTGTCAATTAAATCCGGTGTCACGCCCCTCATTTCTGCCACTTTGAAGCTTCCAGAGAGAATGCCGGTGATACCGCCGCTGATGAGGTCGGCGTAGGTGTTTAAGCGAACCGCGCGGTCTCGACGCTCTGCAAAATAGGCTAATACTTCATTGGCATTTGCCATTTCGCGATCTATGCGCGCTGCTACTGTGCGAACTTCCAAGGCAGATTGCAAAATAGATTCAATTGTATCTTGCCTGAGTGCCAAAGACTCTACTGTGGGTGAAGATGCTCGTTGACCTGGTCCGCTTCGCTGCAGCAGTTGAAGATTATCCATGATACCCAAGCTGCGTGCAACGATGATCGCTTCTTCGGAAAGGGCAGGTAAGCCGTTGGTCGTGGCCGGCATCGCTTTCGGAGACGGATTTGACGTTCCTAACAACGATCGTTGCTGGGACAACGCACTTGGAGAGAACATGCATAGTATCGTGGCGACAATGATGGCCCGGGAACGACGCTTCAAAACAACAACCTGTGCAGAATCAACCCTAATCTTCGCAGATGTTATTGAGTATTGACGCGTCTGGTCAACTTGGATTTCTATCATCTATAATTGCCGAAGCGGTAGCGTTGCAGAAGCTGGCTTGACGCCCGAGCTCCCGGGAGCTGCTTTACAGGAACCTGCATCTGACTTCATGAGCAATTCTTCGCACGATGATTTTTCCAGAACGCCAGTAAGCAACTTTAATTTGCGTCCTTGGTGGTACCTGCTAATCATAGAAATGGGGGTCATGATCAGCATTCCCATTTTTGTCTTTGGCGGACAACTGGGACTGGGACTCAGCCTGCGCGATCTGATCCTGGCAACATTTTGTGGAGCAGCAATTCTTGGCGTGATAGGTGGGCTGACCGCAAGACTGGGGGCGATTTTGCGTTGCTCCACTGCGCTCATCGCCAGAACTACGTTCGGACGCAAGGGAGCAGCTTGTATAGCGCTATTGCTTGCGATGGGAATGACCGGTTGGTGGGGAGTGCAGACGGAGATGTTTGCAACGGCTGTGGCGCAACTGGCGCAGCGGTTGTTTCATGTCAGTCTTCCGCGAGAGCTATTGATTGCAGTTGGCGGTGCCGCGATGATCACAACGGCGGCTCTGGGCATTCGCGCCATCGGTCGATTGAGTTACCTTGCAGTACCGCTGCTTTTTGGTGGACTTATCTATGCACTGTCGTGGCTGTTTGAGCCTGGTCAGGTATCTCATCTGCTCCAATATCGTCCGGCGTCAAGCTCCACGTTAGGATTTGGAGCAGCGGCAGCAATGGTTGCAGGCGGATTCATAGTTGGAGCTTCTATGAATCCGGACTACAGCAGATTCGCCCGAACGACGCGTCATGCACTTGCGTACTCAATCACGGACTATGCCCTCGTTTATCCGATTCTTCTAATTGCTTGTGGCGTAATTGCTATCCACTTCCAGAGCAATGACATCATGATCCATCTTGTTCCTGAAAGTTTTTCTTGGTTGATTTTCATCATGATGATGTTCGCCACATGGGCCGCGAACGATTGCAATCTCTACTCTTCATCACTAAGCCTGGCTGCTGTTTTGCCAAAATGGCAGCGCTCGCACCTTGCCATCGCTGCCGGTATCATCGGTATTGTTTTGGCGGAACTTCATGTTGTGGAGCACATGGTGTCGTTCCTAACGTTGCTCGGTATTTTGATTGCGCCCGTTTCAGGCGTGTTTATCATAAACGCCCTTGGTCGAAAAGAACCGATGCAGCAGGACGAGTTGGATCGACTGCCGGAATGGCGGATCGGACCGCTGCTGGCGTGGTTCTCCGGAGCAGCAATAGGGTTAATCGCCACGCCCAAAGAGGCACTGGGACCGGGACTTTTGACACTTACAACCGTTCCCACACTAGATTCGGTGCTAGCAGCTTCTGTTGTAATGCTAGGGATGACGCTCGCACAGAAGAAAGCGATTCGGCAAGTAGTTCATGAGGCATGAACATCCCGCGCTCCCCGAGGAGTCTCTGCTAGCCATCAACTCTAGTCAATGCTTTTTTTGTCATCTATAATTGGCTTGCAATGCAGCCGCGGCGAAGGATGTTTGGTCATGAAAAATAGGCTGAGAGGAATGTCTAAGGACGAGCTGATTCAGATGATTGAGGGATCTCCTATACGGCTGGAATGGAGTCTCATTCTCTGTGTTGTTGTGGCAAATTTGTTTGCATTCTCTTACTGGTCGATTTGAGGAGAAATCATTTCGATGCTGACACAACGCGACCCTTCTTTCAAACGGACGATTCCTAATATTTGCGGAGCTGTCGTCGTCTTATCCGTCTTCTTTTGCCTCTTTCCTTTTAAAGCTGTAGCGCAGGAGTCAAGCAGCCAACAAACGTCTGCCAACCAGGGAAGCGCTAAGTCCGACTTGCGGGAATCGAGCAGCGCCGCTGCAGCTGGCTCTGCGTACGCCCAGGAAACGACGGACGCGCAGGCCTCGATTGTCCAGCCAATGCTAGTGAAAAAAGTGAATGAGGATATAGTGTCTGATGGACCGTTATTTTCAGAGCGAAAAAAACTTCTGGCAGACATTCAAGCTGCAGCAAAACGGGGGACCGGCATAGCAGCCTACATGGCACTGTTGCATCACATCGATCAACTGGTAAACGGTGGTGCTTCAGAGGAAGCAATTCGTTCACTGATCCAGCCGGTTGCACGTGCTCTTGCAGAGCAGCAAAAGAAACGACAGTTGTTTACGGTGCAGTTCGGTAATTTGATTGTCGCTACGTATCCGGTGAAGGCGGAGCTGAAAGTATTTGATCCCGCGCATCGCCCTGCAATTGCAGGTATTCCGACTGATATGGATGCCTTGACCAATTTTGAGATACACGACAATGTCAAAGTACACTGGAATGATTCGAGCCAATCCATTTCCAAGGCTGACGTTGCTTTGACTTGCACAGCCGTGATCTGGATACCTTCTAATTGCACAAAGAAACTCAGGGAACACGAGGAAGGTCATCTAAAAATATGCGAAATCCTTTATCAGAAGGGCAATCTGGTGGCGCGCCAGATTGGTCAGCGCTATCTGATGGGTTGTAACTACAATGGTGGCAGAGCAATTGACGTGTTCAGCCAGAAATATAAGGCCGAAGTTATCGATGTAATCGACTGGTTGTACAAATGCTACGATAAGATCACCGATCACGGACGCAACCAGGTGTCTTCCGGCAAGGCCGTTGAACAGTGCTTTCAGTTGTGCTACCGCAACTACAAGGGTTATCTGGAAAAATAGCGATCACGCTGGCGTGGTTCTCCGGAGCAGCCATTGGTTTTATCGCGACCTGAACATCCCGCGCTCCCGGGGGATGTTTTGCTCAGCCATAAACTCGAGTCAATTTTCCCTTTCATCATCTATAATTGGCGCACCTTCCGCGGTATTAGATGCGTATATCTGTTGGTATCAAAACCTCTTTGCTGATCGCTTGCGTTGTAGTTACGACAGCTCCGGCGTTGGCCGGCGGCAAGGTGGCTTATGGGCATTTGGAAGCGTTCCAAGAGCTGATGAAGCAGATCGTGCAGGCTGATGGTCAACTCTGCGAGCAAATGCAATATGTTTCCAAACGATTGCAGCAGTACTATGCAAGGAATGGACGCTTTCCATCTCCGGGAACTGCCGAACAAAATTTCAAGACCTCAGTCCTGAGGCATTTTCCGTTCAACCCTTATCGTCCGAAAGTCACCGATCTGTATTACGACAAGCAGCTTCCTGAAGAAGAGAAAACGCACCTTCACATTCTGACTGACCCGTTCATGAACTATGACAGTGTACGGGCGTTTAGAAAGTCGCCACCGACTAGCTGGCGGGCAGAACCAGGAACGATCATGGTAATTACGAATGGCGAGGGCACTTATGCCATCTGGGGCGCAAGCGCAGACCGCCAGCCGGTGCGTGACTACGCTAACAACAATAGAGTTCGCCTGTTAGGTCGCGATTTGGCCGCAGATGCTTTGAAGCGTCAATACGCCAGCACGCCGCAAGCCTACTAATGATGTTTTTCGAAGTTAAAAACCGCACTTGCTAATCGGTGAAAAAAGGGTCGAAAGCCGGTGTCCTTCATTTCTTCGTAAGCTTGTTCTGCTGACCAGCCGTTATAGCGGATGCGATAAATTGCCACCATTGTACCTGTGCGATCTGTTCCATGAACACAATGCAGGAACGTCGGTTCGCCGTTCTTTGTTGTCACTGTTTGCAGAAAGCCGTCAATGTCGTTCTGGCTGGGCTTGCGCCAGAGGCTGAGCGGGATATGCACGAATTTGAGACCAAGCCGGTGCGCTGTATCACGTTCGGCTGCTAGATACTTGTTTTCATTAGCCAGAGAAACGATGGTGGTGATACCAGCTTGCTGCAATAGCGCCAGTCCGCTGTCTGTAGGCATCCCGCCGCGATAGAGAATGGGCGAGACTTGCGACAAGTTTGGGATTTCAGCGGAAGCGGCGACAATTGTCGGCGAAGGACCGCTAACCATACTAAGGACAGCATCGGCTGGCGGCGCTAAAGATAGAACAGCAGCTATAAGCGACAGTGCAAGAGTTGCGCGTAAAATTCCACTCGGCACGGACAGCCTCCTGCTAGTGGCGTTTTGCCAACTAGTGGTACAACATCCTACGATGCTGTAGAAAGGCTAATGTTGCAAAGCGAGTTGCTTGAGCAATCGTTCGTTACAGCTATTTACCGGATAGTGACTGTTTAGCTGGTGTGGCACCGGTTGCGGCATCACCAGTCATGTCATCCAGCAATGTGAGCACTCGATCGTCTTTTGCATCGAGTTTCAGTGCGTCAACAAGGACGAGCTTTGCTTCATTTATCTGCCCATCTTCTTTCAAAACGCGGCCCAGGTTGTAGTGCGCATTTTCGTAATCCGGTTTCAGCTTAATGGCCGTGCGGTACTGCTCAATAGCTTCTTTACGGTCTCCAGCTTTGGACAAAGCATTCCCTAAAACAGCTCTATAGATCGGATTATTCCCGTCCAGTGTGACTGCTTGAGCCGCCTCTGTTTTTGCTTCGTCGAACTTTTTCAGATCTACAAGTACGACACTCAAGTTAGAATGAGCCTCGCCAAGTTTCGGATCTGCCTTTATGGCTACGCGCAAGCAGGTTTCAGCTTGGACCAGGTCACCGTTCTGCCTGTAGGCCCATCCGAGATCGTTATTGGCAATAGCGTCTTGCGGATGTTTTTCAACTGCGCTTTTTGCTGCTTTAAGGGATGGAGCGCCTTGTGCTGCACTTCTCCACGACCCTGCTCGTCCATCTGCATTCTTCGGTGCCGCTTGTGCGATTCCGTTCATAATCGACAATGCGCAGACGATGCCCGCGGCGACGAACTTCTTGCTGGTCATCATAGCTCCTCACATCAGTGACTCGCATAGACTACCAGAACTGCCAAAGATCGTCCTGAAACATCCAGACCAGCCTCTCAAAGAGGGCTGGTAGGACCGCGCTGTTCCCCGCTGCGCGAAACGTTTTAGCGGCGCATCTGCGCCTTTTAGCGATTTACCAGATTGTTTGATTAGGTCTGGTTCGTCGCTGCTCATGCGGTTTGTATTCGCATTGAGCTTTGCTATGCCTTAATAGTAGTTGCCAGTTGAGATGAAACTTAGGTTGTTAACAACAGTCTTTCGCTGCGCAATCATGCAAATTGAGTTTCCATATCGCCCTTTTGACCATCATTTAGCTGTTTTGCTGAGATCTCTTGCCGGGACGAAGCTCTCTTTCTTGTACTTAGAGAGCTCATCCACCAGGACGCGACTAACGTTCAGCTTGTTGTTCTTGTCACCGACGATCGGCCAGCCTCCTTTGCCGGAGCCGTCCCAGGAGTGTCCGGCGGGAATGCCGTCTTTACCGCGTCCAAGCAGCCCGCCAAGCAAGCCACCGCGCAGTCCACCCTGAACGATGTATTCCTTGACAGGGAAGCCACCGGCTTGAGCAGCTGCGTATTCAGTGATCTGGACATTATCTTTCACTTGCACAGTTGGAAATCCATGCCCGAGGTTCGCCTCCAGGGCTGCAGATGTTTGCGTTAACGGATTCGAGTCTGCAATCCGCGGAAAAATCAAAGTCATTAGCCCGCGACCGCCATTCAGAGGCAGCATTTGATCGCCATCGCTATGAATGCTAATGAACGCAGCTTTGTCACCAGGTTGTGGTTTAGCTTCTGTGCCCAGCAGCGTGCCGTGCACGGAGCCAATGCCGGCAAATGTGTTGGGAAGCCGTCCGCGCAAGTGTTGAGAGAATGCACCACCGGAAGAGAATCCGACGGCACGGATTTCATCTTGGTCTATTTGAATGTGTTTGTTGTTTTTGAGGTCTTTCAGTATGGAACTTATATAGTCCACATCGTCGTAACCGGCTTGGGCCTCGGTCAGTCCGGAGCCTGGTGAATTCCAATCTTGAATCTTCGCCAATCCAGCTGTATACGAGAGCGCGTGCGTCTTTGCATACGGATAGACGACAATGAATCCTTTCTCGTCAGCCAGGCTGTTCATTCCAGATTCTTGCTCCATCAGACCGCGTCCGTTACCGGCGGCGACCCCGTGTAGCACCATCATTAGTGGCATTGGCTTGGTGCCATCGTAACCTTTGGGAATGTAAACATCGTATCCACGTGGTTCAGTTTGACCGCCTGTAACAGACGGGTTGGTCACCCAATGTCGGGAGATTCCTTGCGGCTCTGGTGCTGAGGCATCCGGTTTGTAGTATCCCGATGATGTGTCTTCCCAGAAGGTGTCGATAGCAAGACGACCAGCCAGGGAAAGGGCCTGTGCCGGTAAGGCAATTTTCCATCTTGTAGGACTGAATCTGGCCGCGGCCCCACCGGCCATGCCGAGATCCGCCAGGCAAGCCAAGCCATACTTGAATTGATCATTGACGGTATCGGCGTTGCAGAAACCGTCCAAATCGTTGAGCGCGAATCTTCCTGCGCCGTACGCGCCAACGCCCATGCTCAATGCACCAGGTGTCCGACGAAGGAGAGCCGAGCCGCCGCTCAAAGCCTTTTCTGCAAACATAGCCGGTATGGGCGATCCTAATCTGTGAGCACCATACGCCAGTCCTGAAACGCCTGCGCTGATGAGAACCGGGGTCTTATAGTCTGTGTACAGGCATTCCGCTGTGCTCGGTTGCTTGCTTACCGGTTCCTGCTCATTTGGCATGAGCGAGGCAAGCAATCTCTTCGAAGCATCCGCTTCACTGGCTGCAGTGGCAGGTGCTGGTTGCGAATCAGAAACTGGAAACATCAGGCATTCCTTCGCTAACGCGAACTCCGGTTGGCTATGCTGTTGAAACTCCGAATCAAAGCCTGAGTGTATCTAACGGCAATGCGCGACCACTTTCAATGTGGAAGTACGTAGGTCATTTAACGTCATTGTGAAATCCGTCGTGATTGCCGGTTTGTGTGGTCGAGCGCTTACGGGCGGCGGCTCTCGAGCCGCTCCCTACAGGATCCGCAGCGAATGATCGAACCGCCCGGAGCCTGCAACCTAGCTGTTTGGCGCACCGTTTATGGAGCAAATAAGCAGGAACAATCCGATGGCTACGCCCATCAGTCCGAACAGCGCAGATTCAATCATGTTTTTCGCGTCGAGAGCTGACTTGGCGATATAGGTACCGCCTGCGACAAAAGTCACTCCAACGACGAACATCAAAACCTGATCCATTTCATACCTGTTTTACTTAGAGAAGAATACCGGCATTCGTTGTGCACCCCAGGTTCCGGGCTCGTTTTCGTATACTCCGGCAATTTGCTGTCCGCAAAATTTGCAGCAGCCATTTTCGATGTTGAACTGTCCAAGTGTAAACCAGTCCCGTTCAATTAGACAGAGTTTGCATTGCGGACAATACGTGGATTGTCCGGATTTGTCGTGCACGTTTCCCGTGTAGACGTGCTTGAGCCCAATTCCAAGAGCCTGCTGGCGGGCTCGTATCAGCGTTGCAGCGGGAGTAGCGGGAATATCTTGCATGCGAAAATCTGGATGGAACGCTGTGAAATGAAGTGGGACGCTGTCTCCGAGATTGTTGATCAGCCAGTCGCACATCCTGTCGATCTCTTCTGCGGAATCATTTTTCGTTGGAATCAATAGTGTCGTGATCTCAAACCAGACGTCAGTCTCCTCTTTCAGCCAGCGTAGTGTTTCGAGGATGGGCGCAAGACTGGACAAAGTTACTTGCTGGTAAAAGAGTTCGCTGAATGCTTTGAGATCCACATTGGCTGCATCAATCACTGAATAGAACTCGCGACGGGCTTCCGGCATGATGTAACCGGCAGTCACCGCTATGGTTTTGATATTGCGTTCGTGGCAGGCGCGAGCGGTGTCCATCGCATACTCTGCCCAAATTACCGGATCATTGTATGTAAAAGCTACGCTCCTGCTGCCGCTGCTTTGTGCCTGAGCGGCAATTTCTCCGGGACTTGCTGATTCGCTCAGGCTCTCGATCTCACGTGATTTGCTAATCTCCCAATTCTGGCAAAACCGGCAACCCAAATTGCATCCGGCTGTTCCAAAGGACAGTACGCTTGTGCCAGGAAGAAAGTGGTTGAGCGGTTTTTTCTCAACCGGGTCAATGCAGAATCCTGTGCTCTTGCCGTAAGTCGTCAAAATCATTTGCCCGTCTAGATTTTGGCGTACGAAGCAAAATCCGCGATCGCCATCTTTCAGGACGCAGGCCCGTGGGCAAAGCTCGCAAAGGATGCGTTCATCATCCAACCTCGTCCACCACCGCCCGGGGAATCCTTGAGTCGTCTCAGGAGAGTTCATCTGCAGCCTCTTTAGCCTTGCAACCATCAGTATAGGACTGAAACGGAGCCAAACCGTTATCGGTTGAACGGCATAAATTGATGGGGAGCCAAACCGTTATCGGTTGACCGCCATAAATTGATGAGGAGCTAAACCGTTATCGGTTGAACGGCATAAATTGATGGGGAGCCAAACCGTTATCGGTTGACCGCCATAAATTGATGAGGAGCCAAACCGTTATCGGTTGAACGGCATAAATTGATGGGGAGCCAAACCGTTATCGGTTGACCGCCATAAATTGATGAGGAGCTGTAACTGGAGAGTTCGTCATAAGTCCTCTAGTCGTGTAGCTTAACGGACCCGGACTAACGGACTGATTAGCTAGTAGTACAAATTGCCCCAGACTTCTTCAATTTCGACCATGTGTTGGTAGAGCATGCTGCGGTCGCGCTTGCTTGGCGTGCAATATGCTTGCAAGTAAAGCCCCCACCATTTCTGATAGGCGTCTTCCTTGCCGCTCCGGCTTTCTTCGGACATCACCTCGTGCCCAAGAACCATAGGCCTCAGAGCGCATATTCCGGTGTCTCGATCACAGTCAGGTAAGTTGAAATCCTTCGGATCGACTATTGAACGCCCTTCCGCCCATGCTCGGCGAATGGCCATCAGTGTTTTTGGATAGAGGCGACTGATTTCAATTAACGCGATGTCCTCCGTCCGCTTGCTGCCATGCGCATGGAAGGAAATGAATCCGTCTTCCGGAATTTCCGCACTGGGCTCAACAACGGCTCTACTTTCAGGTCTCATAAAGCGAAACTGTCCAGGAAAATTCGTGACCAAGCGCTCAAACAGCGCCTGTTGCAAGCGGCGCCACAGTTGGCGTGTGAGTTTGAACTCACCGGTTTCGGCAAAATACAAAGCGTGCGACAAAGTGCTTAAAGAGCGATTGAGCTCAAACAGTCCAGGCTCAGCACCTGATTCGAGAACACGATAGTAACGGTACGACTCATCAAGAGCCCACCTGCTCCTTCGATCAACTCTGGCCATAGCTGCGATGCCCCCGGGAAACCATGCTTTGTTGCATTCTAGTTATTCCCATTGCACCCAGGTATAAGCGTTGCCTAGATTACAACTGGAGCCGCCATATACTTTGCCACTGCTTGCTCCCAGAGCCCTTGGGACTTGAGAACGATTTCGATGAATTCACGAACGGCGCCTTCGCCACCGGCGGTTTCAGTTACGTAATGGGCAGCAGCTTTGACCTCGTCCCGAGCATTGGCGACTGCAACGCCCAGTCCGCAGCGCCGAAACAGCGGGACATCGGTCAGGTCGTCACCGATGAAGGCAACCTGGTCGGCCGTCACGCCGGCGTCCTCGAGAACTTCTTGAAACGCGGCGACCTTTTCGAGGTGTCCTTGATAGACGTATTTCATGTTCAGCATCCGGCACCGTTCGACTGTCGCCGGCGAGTTTCTGCCGCTGATTACGCCGGTGGAGATACCGGCATCGGCACAGAGATACAATCCAAGACCGTCCTGGGTATTGAAGCCTTTTGTCTCAACCATCGCGCCATCGTGACCTGGCAGGTAATAGAGCTTACCGTCCGTGAGGACTCCATCGACATCCATGAGAATAACCTTGAGCTTTCGGGCTCGGTCCAGCACTTCTTGGGAAGCCGGAAGACCACCATTCTGCCCTTTCATGAGCCAGCACCTCGTTAACAAGATTCGGACATATCGTCGCAGGGTGGAAAGTTCGCAGCAAGTGTTTGTATAGTTGTGCTGATGAAAGCAGGCGCGCGCGTTTTTACTACTGTTGATATCGAGCGAGTTGACATCGCTGATCCTGAAGCTGCCATTCGAACCTTCCAGATTGAAGGCAAACCGAAGGTAGTCTATTGCGATGTGCTGATCGCTGGTGGTGGCATGGGCGGTATCGCTGCTGCTATCCGCGCTGCCAAACGCGGTGTGAAAGTTTGCGTAACTGAAGAGACCAGTTGGATTGGCGGGCAGATGACCGCACAGGGCGTTTCTGCGCTGGACGAAAATCATTTTGTTGAAACTTCTGGTGCTACTCGACTTTATCAAAAATTGCGCACCGATATTCGCCAACACTATCGACAACGCGAAGGCGCCGCCGCGGCGACCCAAAGTGCGGAACTGCTCAATCCCGGCGATTGCTGGGTCAGTTGGCTTTCGTTTGAACCGCGGGTTGCTCTGGACAAACTGGTTAGTCTCATCGATCAACTAACACCGAAGCGTTCTGTGGACATTCGGACCCGGACGAAAGTCGTTGACGTCAAAGTAAAGCATTACCGCGTTGAATCTCTACTGGCGGTCAACCTTGACAGTGGAAAATTCATCGAGTTTCGAACAAGGTTTTGTGTCGATGCCACCGAGCTTGGTGACCTGATGCCTTTGGTCGGTGTGGAGTACTGCTCTGGCGCTGAATCGCGGGACCTGACCGGAGAGCCGCATGCACCTGGGCAAGCGAATGTAGGCAACGTGCAGGATTTTACTTATCCATTTGTGGTGGAGTATCGGCCAGGTGAACGACACGTTATCGACAAACCAGCGAAATACGATGACTTCAACAAACGTGGCAAGTTTTCATTTCAGGGATATGCAATGTTCCGAAACGCTCCTGTTGCTGGCAGTGCAAACACATATCTGCCGTTTTGGACCTATCGTCGGCTAATTTCCAAGGACAAGTTTTCACCTGTGCAATTTCCATTTGATGTCTCGATGATTAACTGGGACAGCAACGATCTGCGCGGCGAGAACATCATTGACGTGGACGAACCGACGCAAGCGCATCGGTTGGCAAATGGAAAGCTTGTTAGTCTCGGCTTCTTATACTGGCTGCAAACCGAGGCACCGCGCGATGAAGGCGGCAAGGGTTATCCGGAATTATCTCTCAGAATCGATGTGCTCGATACTGCTGACGGACTTTCAAAATATCCTTACATCAGAGAAGCTCGACGGCTTAAAGCGAAGAAAACTATCGTTGAGCAAGACATCGCAAGTGTCGACAACCCTTCTGCTCGTGCCAAGCTATCTGATGATACGGTGGGAATTGGCCTTTATCCGATTGACATCCACGGACACCAGGACGTGCCCGGAGCAGGGCAAGCGGCAAAGCCTTTCCAGATTCCACTTGCTGCGATGGTGCAAACTCGATTGCGCAACTTTCTGCCGGCCTGCAAAAATATTGGTACCACTCACGTGACGAACGGCGCCTATCGCTTACACCCGATTGAATGGGCTATTGGTGAGGCTGCGGGTGAAGTAGCGGCTTTCTCTGTATTGAAACGGACAACTCCAGCAAGTATCCAGGCTAACCGAATTAAGCTGCGCAATATCCAGCACAAGCTAATTGCAGACGGTGCACCGATCTTCTGGTTCGATGACGTACCAACAACGCACCAGTGTTTCGCAGCTGTGCAATTCGTCGCGGCCTTGGGGTTGATGCCCGGCAAAAGCGATGAGCTGCACTTTCGTCCAGATGAAGTAATGGATGCGCTGGAAGCGGAAGTGATTGTGGCTAAGGTCAAAGAGTCGGCACCGTCCGGAACGACTTCACGCGCCGAGTTTGCTCAATGGCTTTATAGTGTCGTTGCGGCAAAACGTTCAGTGGGCAAATTCTGAGAACGGAATTAGTAACACAAAAAAGGCATGCACCTCTAACCTTGTTTAGGTCAGCTCTGCAAGAGCTCGGGCCAGCAAGCCTTTTCTGCTATGGGCTTGTGGACTGCAACGTCGTCGAGAAGTTCCGCGTATACGCGCAGCTCGCGAAACGGAAGCGGACAAGTCCGTCTATCAGGTTAGAACGAGAACAAGAACTCGAGATCTTCTTTCGTCAATTCTTTGGCGACGCTCTCGTCTCCACCGATAACCAGATCGGCAAGGTCTTTCTTTTTCTTCTGCAGAGCGAGAATTTTCTCTTCAACTGTACCGCGCGTTATCAACTTGTAGTTGAATACGTGGCGTGTCTGTCCAATACGATGGGCCCGGTCTGTAGCTTGATTCTCTACGGCTGGGTTCCACCATGGATCGTAGTGGATGACGTAATCTGCACCGGTCAAGTTGAGACCGGTACCGCCGGCTTTCAAGCTGATCAAGAAAATTGGGATACTTTGGTCAGCGTTGAATTTGTTCACCTTATCGAGACGATCTTTGGCTGGGGTTTGACCGTCGATGTATTCGTAGGTATAACCTTCGCGCTCGAGTTCCGTGCGAATCAAAGTGAGCATTTCAACGAATTGACTGAACACAAGAATCTTGTGACCGGAATCGGCAATTTCGCCGATCATTTCTAAAAGTCCCGCGAGCTTGGATGATGGCGGCACTTCACCTTCGCGATTCTTCAGCAAGCGAGGATCGCAGCAGACCTGACGCAAGCGCAGCAGGGCGGCCAGCACGGATATCTGCGAACGCTTGATACCGCGATTGGCGATTTCACCGAATACTTTCTGACGGCACTCATCCAGAACATCGAGATACAACGAACGCTGCTCTTCTTCCATTTCGCAGACGTTGATGATGTCAGTGCGATCAGGCAGTTCTTTCTCAACCTGGCTTTTCAGGCGGCGCAGGATGAATGGATGCACCACTTTTCGAAGTTTCTGACCGGCTTCGGGGACCCCAGCTTCAATCGGTCGTTCAAACTGTTCAGTGAAATCTCTGATCTGACCGAGAAATTCCGGCATCAAGAAATCGAAAATGGACCACAACTCTCTCAATCGGTTCTCAACCGGTGTACCGGATAGGGCCAGGCGGTGAAGCGATTTCAATTTCTTACAGGCCTGGGCACCGACGGATTCTGGGTTCTTGATGTTCTGAGCTTCGTCCAGAATCAAGTAGTCGAATTGGAATTCTTTGAGAGTCTCATAGTCACGGCGGATGATACCGTATGTGGTGAAAATCACATCCGGTTTGTTTTTGCTATCTTTCTTCAGCTTTGCAAGAAGTTCAGTCCTGTCACGTCCAAGATACAGTGCAGTGGTTAGCTGCGGAGTGAATTTCTCGGCCTCAGCAAGCCAGTTGTAAACGACTGAAGTTGGTGCCACCACAAGCGACGGCTGACGTTGGCTGTGATTTTTGTGATGATAAAGGAGCAATGTCAAAGCTTGAATGGTTTTCCCCAAGCCCATGTCATCGGCAAGAATACCAGCCAGTCCGTATTCCCGTAGGAATGCCAACCAGTTGAAGCCTTCTTTCTGATATTCGCGCAAGGATCCTTGGAAGCTTTTCGGAACATCCAGCGGCGCCAATTCTTTGAAATTGCGCAACTTGTAAATGAAGTCCTTGAAGCCCTGATCGGCTTCTATCTCGATTCCGTGTGTCTCAAGAACATGAGCAATCGGCAACGCTTGGTAAAGCGGACGCGAGGTCTCTTTACTTTGACCGATTTGCTTTAGAACACTGAGCAGGGTCGTAACTGGCAGGCGAACATATTCGCCTTCGCCGCGCTTTAGGTAATTCTTGTTTTTGAAAACCGCGGCAATAACTTCTAGGAACGGAATCGGTTTGACGCCATCTTCCAAAGCCTGCAAATCGAATTCAAACTTGTAAGTATCGTTCTTGAGCGATAGAACAGCTTTGAGTTTGATCGCCTCGGCCGATACTTTGTAGCTCTTTAGCTGATCCCAGCCGGTAATATCCCAGTCGCTTTCGGAAGAAAGATAATACACAGCATCCAGCGCCGCTTCTTCATGGAAGAAAAAGCGGTCGGCTATAGTTCTTGTGGGCTGCAAGTTTGAAAGGAAGCGACGAAGCTGTCCTTCTTGATCCCACAGCCGCTTAACCCAGACACTTTGTCCGTTGTCGGCAATTGTGCGCGTGTACAACTCAGCTTCAACGGCACTGGTCTCATCCCGTGACGGCAGAACAAGAACTCCGTACTTAAAGCCGAGAATCAGCTCAAGTTCGGCAGGTACCGTGGCGGCTACAGCCGCAGGAGCCCCGGCTCGTACCGAGCGCTTTTCGGTCAGGCGAATGACAACGGTAGGTGGCTCAGTGATTGCTACCGGAAATGGTGCCGCGGTTTCGTCCAGATCAACATCCATTCTCTTTTTCAAGATTGGCAAATCAATTGCAAGAAACTTAGGCACAGTCTCCAGCTTGACGGTCATGGTGCCTTTAGCATCGAAAAACTGGAAGAGCCTGTGGATGGCTGAAAGATCTATTGGGTGAAATGTGTGACCGGACAGTACCCAGGAAGGTTGCCCGAGAAAGAAGACCGGGTCGGCTAGCTCTTCACCTGATTCATCTAAGGCTCTCAAACGAATTGAGAGCTCGCCATTTTCAGTTTCTGAAATCGTAATGCGCGGCTTTACCGCAACTGTAGCGAAGGTCATTTCTTGAGCGTCTACAGCGTGCCGCAGTTTTGCGCACAGACCCAGGTGACCCAAGACAATACCTTCCTCGCCGCGAGGAATTCGGTGGCCGCCAGCCAGACCTTTGGTCGTTTGCGGCAGCATGGTCAAATATTTCACAAGCTTGTGAATACGAGTGTCCGGCTCCAGAGTGTCGAGCACAGGCGCCGGTACTTTCAATATATTTACTTTGCCGACGTGCTCTTCTGGCAACGTTCCGATAATCAGCGCGAGCGGCTTTTCAAGCACAAGAATGCCAAGTTCGAAGTCTTTCACGTCAACTTCGTTGTTGGCCAGGCTGGCTTGAATCGTCTTTGGATCATCAAGTACGTCGCGTGCGCGCGGCGGTGCTTCCTGAGATGATTCCTTGCCCTTGTCGGGCTCTCCTAGGTCGAATCGGACGCCCGGAAAGGTTTTGGCAATATGGGTCAGCAGGACGGCTACGGAATGCTTGCACACTTCTTCGAAGTAAGGGCACGAGCATTCAGCTTTGAATTTTTGCGGCGACTCAATTTCAACTAGTACTTTATAAGGCTGAGGCTCTGATCCAATAACGAGCGCTTCAACCTGACTGGCGTCAGCAGCTTCCTCATATTTGAGGACCTTCTTTCGCCGATAGTACTGAACACCGCGTCGATAAACTGGAGGGCTG
>JADYXS010000150.1 GCA_021772155.1 Candidatus Obscuribacter sp.
ACCAGAGATCGGAATTCAGATCCAAAGTATTGATCGATCTCTCCGCACCTTATATAGTGGCTGGTGGCACTTGGCAGGTATCGCCAGTGTATATCTTGTGGATATCTGGAGCTTTGCTCCCTAGAAAGTCGGATTAAATGAAAGGCGCATAAACAAAAACATCGCTTTGGGGCGATGTCTTTGTGAGATCTTTGCGGACCTCATTATTCAGTTGTCGTCGCGGTTTTAGTAGTTTCGCGAAGTGACTTCAGGATAGACGAACGGTCCGGTTAGGTCAACACGTCCCAAATTAAGAAAGGGAGACTGTTATCACCGGACATGTTCAAGCGCGCGCTCAGTCAGGGAGCACGCCGACTAGATTTGCTCGTCAAAATTACTTCCCGGAAGGGTGGCAGACTTGTGTCGAGCAATTCGTTGAACTGTTCCATCGCTATGGATATATCTATAAGCCACTGTCTGGTGGATCTTGGTACTCATCCAACGAGAAATGGAAGCTGCCGGATTCAGAAATGCTCAAAGCGATCGCGTGCGTGCATCCAAAATTCTTCATAGGGTGCAGGGCTGGAAAGACTACGCAATTCGCGGTTTTAGATATCGACCAAAAGAGCCAATATCATAACCAACGCGCGCTTGGAAAGGTGCTACAGGTCTTGTCCGAAGCCGGTCTTACTCGGTCTTCCCTCTATCGTTCAAGTTACAGTGGTGGCTGGCATCTCTATATTTTCTTTGATGAACCCATCAACAGTGCCGATCTTCGCAAGCAGCTCGTCAAGGTTTTGATGCTCAACGACTTCCATATATCAAAGGGACAGCTCGAGATTTTCCCTCACCCAGGAGTCGAGGGATCGCAGGGGCTCGGCTTGCGCCTGCCGCTGCAGCAGGGTTGGGCATGGCTCGATAAGAAGACGCTCGAAGTCGAACACGACCGTTCCGAGCTTAGTGCCACCAAAGCACTAGAACTCTTTATAGATGTGCTGGACGGTGACGCTAATTCCTATGCCGCTTTCCGCCAGCTTAAACTGCACGCCCAGGAGCTTGAGACACGCAGGGAAGTCGCTGGCGTTCACGGGCTTGGCAGATCAGAAAGTAACGTCATTCCTATAAGAAGGACCGAGGCGCCCAAGCCTGGCGAGTTCACCGATTTTTTACGTGCCGTCTTCCACAAGTTGCCGCCCGGAATCATCGTGGATAATTGGTACAAGGGCAGAATTTACCACCTCAACGGTTTGACCGGGCCATCGCAAAGAGCCGAAGCCATCGAGTGTGTGGGTCATTATCTCTTCTACGGTGACCCCAGCCGCGACCTGCCGGCGCTTGGTTATGGCTATGAACAAGAGCGAGAATGGGCCATCAGAGAGCTCCTGTCTGCCAGGCACAATGGACAGAGCGCTGACATTAACCGGGGGCGCGCTGACGCCATGGCGCAGGTCGAGCGCGCCGCTAACTGGCGCCCCGCGCATAAGAAAGACACTGACACTTTGAAGTACGCTCCGGAGCGGCCGATCTCCTGGATTCGCGAGAACGCCAATAGAAAGACCGGCGCGAGGAAGCGCATTGCCGATGCGCTCAAAGGTGTGAAAAAGCTTCGCCGATCATTCACTACCGTCGAACTGCAGCAAGCCGCTGGATGCTCACGGGAGACGCTGTACAACCATGCCGATATCTGGCGCCAAGACTATGAGGATTTGGCCGAGGGCTTCTTTGCAATCTGTACGGACGAATATAACGTTGTGGTGGGGGGAGCTCCTCTTGAAACAATTCCGCAGCCTGGGTTCGTGGCTGCTTGCAGCGTCGCCTCTGAGATATCTATGCATACTGAAAGACAGCAGCGACAAGAGCAAAAAGCTGTTGCTTGGTTCAAGGAGGACTCCGAAAAGAACTGGGTGGCTGATGTGACCAGGCTGACTGAAAACGAGCCTTCTAGGCTGTCGGTCCATGAGCTAAAGGCTTTGCTTACTGTGCTGCTCTCTTATCTGGCTATGGCACCGAGCTATGAAAGCCAATCGTTTATTCAAGAACATATCAACCAGATAAGAGAGCAGCACAGTAAGGCTTCCGAAAAGCCCCTATTCGTTGTTCGGCCGCCGTAGTCGTGCGAGTTTGTTTCAGGCGTATTTTATTTATTGTAAGCTTGTGCTATCATTTCGACACCAAATGCGGTGCGTTGAAATCATTGCTGCCCGCGATTTTGGAAAAGCTAGCTAATGTGTAAATTGCACAAGGCGAGCGGGAAAAGCAGTTTTTGTCTTCGGAAAAAAGAGTTACTTTCCCACTTCTAACAAGTGTACAATCTTGATAACTGTTTTTGCGAAGTATTGTCAATTTCAGAAGTCGATTGCACAAAATTGCCGAGTGGTATCAGATCAAATCTCACTCATTTCCGCTGCGTTTGCGCCAATGTATCCCAGGACTGCTGTCAGGGATCGCCCCGCAGGCGCATAAGATCTTACAACCCGTCTTGACTTGCTGTGACGCAGCACATCGCGCTAAATGTCGATCGAAATCACGAGTTCCTACTCCCGATGCTGTTACTCGCTTTCTCGCTTAGGCTTGATTGGCAAAGTTATTCTTGTGGGGTGGCGGAAATCCCAAGGCGATATAGGGTCCTTCTCTTGCCAGAGTCCAATCTTGCTTTCGCGCGCCTGCTTTTCCAGTTGTTCTAACTCTGAATTGCTAGGCGCATATTTTCGGTACCACCAAGCAAAACCATTTTTGACTAACTCAGTATTGAGCGAATGTCCGTCTGGAAGGGTGACATCGGCTATGGTGCGTCGATATTTGTCTAGTTTGTGCGGAGTGACTGTGACATCCTTTCGAAAGCAGAGTCCGGCGGTAAATTCTTTTGCCTTGGTGCCAAAAGCCTGGCCACTTTCAGGACAATCAATTGCGTCTAACCTAATCGTTGTCGGTTTGCCGAGGTGCATTACTTTTATCGTGTCTCCGTCGGTGACTGCTACTACCTGCCCGACGAAAGGTTGCTCCTGTGCGGAAGACGGCAGAGCACTGAAGATCGCTGTGCTGCTAAGGGTCAGAGCAACGAACATGTTCTTCTTAACGAACGAAGTCTGTTTCACCATTTGTATCCTTGTGCTTCTTTGTCACCGGTCCACCGGCGTTCATTCTCGCCAGTTGCCTAATTCATCAACCTATAGTTCATCGCCTTTAATAAGTCGGATACCATACTGTCATTGGCAGTCGTGTATAGCCCCATTATGGACTCATTGGATTGCGCGCCAAGAGTGAATGTAGCAGCATTTGATCGTTTCTTACCGATGATGCAAACCAGCTTTTCCCACAGATCACCGGCAATCACAGCATCACTTTGGTCCTCATTCGCAGCACCATGTCTGCCTGATGCATTCAAGCGAATGCTATGCAATTCTGATTGCGCCTTGAACGAAGCAAGCGCACGGCAGATGATGTTGATCTCTCGTCTGGTAAAAGCATGTCGCATCGCAAATCTCCGACAGGGTTTGACTTTGCTAACCATAAAACAGGCATCTGGCAAAAAACCGGCAAACCACTTCTGTAATTTGGATTGTTGCTCCAGGTAGATTATGTCGACTGGTTTAGCTTGATGTCTATCAGCTCGGCTAGCGTTCTCCTGCGGGTTGTTAAGAGCACTGGCGACAGTAAATGGGGTCCCAGTTGCAACGGAACGAAAAGTAGCGCTAAGCTCTTTGAC
>JADYXS010000151.1 GCA_021772155.1 Candidatus Obscuribacter sp.
TCGTACGACTGAGCGACTTGCACATTGTTAGCACCCAGAATGCGCTCCTTGAGCGCAATTCCCTGTTCAATCGTCTGCTTACTGAGGTTGATTCTGCCGAGCTTGGCGTAAAGGGCTCCGAGTTTGTCGTAAGCATTAACGGAGAGCTGCTTGGTCATCATGTAATGTTCGTCGAATGGAAGCAATTTTTCTACGACGACAAGGGCTTGTTCGTTCTTATTTTGCGCCATCAAGGTGTCAGCCAGTGCAGCGTAAACATAGGCCGTTGCTTCAGTATCCGGTACTGGGCGCCTTTCAAGTTCTTGAACGGAGTCGTGCAAAATAAGCTCAGCGCGCACGTAATTGCCTTTGCCACTGAGGTAACCGGCCATTTTTGCCGTGGTTACAAACACCTCGGTCGATTCCGGACCCATGGCAATCTTATATACATTCGCTGCTTGCTGTTGAATGTCCATTGCTTGCTCCAGGTCACCGCGCTCCGCGTAGCAATCGGCAAGATGGGAAAGGGCGGCTCCGTTACGACCATCATTAAAATGCAGATCGCGGACAAAGGTTGTCATCACCTGATAGCAAGGAATTGCCAGATCCGGGCAGCCAGCGTTCACCAACCATTTTCCGGCTATATCAAGATTGAACGCAACTAAACCAATCGTAGCCGCAAGAGCGGTGGACAGCAGTAGGCGTTTGTTTCGGGGCTTTTGCCTTCGTACATAAGCAGTCTTTCGTGCGACTGTAAACATCGGTTGCCTCGCCATCAGCGTTCGGATAGGACGTCCCTATAACAGAATGCCAAGCGAAACGAAAGTCCTGGTTAGGTACGTGTTAATCTGTGGATCTATTTCACCAAAGTTCACCGGTAGCCAAGTGCGGGAACACCTGTTCCTTGAGCCCGTCTGTTTCCATATGAGAACGCTCCAGCGTCTGCCTATTGGCACCGGGAGATAAAAACAACGCCTGTCAAAAAGAAAGAAGGGGCACATGAAAACATCCAGCAAACGCCAATCACAAATTACCATCGCCGCTCTGCTTGTGGCACAAACCTGCGCAATGCTTCCGTTGGCTGCCTTTGCCGGTCCAGTCCGAGTAGCCGGTCAGCAAGTGTTTAGCGTGAGCACCGGTGGCGGTGGCTTAACTGCAAATGCTAGAACAACAACGATTCAAAAGAATCTCGATAACGCCCTGGTAGCAACTGCCAACCCAACACCATCTTCGGTAAGCATCGTATATGTGAAAGGGCAGCCCGTAATCACTCTGGGCGGATTTTATATAACAACCGTTGATGGTGGCACAGCAAAAGCCGTTAAGACGACACCTTCTTTGCTGGCTCAAAAATGGTCGACCGGAATCAAATCCGTGCTTAAAGATTCCGAATCAGTGAGAAACTACGTTTCGCACTTGAACGGTAGCACCAATGTAGCTCATGCTGGAACGACGCAAACTACCTCTGGCTCGTATCCTTATTATCAGCAAGGTCGCGTCGTATATATACCTGCTGGATTGACTATTCCAGTTGCACTCACAACAGCAATCTCAAGCGAAAGTGCTCGTTCAGGAGACCGCATTGAAGCACGGGTGGCAGAGGCTGTACAACTGGGCGATACATCGATTCCAGCTGGATCAGTTGTCACCGGCACAGTTACAGAATCGACAGCCGGAAGTCGTCTTGGACGATCTGGCATGCTCGGGCTTAAGTTCAATAGCCTGCGGACCCCGGGTGGTCAAGACATTCCGATCAGCGCTCACATAGTTGGCGGTATTGGTAAGTACTCAGAAATTGGGCAAAGTGACATCGTTAAAGGCGAGAATACCGGCAGCAAAGTCAAACAAGCTTTGATCCGCGGTGCAGTCGGAGCTGGCGGCGGAGCCTTACTCGGTACTGCAATTGGTGCCATCGCAGGCCGCGGAGGCAGAGGAGCCGGACGGGGCGCCATCGCTGGCACGGCAATCGGTGCCGGCTTGGGTGTTGCTCAAAGCTTATTGCTACGAAAGGGCAGCGACGTCCAAGTAGTTTCCGGACAAACGTTGGACTTGCAACTTGACGCGCCAGCTTCCCTGGCTGTAACGTCCGGAGAACTCTAAGCATTCGCACAGGACAGATATAGGGGTGCCGCTATTGCGGCACCTCTTGTGTCGTTCCCGAGCGCAGAAAATGCCCAGCGATGACGATGAATTTAGCCTTCCTTATTAAAGTAATTGATCGCTTTACCGGTCAACCAGCCTGCGGCACTGAATGCAACTTTCGTGCGTAGATTGGACCCGAGTACACAGCCTGCGCCGGTGAGGAAGGCTCCAGTCAAAGTTGGCTCCAGAACCCGGCCAAGTTCCGAATTCTCGCCGTAGTAGGCCTTTGCGGCGCTGGACAGCTGACCATCAACAACATACGACATTCCACCAACAGCTGCTCCTTGTAGTACGCCGGAAATAGCGCTGGCCTTTGCGGCCTGAAGCAACGGACGTTGGACAACAAGCATTTCTCCTTCGAGCGCAGCCATTCTGGCTACGATATACTCCCTTTCGGCTGCACCGGCAATGTTACCGACATTTTGCTTGGTATAAGCAAGCACTTCAGTAACGGGCGCATTAGCATTAATCGCCAGGCGGGGGTCACGCAACCTCGTCATATAATCTGCAGTCGCTTTGGCATTGTCTACCACGGTGCCCGGAGCGGTAAAAAATTTAGCTCCGGCAGCATAATCTCTTGCCTCGGCCGCCAGCTGCGGACTCATAAGTCTCACGGTACCCGCAGCTTCTTGAGCCACTTTTACGGATGGACTCAAGTGATTGAGATAACTTTTCGCCCAGTCGGGTGCTGCGCTCGATACTGTAGATTGAAAAGTCTTCTCCGTTACCTGCATCCAACCTCTGCTGGAAGCATAATAATCGAGACCTAGTTTCCCAGCTGCTGCGCTCAGTCCGCCGGCTGCCGAAACACCAAGTACCTGATGAGTTTTCTCCGCTGTAAGAGTTTCTGCCATCAGACTAATCGGGTCAAACGGACGCTCCGGAACCGCAGCCGACGGCAAATCTGTCTTCTGTTCGACACTTTCTAACGAACTTCCCATGATCGCTCTCCAACATTGCTTTTCTTTTTGCTGAATGCTATCGGCCGCTTCCGTTATCTCTCAAACAACAATCTGACCAGCGATTCCTGCTATAGATTCAGCTCAACCCATAAAGAAAGTCTATTTCAGATTTGTGGCAGACGTGTGTAAGCGGAATGCTAGAAATACGCAAATGGAAAGGCTGGAGCTACTTCTGGCACCACAACTGGTGCCGAATTGCCTGAGGTCAAGCCGTTTGCTACAAAAAGACAGCACTGTCCAAATTAATTCCTGACCGCTTTTTTGCTTCGATTTCATCTAGCGAGTCAATGGTCTGCTCCTTCCAGCGGGTATACCGAAACAGTTGAGAAAGGTGAGCGCAATGTCGAAAAAGCTGTTTTTGGCTATAGCTTGTGGTCTGGTGGGCGTTATTGCTCCTGCAGTGGCAAAGGAAACCGTTGGACCAGCGTCCATAGATCTCGGAGAGGCAGCAGCGAAGCTCGAACTACCGGCAGGCTACCTGTTCATCGATAAAGAAGAAGCCAAAAAGGCTCTCGAAGAACAGGGCAGCAGCGGAGACGGTATTGTCGGCGCAATCGTGCCGAGCAAAAACAAAGACGACAGTAGTTTTGTCGTGATCTGTCGCTTCGATGATTGCGGTTACGTAAACGATGACGATGCGGCCAAACTCAATTCCGACGACATACTGAATTCCTACAAAGAAGGAACGAAAGAACAGAACGAGGAGCGCAAGGAACGTGGCATCCCGCCAATCTTTGTCGGCGGGTGGGCAGAAAAACCACATTACGAAAAGAGCAAACACCATGTTGTCTGGGCTATTCAATCAAAAGACGCCGACGAGCAGGCATCGGCAGTCACCGGAGTCAACTACAACACCAGAGTCCTTGGACGGTTGGGTGTTCTTTCCATGAATCTGGTTACAGACCCAGACAAGCTGGATCTGAACAAACCAAAAATGGCTACCCTGTTGCAAAAAACAACTTTCAAAAGTGGATTCAACTACAGCGACTATAAACCCGGCAAGGACAAGTCTGCCGGATACGGCATCGCCGGTTTAATTTTAGGCGGCGGCGCAATGGCTGCTGCAGCCAAGCTCGGATTGCTTGGAGGGCTGTGGAAGTGGGGTCTTGGACTCGTGCTAGTCTTCAAGAAATTCGCCATCGTCGGTATTATCGCCGTAGGCGCCTTAATAGGAAAGTTCTTCAAAAAAGGCAAGAACGATTCGAACGCTTAGCTAGGGCAATAGCTTCGGTATGTGGCTTCCTGATTGAATTCTGGTGTCATGATGGTCCTCTTGCTGGCGATCGCATTAATTGCTATTTCAACGGGACTGAGTTACCGCTTTTCCCGTTGAAATTCCGGATATCCACCAGGCAGAACGGTAACATTGGTGACGGTATCACCGGTGCGCACAGGAACAGTCATGATCCCGCCACGAGAATCCGAAGTAACAGGCGCGCCAGTCACCTGGACAAGTCCCTCCACCGACCAGCGTACAGTGGCCTCTCCAACTCTAAAAGAAAGTGCACCATCGCTGCCTACAGAAATATCACGTACAGGATTGTTATCTGTTGATCTGGTAAACGTGCCATCGGCCCGGCGAACAAAACCTTCCCTACCTCCATGGAAGCCCCAGTCCACATTAGTCAAACGCCCCGCCGCGTCATAGTCCGCGGAAAAATGCTCGCCCTTACCGACAACGCGGCGAAGGCGTCCCTGGGCATCATGAACGGCTCCACGGCATCCGGGCACCAGCTCACTAATCAGCTGTTCGCATCGGCGGCGCATTTCCAAGGATGCTTCTCCGTCTTTGACCGACAGCAGCGCTGGCACAGCGGCATCGCCCATTCTGCGCAGCTGATCATGTGCTGCCTGACGGCGATGAAAGTCCGGGCTGTCTAATTGCGCAATGAGCGCCGGTACCGCAGCCGGTCCATACTCGCGAAGCCTCTCTCGTGCCCGGTCACGCGTATCGGGCGAACGAAGTTGTTCGATGGTTCTTTGAATGTGATCGCGAACCTGCATAGGTAACCGTTCCTGGGCAACCTGCAAGTATCGAGTCCCTACCGCGGCCGGACCAACCGGAGCTGGCGTTTCGAAGTCGACCCCGGCACGAAGCCGTGCCGGACCAGGCTCCACCGCTTGCACACGTGCCGCCAGATTGATCGCTGCCCGATCCGCTGGGGCAAGCTGTCCTTGCTGCGCTTCCCCTCCCCGGGCAATTTCTGGAGCCCCACCACCACCGTCACGAGCACCATCACGACCTGCAGGCGGCAACGGTTCAAGTATTGGGATAGGATTTATCCTAAGAAAGCCTATCTGCAGAGCGTCTGGTGCCACTGTCCCAGCCGCCGGCAGAGCAGGAGGATTCAA
>JADYXS010000152.1 GCA_021772155.1 Candidatus Obscuribacter sp.
AAGCCATCTCCGTTAGGGGATCAGGCTAAGATAGCATCAGTCCTCGGAAAAGGCCAGCATGACATCGTTACTTGCAGACTTTTGCCAAAGTCCAGTTAAAATAGCGATTCAATTGCCCCGAGATTGACTTATCGTCACAGCTTGCAGCTTCAGATTTGGCGGCTATCAAACTCAAATTGCGATTCTCATAAACACATTCTTTAAGAGAATAACGACAATTGGCCATAACGCCCATACGCTATTATGCAAAGTTGCATCCGGCCCAGAGCGCAAGAAAAGGTGGGCAAATTGTCGGGCGGCGCCGGGCCACATCAACGACGTTAATTCGCCAATTGAGCCGATCTTTTGGATAAAACACTGAAACGGATCCACGTCAATAAAGAATTCGTGCACCCTCCTTTTGCCACTAAAAAGACGACGACGAAACTCAGGCCGGAAAGAAGCACGATTAGTCTTCTGGTATCTTCTAGGTTGTTCATTGGGGGAAAAACAGATGACAACCAGACCTGGAAAATTACCTGGCCGTTACTTGCAATTTCAAAAGACTCACCCTGAGGTTTTCACTGCCTACGAACAGCTTGGAAAAGCTGCCGCTGAAAGCGGTCCTCTGAACAAACGTGAAATAGTTCTTGTGAAGCTTGCAATCGCCGCCGGTGCACGCATGGAAGGAGCAGTCCATTCCCATTGCCGGCGTGCCCTTGAAGCCGGTGTTACCCCTGCGGAAATTCGTCATCTGATACTGATGACGGTTACAACACTCGGATTTCCGTCGATGATGGCGTTGCATTCATGGATTGATGATCTGCTGACAGAAGAGTCCGGCCTAAGTAGGTTTGCTTCGGAATAAGGCGGCATACAAAAGCACAAACGGTTCGGCCCCTCTAGTCGCGCGAGCAAGTGAACCGATAACGGTTCGCCGCGCCAATCCATATAGGCAAGCGAACCGTTATCGGTTCACCACGCCAATCCATATAGGCAAGTGAACCGTTATCGGTTCGCCACGCCAATCCATATAGGCAAGTGAACCGTTATCGGTTCGCCACGCCAATCCATATAGGCAAGTGAACCGTTATCGGTTCGCCGCAAAGCCTGCCTTGTGCTGGAAGAAAATAGCGGCGGCTTACGGTCTTGGCCGCGCTAATGATGTAATCGAACTCGGCGGACGATTATCCCGGTGATGCTTTGCCCGCAGCTGATTTCTTCAAATCCACCATCAGATGTGTGCTGGTCATCATCGCCGCCACTTGGCCCTGCGACGTTCTCACTTCGGTTTGCACAACTGTCATCCGTCCTTTACGCACAACCTTGGCTTCGGCCGTGAGAGGTCCGACAGAGTCATTCGCCAGAAGGTTTACGCTCAGCTGCACTGAAAAAGGGAATTTCCTTTCACTTTCGCCATCGTCAACAACCCATCCGCCATGAATGGCCACCGAAGCCACCTCATCGGCGAGCGTGACGATGGCACCAGCATGAAATACTTTCGTGGGCTGCATCACAGTCTTGCTTAAAGGCAAAACACCCCGAGCGTAACCCGGACGCCGTTCCACGATCTCACCGCCGATTGCACTAAGCATCGTGCCGGTCTTTACGTCTTCCATTGAGTCTCCGTCTACAACTTGCGCGAGTGCTTCTGGAAAAATTCCCAGCACTTGTCGGTTGCCGATAGCTGCGGACACGGTCTGTCTGCAAGCAACCATGCGCGTTTACCGCCCGGCCATGAATGAGCATAGCCATCGATAGTGTAGACCATCACTTCCGAATCGTCTGTGGCTCCGCTATAAACTTTGCTTTCAACAGCCCCGTGGCGCTCCACGCGTGGCTGTGGTTCGCAGCCATTAGCGTTAACCCAAAAATCGACAGCATAGTCCAGCGGCTTGGCGTGGACGTCAAATCCCCATTTTGCCAGCTTTCCACCGCCGCCCTCAACAGGAACGTGCTTGTCTTCAAGCCCGTGGATGATCAAAACCGGTAAACTGCGCGACGGCACTTTCTCTTTGCCGTTCATGGACCCGCTAACAACTGCAACAGCAGCAATTTCGTTGGCCAATTCCGACGCAAGCCGGTAAGCCATCATCGCCCCATTGGAAAAACCAACCAAATAAACCCTTTTGTTGTCGACGTTGTAGTCGGTCCTCAGATGCTGGATAAAGTTCCGCACAAAACCGACATCATCGATGCGTTTCGCTTCGGCATAACCACAGCATTCCTCGGCATTCCACGTCAGGACATGACTGCCCAAACGCCCCGATCCGTTCGGGTAAGCAACGATGAAGCCCTCCTTATCAGCCTTTTCGCTCATACCGAACATGCGTTGAGCAAAACCGATGTCGCCCCCGCCGCCATGTAAGCAAACGACCAGGGGCATCGAAGTGCGTCCGTCATAGGATGGCGGAAGGTGAACAACGTACTTTCTCTTGTGACCGTCGAACGGAATGCGAGAGACCATGTCTGTAGGGACCGCCGGATGATATCCCCCTTCGTTGGACGGGGCGGCTTGGGCAGGCGGCAAGCACAAAGAGAGGACCGTAAGCGCCAGAACAGGCACGACCACTTGGGCGAATCGTTTCCTGGACTGAATTGGCGCGGCCAAAATCACAAGCATGCACCTAAGCGTGGCGATGTAAAGTAGAGTTCTTTTGCCTCTGTCTTAAATTTGCCCAGTTTTGTGCCAGCTAATGCATGTTCGAGATGCACTCTTTGATATTGCTCTGGAATATAATGTTCGCCTTGTGATATCCGGACTGCAAAAGTCCGTGAAAATTGAAAAATTGGAGAATTCGATGGAAAGCATAGACGCTAAGGGATTGGCGGACCGAATGAAGACCGGTGAGCGCTTGCTGTTGCTCGACGTACGGGAATCCGAGGAGCTCAAAGGCGAACTTGGTCAAATGGCGCACGTGGTGCATATCCCGCTTGGACAACTTGCTGTCCGGGTGAATGAACTTTCCGAGAAGGAAGTGCCAGTTATAGCAATTTGCAAACTCGGTGGTCGCGCAACCAGAGCAGCTGAATTTTTGGAGTCCGTCGGATTTAAAACGGTGATTGTACTCGACGGCGGCATGACAGGCTGGAATGAAGCCAGCCTCCCGGTAGTGTGAAGCGATGATATCCAGGCACGAACTATCTGTGATGGCGGCATGCGTGTTCATGTGTCTTGGCCAGCAGGCATTTGCCGAGGGCGTTCACATCGACCGCGATGATGCAAAAGTTGAAGAACGGTCGTTTGATCCACGCCACCCACCAGATCCACCGCCGCCGGTACCAGCCGGCTTGACCGCGGTCACCGAATACTCGTACACGTGCAACGCTTTCTGCGCTGTGGATTACCTTGATAATGGAGTCCCGGACGGCAAAGGCGTTCGCGCTTCCGTTCGCGTCACGGAGTTCACTGTCCAGTTAGCACTGCCGATTACCAGTTGGCTGCCAAACGATTGCAGCAAGTGGCTTCGGGAGCACGAACGCGGGCACGCCGACATTAGCTGTCGAATCTACAAACCCTCCGCCGAAATCGCCGAAGAAATTGCAAAACCACTGATAGGACAGGTATTTGAAGCAACCGGCAACACCCTGGACGATGCCCGACGCGATGCAATCGTAAATGCGGCAAAGTCCTTCTGCGATCGCTATCACGCCCGCACCAGAGACATGGCCAAGCAGCTGGACACCTATTACGACGAGCTTACGAATCACGGAATGAAGCGAATTCCTTCCCGACAGGCCGTCGAATACACGTTGACCAAATTCGGCTACTAGCTCCTCAACCAGGATCTAAGGTCGACGAACTAATCAATCAGCAAAAAGGAGCAGATGGCTTCACCACCCAAAGATGTACCAGATGGCCTTAATGGACGACAATACGCCATTTTGACGATCCAATATTTACTCATGCAGTGGCTTCCGCAAGCAACGGCAGCTCAGGCAAAAGCGATGAACTGCAGTGCCAGCGATTTTCGAGGCACGCCATTTGAAGATTTCAGCAAAGACCACATGAACAAGCTGAAAGTGCTTTCGTCGCTTGTTCACGGTACATTTACGGCTGGCCAGAATGTCACAAGTGCTGCAGAATCCGTGTCTAAAGAAATCAGGGCCGGGTTATCCAATGCCGGAGCCGCCCTTGATCAAGTAGTTGGCGAACATCAACAACTGAAGGACGCAAAGAAAAAAATAGGCGCTGTTTGGGATTTTACAGGCCAACAATTCGGAAGTTTGGTGGGAAAAGCTCTTGAAAATGTTCAAAAGCCACTTCCGGCCCGTGATGTGCCGGAAGGATTGTCAGCGACGGAATATTTTGACCTTGGAGTTCATTACAAAGACATTGGTTGGACGGAACAATCTCGCGATGCGTTGACTAAAGCCAGGGAGCTCGATCGGCAAGGACAAATCGGAAGAGAAGCCGAGCGATTCATGAGAACGCGCTTGCCGCGCCAATCGGTGCCTCACGCAGCCGTCACGCGAAACATCCAGGGCTACAATTTGATGCAAGCAAACCGAACTGAGGAAGCTCGGCAACACTTCGAAAAATTGATCGCGGAGTATCCGGCATTCGAGTGGCCCTACTCAAATCTCGGTCGCCTCTATGTTGGACTTGGCGACACTCACAAAGCAAACCAGCTGTTATGGCAAGCATTGGACATAAATCCCGACTATGCAAATGCCTGGTGCAATCTTGCTCTCTCCAAAATTGTCGATTCTGAATTCGATGAGGCTGGGAAGTACCTTCAAAAAGCGACGGCGGTCGACCCTCAAAATCCGGCGTGCGAGCACCTTAACAAAATGCTGGAATACATCAATCAGTTCAGGCGATGAACAATATAATCTTCTCGGCGTCACGGCCGTAATGATTGGAGAGGTAGTTACCATCAACATTCCGTTTGCGTTACCTGATCATTCTCGAGTTCTGATAGCCGGAGCCGGCGGTGGATTTGATGTTTTCTGCGCTTTGCCAGTTGCACTCAAGCTCAAGGAGAATGGGCACGAGGTACAATTTGCCAGCAGAAAAACATAGTGTCATCGCAGGTTCAGTTGTTGAAGCACTAAAGGGCCGATTCGGATTTTCCCGCTTCAATGCAAAAACACAAACCGCGCCAGTATGGCTGTCAGCCTTAACATCCTTATACTGGTTCTTCGACCTCGACGCGGTAGCAAGAGCGAAGCCCTATCTAAGCGAAGTGCTGCAAACCGATACGGTAACGGACGTTGCCGACGCAATCGAGCGGACAAGAAAAAGATTGGGCGTATTACCTAGAGCCGACATACCTATATAGTGAGCATCGCTAGAAGCGCCAATGATTGAAGCTGACTTTCCAAACCTAGCCTGACACTGCTTGATTTGACGCTGGCACAGACTTCCGCTTGGAAAACGGTAGATACAGCCAGAGGAGATACGCCAAAGGTGCAAGCAAAGCAACGAAGATAACTGCAAGATGAGGAAAGTACAGCTCGTACCCACTGCGCACGATGCCGAAGGCCACTCCGGCCAGGGCGGTAATGTAGCCCGTCAAGACATAGGCAAGAATGTTCAACCGAGCCACTTTAACAACAGCGAAATAGACCATGGCCGACATCACCATCATGCTGACCACGTGCCAGAGGTAGTCCTGATAATATCTAGCAGAGCTGTACATGACTGCAGTGATCACGAACATCAACAAGAGGGCTTTCCAGAAGGACTTTCCAGCGTACTTGTCGATCAATGACACCAGAAGCATTACTGCAATCGGCAGCATGATTGCCCCGGTAACTCCTGCTGCCAGGGCTCCTATTGCCGGGCTCCACTCATCTGCAACGCCTCTTATCGATCCCAGGCTGAACAGGTGCACTGCAGGCGACGTCAAAAATTGCCCGACATCAAACAAATGATCAACAGTAGCCGCAATGGCGCCGCCGGCATACGCTATGACAATGGCGTCTAACCACATCCTTCGATCACTTCCAGAGCCTCCGAGACCTTTAGGAAGAAGTGGGCGAATCAAAGATCCAAAAGTCAGGTCCGGATACATTTTTCGAAAGGCACCGTAAGCAAAGGCGCTGACCAATGTCGCT
>JADYXS010000153.1 GCA_021772155.1 Candidatus Obscuribacter sp.
AAATTCAAGAGCGCGCAAAATTCGTCTTAATTGGTGCCTACGATTCCGGATGGACAACGAACGTACCGCTCGAGAATTTCCTGGCTGACGATTCGCTATTTGCCTGGCTGCATGACGACGAGCCGCTGCCCCCCGAACATGGCGGCCCAGTCCGACTGATCATTCCCCGCTTGTACGCATGGAAGAGTGCCAAGTGGGTGAACACTATCACCTTGCTCCAGAATGACAAACCCGGTTACTGGGAAGAAGGTGGTTACCACATGCGGGGTGACCCATGGACCGATCCCGAAGGTGAGCGTTATCGCTGGGGTACAAATCCGGACAAGGGCTAAGCAATCACCGGATAACTGATTCAACGCCTTTTGCGCATCGGGATAATACCAGTAGGTAACTGGCAACTAAGGGCGATGCCAGGTTTATGCGATCAGATTGCCGCTACGCGCTTAAGGGCATAAGCGAAATGGGGCAATGTTTAGTTGCCACCAATCACCGTCTGGACAACGTATACGCTCGGTACGGTTGTCGAGGAAGAAGCAGCATGAAATATCTGGTTCAACATTTTATCGAGGATTCGATTCGCCAAAGAGGAAATGCAACTGCAGTAAAGCAGGGCGCCACACTTTACACATATGGCCAGATCGACAGTCTTTCAAGCTCGTTTGAAAACTATTTCGCCGGCGTTAGATCCCAGCACAAACTTGTCGGGATTCTCTCCAGGGTTCGGGTTGAAGCAATTGTGGCGATGATTGGCGCTCTGCGGGCAGGACTGCCTTATGTACCGCTAAATACGTTTGCACCGATAAGCTGGCTGGGTAACATCATCAAATCGGCCGGCATAAAAATTCTCCTGGCTGATCGGCATTTCATGAGTACTGCCCAAGCATTGCGCGAGTATGGCGTCGAAACCATTATTTGTCTTGATGCTGTGGCATCAGAAGCTGAAAATGGTCATGCTCCTGCCACCACTCCTGCTGACGGACTTGAAGATGAAGTTTTGCAGTTTTCTCAAATTTCGCAACACTCCAACTGGCACGATCGCATGCAACACTCAGTCTCATTAACTGACACCACGCGAAACCTGGCGACGCTGGCAGATGACATTGCCTACGTTTTGTACACCTCAGGCTCCACGGGCACACCTAAAGGCATACTGATTACCCATCGCAATGCCTGGACATTCATAGATTGGATGCATCAAGAGTTTGCATTAACGCCGGCGGATCGGATTTTCAACCGCGCACCACTGCAATTCGATCTCTCCGTGTTCGACATATTCACGACCTTCGCGGCAGGAGCTTGTCTTGTGCTACCAGACATGAACTCCAACAATAATGCGCACGACGTCGTTAGCCTGATGATAGATGAAGGCATCACTATGGTCTACACAACGCCGTCGACCTTCATTAGCTGGTTGAGCAAAGGCGGGTTAGAGCGTGGAATTCCAAGTCTTCGGCAAATCATGTATGCCGGCGAGCCGTTTCCCGTTCCTTATCTGCGCAAGGTCATGGATTGCTTGCCACAAGCACGAGTTTCAAATATTTATGGTCCAACAGAAACGAACATTGTCACTTACTATCATATCCATGATCGCATCCCGGACGGAATGGAATCGATCCCAATAGGCAAGCCCGTTCATGATACCGAAGCCTACATTGTCGATGAGAACCTTCAGTCAATGGAAAAAGGCGAGATAGGCGAGATACTCATCCGTGGCGGAACGGTCTTTGGCGGTTACTTCGGCGATCCAGAACGCACCAAAGAGAAACTGATTCAAAGCCCGTTTCACTCCTATCCAACCTTAGTTTGCCGCACCGGTGATCTAGGAAGAATGCTTCCGAATGGCGATATCGAGTATCACGGGCGCATGGACAACATGGTGAAAACACGCGGATATCGAGTCGAGCTTGGCGAAGTCGAAAGCGCTATTAGCAGCTTTCCGGGAATAGATGAACTGGCTGTTATTGCGCATCCGCATGAGCGATACGGCAACAGCATACACGCGTTTATTGCCTGTATGCGCAGCGCAGTCTCTGAACCCGAACTGCGCAAGGACTTAGCAAGCAAACTTCCGGCCTACATGATGCCATTTGAATTCATATTCATGGACTCACTACCGAAGACCGCCACTGGTAAAGTAGACAGAGTTACTCTAAGTCAACTTTTGCGTGTGGAGAAACGTTAGTCATTGCAAACTTATTCACGCGTCACTGAACTCCACCTGTGCCTAGCTTTCGGATAGGGAAAGTGTTACACCGCGGACACTCGCTGTTGGAGCCATTCTCTGCGCAAAATGCTAGCGACAAAGCAGTCGACATATTCGCCATGCAGCGTCATGTATTCTTTCAAACGTGCATCCACGGTCAGACCAAGGTTCTGCCATATTCGCTGAACAGGAATATTACCGCAGGCCGTCATTGATTGAATTCGATGAGCCTCAGTTTCTGCACAAATCACATCTAACAACGCCTGTGCAACAGGCGTGCCTAGTCCGCGCCCGCGAAACGCTGGCAGTTGAATTCGTCCAAACTCCACATGCTTCTCATACGGATCGAATTCCCAACAATGAGCAAAGCCCATTATCTCCTGGTCTTCAAAGACCAGAAGCCATCGGCGCAATCGTCTTGACTGCCAGCCGTCCTTGGCGAAATCGTCTTCTAGCTCTTCCAGCGTCAGGTGCTCCGGCTGTACAAATGGTCCTAGCACCAGCGGATCTTTCATCCATTGCGCGTAGAGATGCAATTCCTCTTGCCTGAATGGTCTTAGTCGTACTTCTGCCGTCATCATAAACGAACTTGCCTACAGTGGAATCCCCTCTGACTGCAACCATTCTTTTACTTTGGAAAAGGCAAACAGCAACTGTTCTACCTCTTCTTTTGTGTTGCTACACGTGGTGGTCAGACGAACCGCTTCATCCCCACGCTTAACAGAAGGGTATGGGGCCAACGTAGCAAGTATATGATTATCGTACAAAATTTTCGAAACTGGAACCATAGTTTCGCCATCGCTCAGTCGCACTGAAACGATAGGAAATCCTGTGTTGTTCAACGTTCTGAAACCCATATCGTTCAGTCCGCTTATCAATTGTTTGGTAAGAATGTCGATCATCAATCTGCGGTTATCGCCATCAACAGCATTGATTTTCAATCCAGCCAGTACTGCCGACATTGCCGAAGCAGGACCGGCACCGCCGAGATCGTGAGGGGTGGCTTGTGAAAGCAGAAAGTTTCGCATGTTCTTGCTGCAACCAATGAATGATCCCAAACTCCCATACGCTTTCGAGAAACAACCCACGTAAAGAATGTTCCTGTAATCCAAGCCGAAGTACTTAACGAGACCGTTTCCCTTGCGTCCATAAGGATAGAGCTGCGGATCTGGGTGTTCACCAACTACCCCGAAGCCATGAGCATCATCGACAAACAATAACGCGCCGTATTTCTTGCACAAAT
>JADYXS010000154.1 GCA_021772155.1 Candidatus Obscuribacter sp.
CTCGGGCGGACTCGATGAGTCTTTTACGCGGAGACAGAGCGTGGAGGTGCTCTGAGACTGAGTCTAATCAATTTAATCGACCTCGTGTCGATGACGCTACTACCGTCCTTACTTTACTGGCTGCATTGTCTAAGGAATTTTGTACGGGCGTGTCATAACGCGTCCCTACGGTTTAAGGGAATCAGGCATTTTCATTTTGCCCCTGGTTTCCCGCACTACTCCTGCAGTAACGCTCTCGGAAAACTGCCGCTTAACGTCTTCGCATTTGACGGCCGTGCCGTTGGCTGCTCGATGGATGATCGAATTAATTTTGCTAGAATTCAATACATAGCCGGCACAGAGGGAAAGCATTGCGGCACCAGCGGCAACGCTGCGATAGTAGCGTGCGCGAATTGCTGCCAGGCCTTTAGGGCAGTCCTGAGTCAAAATTGTGCCGTCCTTGCGTCTGAAGATGCGGACGCAAAGGTTGCCTTCTTTTTCCAGGATTAGCGCTTCGGCTTCAGAGGTAGTTAACGAGGCGATGTTGTAGACGTTGAGCTTGCAGGACTGACAGTGCCGGGTCCGTTCGTCTCCGGTCATGCTTTCCCAAGACACATGGCAGGGAGCAGCAATTTTGATGCCGTGAATAAAGCTATGTTCGTCCGAAGAACTCATGCAAGCACCTTCTGGTTTGACGTCATTCCATCTTATTCGCTCAGCCTTGTCGGCCAAACAGGATAAACACTAGGTAGCTGTGCGGGTTTGGGCTACCTTTAACTGAGTCTGAGCCCGCTCTATTTCTTGAGCTGCCTGTGGGGCACGTTTAAGCACTTTCAGGGACGCCTGGAAAAAGACACTCGCCTCCGGTTTGTCAGAAGACTTCAGGCATTCTTGCCCAAAGTCTGTGAATAACTTTCCCGCAAGGCTCATTTCTGAGGCGGGGCACTGCTGCAACTTTTCAACGAACTTTGCAACGAGGTCTTTAGCTGTCTGCTTTTTTCCAGATAGCCAATAGACATTTGCCAACCAACAGGTGTGCATGACCACAGCCGGCGACGTTGGCAAATTTCTACGTTTTTGAATTGCGTATGAACGTTCAAAGAGCGGCAAGGCTTTTTCGTACTGGTGTTGTTGAAGCAACACTTGCACCACGGAGTTCAGTCCTTCTACAACTTCGGCGCTATCCTTACCACCGCTCGATTCGGCAAGTTTCAATGCCAGACGCGCCGCCTTCTCCGCTTGCGGCAACCGGCCGTTTTTAGCCTGAATGGTGCTCAATGTCAGAAGCAACGGACGCATTTCAGTACTGGTGGCACCAGCCTTTTTGGATTCGCGCATCGCTTCCATAATGAACGCTTCCGCACGCTGCAGTTGGTTTGTGGTGAACAAGAACAAGGCAACTTTGGCTTCCGCGGATGCGCGAAATTTGCCATCAGTGGACCGCAATGCATACTGCAACCCTTTGCGATAACATTCTTGTGCCTTAGTCAAATCATGCGCTTTCAAAGCAGCATCAGCCTCTCTGAAGAACTTTTGAGTCTCTTCCTGAAGGTGATGCTGAGGATTCGGCACCGCCGATGAATCGGCGAGATTCTTGAACTGCTCGTCAACTTTGTCAGCTTCTGTGAACTTGCCCTGCTTCTGCAATACGCTTTTGTACTCGTAAACGAGCTGACGCTGCTTGCTGGTGGTATTGCAAAGTCCGGTGATGCTCACGGCTCTGGCGTACAGCTGCTCTGCTCTAACTAGATCACCTTGTTTATGTTTGATGTTTCCTAGTCCTTCCACTGCGTCGCAGAGACTTTTCATCCAATCGGTTGGCAAACTCTGTTGTTGCGTTCGCTCCTCTATCAATTGGATGGCGCTGCTGAAGAGTTTTTCGGCTGATTGATAATCATCACGCGCCATATAAACCGCAGCCTGCTCATTCATGGTCACCGCGACCAGAAGCCCGCGTGGCTCAATCTGCTCGGCAAGATGGATAGCTGTTGTGTAGGCAACGATAGAAGCATCGTATTTTCTGTCCCTAAATGCTTGGAAGGCACTACGTTTTTCCGATTCCCAGGCCTCCACTTTCTCTTGCCGATCTTGCCCGCAGCTGCTCAGCAGCGGAAGCAGGCATATGGCAGTAAGCATCGGGCAGTTCTTTCGAAGCATAGAAGTAATGTGCCCAAAAACACGAAGCAGGACACTAAGTGCCCTGCTCCGCGAACCCTGAACAATTGATGTTTCCTAGGCGATCTTCGCCGCTTTCTTCTTAAGTTCGGAAACTAAATCTTCTTGACCCAACAGATAGCCTCTTCGAGCCTGGTCATCGGCGTAACCAACGATTTGTTCTGTCAGGTTATTCAACATCGAAATCGGCACAAATTCACTAATTTGATTGAGAAGTTGCTCGACACCAACCCACTCTTCCGTGTTGATCGGAATGGCATCATCCAGTCTGGCAATGATGGTGTAGTTGCGGAGTTTGTCGGCCTTGGTGTTATTCATCTCAATCACCCTGATATTTGTCTTGTGTGTAAAACCCAACGGCCAAGGCGCGTTTATGCTGCCACTGGGTTTAAGTTTTCGGCATCTGGCAGGCGGTGTCTAATTTCCCCTACGCAGCCTATATTCCCTATGAAATTTTGCTTTTAACAGCTGATATAGATGACAAGCACATTTTGGTTAGCTGGAATACTTTTCCTGATAGCGCTCTTTTATGAAAATCTCAGCCTGTTGCCTGTTCAAGACTTCCTTAAGTCCTTGGGCCTCTTCGAGTTCTTCCAGCAGTTGTCCTATCAATGGACCGGGTTGCAATCCCAAAATGTTCATGACATCAGAGCCGTCAAGCAGCCTTGGCGTGTGCATCCTTCCGTCATTGAAGACGACGTAGCGCTCTAAAAGTTCACCCAGTTGGTTCTCAAGCAGTTGGCGATTATTTTGTAGTCCCGGTCCACAAGTACCCCGAAAGTCACCCAGGGCAAGCAATACAAGCTGCGGAACTTCATCGCCGACCGTTCGATAAAATCTATGGACTGCTCTATCTGTTGGCAGACCTTGATGGAAAAGCGCCCCTGGTCTCAAGTGCCAGCGCACCAGATTTACTACGAACCGCTCCACAGGCTTGGACCACTTAAGCCGTTTGGAAATGAGAGTGCATAATTCTGCACCGAGTTTGTCGTGACCTATGAAGGTATGTCTTCCGTCTTCAAGGACTTCCCAGGTGTCTGGCTTCCCGACGTCGTGCAGTAGAGCTGCCAACTTGGTGCCACCATATCTGGTTAACGCATGGGAAACAGCTGATTTAAATGTCGGCTGTGCCCAGTCCGGCATATCTACCAGGCTCCTCTCCGTCTGCCTGAGAACCTCCAGCGAATGGTCGAATAATCCCAGATGGTGATAGGAGTTAGGTGGCACTCGGTGCATGTCCAGCATTTCTGGAAAGATGATTTCAAGTAATCCAGAGTCGGCCATTTGCTTGATGGTTTCAGCCGTGCGAGGGCTTTCCATGATCGCAAACAATTCATATGAGATCCGCTCGGCGGCGACCGATTGCAATTTACTAGCGTGCTTTGCCACCATTTGTTGGGTAACTGGATCGATTTGAAAGCCCAGTGACGCTGCAAAGCGAAAAACTCGCATTAGACGAAGTGGATCTTCTATAAGGGATTGCTCCGAGATCACTCGAATCGTGCGCGATGCCAGATCGTCCAGTCCACCAACGTCGTCACGAATAAATTCCGGATAGGCCGGATCCCAAAGCAGTGCGTTGATCGTCAAATCGCGCCGGCGAATGTCCGTTTCCAGTGCGCCACCGACGCACCCAGCCAAATCCACCTGGGTTCCGTTATCAAGCACCACTCTTGCGGTGTCATTTGACTGATCGAGCAGAACGAAGTTTCCCTTGAGACTTTCCGCCAAAGCCGCGGCAAAATCAATGGCGGTGGCACCAATGACGGTGTAATCAAGATCCTTTTCAGTACCTGCTTCCAAGCGACCAATCAAGGCGTCCCGGATGTACCCGCCAACAAGAAAAACACTGCAACCAAAGGAGTCGGCCGCTAAAAGCACCGCCTTATTGGTCTCTAAATTCAGTGGATGAAACTCAGGCGGAAAGCGGTATTCGGACATCCGGAACTCAGTCTTCTTGAGGCGGCGGCGGCGCTAATTTAGAACCCAAATATACTACGCCGCCCACAAGACTTAGCATAGTAGTCATCGCCAGCCATATCAACGCATAGGTAAGTGCACTTGGTTGGTCTACACCTTGCATCACCAAGAAGTAGGTATAAGCCCATTCTCGAATGCCAATTCCATTGAAACTGGGAGTTACAAAACCAAGTACGGCGACGCAAGGATAAAAGACAAAGTAGTACCAGACCGGTACCGTATGGCCAAAACCGAGAGCCAATCCGACGCCGATGTGACAGAGAACCGTCATAAACTGAGTCAGGAATGACCAACCGAGTGCAGCAAGTACTAGCTTCTGGTCTTTCCAAAATATCTGAGCATGCGAATCGTTGAACTGGCGCGCAATCCAATTCTCACTGCCGAAGACGGTTTTCGTTAAAACAGGCATGAATGGCATTATGCAGAACAAACCAAATGTTCCGGCGAAGATTGGCCACTTCAATTGCCACGGAAGCTCACGTGCGTCGGGAGCAAGCAGGATGCCAAGTGACGCGGTGGCGAATAACACTGCAATGCCGCTTGCGCGATCGGCAAGAACCGAATAGAAAGCCTCAGCAATTCTGCCAGTGCCTTTAGAGATGTAATAGCAGCGGCTAAAATCTCCGCCCACGGTAGATGGCAAGAAGAGGTTGAAGAACAACCCCACATAGCAGTATTTGACCAATTCCCAGAATGGTTTCTTGAAGCCAAGGGCGGAAGCGAGGATCTGCCAGCGCCGCGCAGAGATTATGACCGTTGAGATCATTAATAGAGCAGTTCCAGCAAGCAACCAGAGGTTTGCGTGCACGGCCGCTTCCCAGGTCTTCTTCAGGTCTACTTTCAGCAGCAACGGCAGACTTGCAAACATCACAATACTGATCAAAACTTTTATTCTGAACTTGATTGCTTTCGGCATCTTGTGCCGAATTTCCGATGCTTTATTAATTGCCCGGCGCGGAACTGACAAGGTCTGCGGCAATTCGACAATCGGCAATGCATGGGCCACAAGGTCTTTATCCGAAACCGCGGCAGCTTCTGCTGCACTGGGCGGTTCAAAGACATTATCGGATTGCGGCGGCATTAAATCGTTGCTCGGTCGCTGGAACTCAACATCAGTTGTAAGTCTACTGTTTATCATTCCAGAGATGCCCGTTAAGGTTCGTGCCTTTCTCAGCAGCCTGAGCTTTCGCCACGAAAAGAAACAATGTAAGTTAGACAGACGCGGGTGATAAACCCGATCAAATTAACATCTGCCTTGCAACCACAAAAATTAGGGTTGCCATATCGCCGCCAGTGAGCGTGAAGGGGTAGAATTAATTATCGTAAAGTTAGTCCATAATTCGAAAGCCTGAGTACGTAGACGAATTTCGAGGACTCAGCCGCGAAACATAAAAGTCCTCGAAGCTTCTTACATGATTAGGCATTAGAAGAGGGTTGAGAAATTGGCATCAGAAAGCAACCGGTCTAAATGGGCTCTCCGTTTCGGAGTAGTCCTTCTCGCTTGCTTGTTCGCAGTCATGATCAAGGTGACTCTGCGGCATGTGTCTCCAGTCTCGGATCAGGTGGCACAGGTAGGCGCTGTCTATGCGGAAACCGAAAGGCCGAATAGAACGGAAAAATCCTCCAGACCAGTCGTTGCACCGGAAACGTTGTACCGAAAGGCATGGCTTCTAGTTCAAGACATGTTCTACGATAAAAAATTCGGCAGTCAAGACTGGGCAAGATGGCGTACACGTTACGAAGGCAAGCTCAAGACACAAGACGACTCCCACAAAGCTATAGAGACCATGCTCGCCAGCCTGGGCGACCCATATACGCGCTTCCTGTCGGAAGAAGCATTTAGTGAAGAGAAGTCGCAAATAGAAGCTCATCTGTTCGGTGTTGGCATGCAGCTTGGCATGAACAAAGAACACAAAGTAGTCGTAATTGCGCCCATCCAAGACACTCCAGCATATCGAGCCGGTATACATCCGGGCGATGAAATTATCGAAGTCGATTCCAAACCGGTGAAAGGTCAATCGCTGGATCAAGTCGTGAAGCAAATTCGCGGTTTGCCTGGCACCACAGTGTCCATCACGCTCATGCGCGGACAAGAGCGGAAGAAGTCTTCCATGACTCGTGCTGAAGTGCCGATCAGAGCTGTTGCGAACGTAGACACGTTGCCTGGCAACATTGCATACATTCGTCTCGACAGTTTCATTTCTCACAAGGCAGACGAAGAGATGCGCGAGGCCCTGAAGAAATCATCCGGCGCAAAAGGCATCGTTCTGGACCTTCGCAACAACCCTGGCGGTCTGTTGGCTAATGCCATTCAAATCGCAAATATGTTCTTGGATCACGGTGTCATTGTCAGTACCATCGATGCAGATGGCTACAAAAATTCCACCATCGCTTCGCACCACCCTTTATCTACACTGCCCATGGCGATTTTGATCAACAGTGGGAGCGCCAGCGCCAGCGAGATTCTTAGCGGTGCTCTGCACGACAACCATCGCGCAGTACTTGTAGGGCAAACATCATTTGGAAAAGGACTAGTTCAATCGATCAACAAGCTGGAAGATGGTTCTGGGATCAACATAACAATCGCTCGTTATCTGACCCCTAACGATATAGACATCCACAAGACAGGCATCGTGCCGGACTACAAGATCGACCTCAAGGAAGAAGACCTGAAAGCAGGGAAGGGTCCATGGTGGATTGATCCCACTTACACTAACTTCAAACGGTCACCCACAGATGGCAAGGATCTTCAGCTGAGTAAAGCAGTTGAGGTCCTGAAAAAGGAAATCGGTTCCGGTAACACCGTTGCTAAAAGCGCTGCAACTCCAGCGCCAGCGGCGAAGTAGAACAGCGAAGAACACGACTGTCGTTTGCCTGGGGACGCCATGCGTCGTCCTTTCGGTTGCCGGGGATGTCGCCATGCTGGGCTGCATTTTCTTTGTAGTGGCCATGGCAGCATAAGATGCTGCCACTACAGCTGACATTCAAAGCCGGGCTGGACGGCGGCGCCCAGGCAACAGCAGTTGTCCTGGGAGAGCGCTGCCGTCACGGCGGCTCGGAACGAACAAGATCTTAAATCGGTGCCGGCGGGACGCCGGCGCTCCCAGGAGTGGCGTTAGCAGTCGATGCCTTCTAAAGCGCGACCGTGGTGCTTCAGCTGGACTGTAGTGCTGATAGTGGTGGCATCGTTCATCAACCAGTCAGGAGCCTTCCTACCGGTCAGCACGAGTAGCGTGGGGTCTTTTCTTCCTTCAATCACTGGTTTGACATCACGCCAATCAAGAACGCCGACTCGAGCTACATCCAACATTTCATCTGCAATGACAATTTCATCGCCACGATTCAATGCCGCTTTGATATATTCCAGACCCTGATTGGCCTGTTGCTTGTCTTCTTCCAGAATGCCATTTGGCGAACTGTAGAATCGAAACGAGCCGTTCGGTCCAGCGCCCAGTCGATTAATGCCGGTGTAGTGCACCTCTAACCTGCCGAAGCCGGGTTGTTTTACTTCGCTCAGGACAGCAAGCGCTCTTCCTTCACTCGTATTTTGTTCAAGCTTATCGAAAAAGACCAGCGTGACATTCTTGCCGGTACTGAGTGCTCGTAACGCCAGGCCAAAAGTTGCTGTTGTCTTGCCACAACCGGTCCCAAGATAAAGACGAATCGTTTCTTTGACTGGCGATTGCACAACCGATGTCATGTCCGCTATTCCACACTGCCACGGTAAATATCATACTGCGTTGGAAGGGTTTTCGGGTTTGATTGGAACCGGGCGACCCGTGTCATCAATGGCTACGTACGTCAGGTCAGCCTGGGTCACAGGTACTCTTTGACCGCCGCGATCTGATTCCACATCTACGTGAACTGTCACTGAGGTGCGCCCAATGCGCGTTGTCGAAGTGTAAAAACTTACTAGCTCGCCTACTAACACCGGATGTTTGAAAACGACCTCGTTCATGGACACAGTGACCACACGATGGTAGGTATGTTTCTTAGCCTCTACTCCGCCGGCAAGATCGATATGGCTTAGGATCACGCCACCAAAAATCGTACCGTTTCCGTTGGTGTCTTTGGGCAAGAGCACGGTACGAATTGTCGGTTCTCTATCCATGTATCCACCTGTTCACCAAATTTAGTGGCACTACTATAGTACCGGCTAAGGCCAAAACAACGAACAGTCCGACGTTTCATTGGAGACACCGACATTAACTTAGTTTGATTGAAATGATCGCTGTGTGACAACAAGATGCTTGAGCTATAATCGGGACGCTCTTACTAGACGGGACTGCGCTTGAAAACACTCACTTCCGCACGATGGTTCGCCTTGGCAGCCGTGCCGATGGGCGCGTGCGCCGCGTTCGGACTGCCGGCCTTGGGACAAAGTCTTGAACAATCCCCGGTCGTCGGTGCAAATGCGTCATCGTTACCCAACAGGGTGCTTGCGCAGTTGCCGTCACAGACGTCTTCCGGTACGCAACAGTTCGATCTCACTCCGGTCACTTTACCGGAGCGCGGTAGCGCTTTCGGTAGCATGCAGAGTTTTAAGACCAACGCTCTTTACTATCTTCCGTCCAAAATGTTTCTCAACGCCACTGTTGAGAACTCTCTGCGTTTGGAAACCAACGTTTTACAAACACAGAAGCGGAATCATTTGGACATGATCTATCGCGTTCTGCCGAACGTCACTCTTGGCTATGCAATAAACCGCACCACTCGTGTGGCAATGAACTATTTCTTCTTCCGTGATCAATACATGAGCAACGCTAGTTTGCTTAGCCGAAATATTCACTCCGTGGGATTCCGCGGAGACAAAGATTTCATCATCAGCCCGAAAACGACAGTTACCACAAGCTTTTTCGCTCGCGAGCTGTTCATCAGCGAATTTGATGAACTCAGTGATTTGCTACCTTCTGTCACCGTAGTGCGCCGAGTTGGCCGCGGTGGTGCCATTTACGGAAGCGCGTTGGGACAGATTCGCTTCCGCGATGTGTTCTCGCGATTCCAGGAAGGCGACACGTTCTTCTCGATGGGTGCCGTCTACCGAACACCTCGCTGGACACTGGTAGCTGATAATACTGTGATCAACAACTATGGCGTTCCGGCCCTTCGTGGTGGCGTCTCCAATAATACGGCGATCGTCACGACGCTAGAAGCTGGGCGGAAAATCAGCCAGCGCCTGCCGCTTACGGCGTTCATCCGAGCAGAGCCAATCTATAACATCGGACAGGCGAGTCGTGCCGGGTTTGCCGGGGTCAATTTTCGCTTGTTCGGCGGCATCAGAACCGAAATCAGCAAACCAGCAATATTCCCCGTGGCTCTGCGCAGCGGCTAAACAGAATCCGCTGTCAAATCTCTGATTTCCATCTTGCCCCACGGTTCGGCACCTTCAACTTTGTATTTACTCTTCTCCAGTTGATCGAAGTGTAGTGATTCACAACGCGCATTCGTTGAACCTGAAGGGCGAATCAATATGCACAACAAAAGAAGTGACAAAATGGGTAAGGGGCGGGTATACCAACGCCACTTCGTTCCGACATGAACAGCCTGCTCTTCGACGTCGCCCATCCTTGACGGAATACGCACAAGGTCCATTGGAGATTAATTACAAATGGGACCTAGTCTGGATTCGCAGTCCGAAAACGAGCGGGACCTTCCTTCCAAACACCTTATCTCTCTCAATGTCGTCCACTTAGAAAGTTTGAGGATGAGCAGCGGACTTCGCCAGTGTGGTTTGGCGATCGGAGTTGGCATTCTTCTAATTGCCCTTTTCACTCCATGGCTTGAGCAACATTATCGCGCCTGGTTCTTTGTTGGGGGACTTGCGCTCATTATTTTGGTTGAGTGGAGCATGCTGCGCCTAAAGCAAGTATCAAGGCAGGCTTTAGATCTATTGGAGAGCGAGTCTGGCTCGCATGAGTTCGTTCAATATTTCGCACCTTCAAGGTCTCGGAGAGGCTACGGAAACCTTTACTTCTTTGATCGTGCGGTGCACCGACATATTCATTCTGAACTAGGTCTTCACCGCCTGATCGGAAAAAAGCAAGTGTGGGTTTTTCAGAGGTCCGAAGATCCTGATTTAATTCTTCTTTGGACTGAAAACGGAGCCGTCATTCTCTATACAAATTCAGAAAGCCCCGGGCTTCCGGCCAAAGATGAATTCCTGGTGTTAAAGGAAGCGCTCGAAGCGAAATCAGACCTCGACTGACTCTAGAATACTCGGTGGATATTTAACTGCACGGTCAGCTTGCCGCTGCACCGTCAATTGTGGGGCCGTGCCCCACCCTGATGCAGGAGGGAAGCCGGCGATCCCGGGAGACTAGATTTCGCCGATCAGTTGAAATGCCGCCCAATAGCGCGGATTTGCCCTTACTTTGTCTTTTTCATGCGCGACCGTTTGCCCATCGGGCACGTTCTCCATATAGCGGATGGTTGCCACTTGTGCATCGCGTAGGGCATGTGCCCGGTCTGCACCCTTCAGGTAGAAGCGATAGAACTTTTCCATCTGAAAGCCTGTCATCAAATCATCTACGTTCCATTGGCTCACAAGAACGGAAGGGGCACCGGCTATGATGAACGCGCGAGAAAGCCCGACAACGCCATCTCCGGTAATCTTTCCACGTCCCGTCTGACAAGCCGAGAGCACCACTATCCTTGCCTTCAAGTTCTTTAGCGTAAGGATGTCGCGGACGCTCAGCATTCCGTCGTCTGTGTCCGTTGGTGCTAGCACCACCGCCGATCGCATCGGATGTTCTTCATCGACCAGACCGTGAGTAGCCAGATGTATCTCGACAGCATTGGGCACCAGTTCCGCGAATTTATCCTTCGTTGCCGCGGCGCCAACTTCGACCGTCGAATTTGGCTGACCAAATATTTTCGCGATGCTGTTGACTTCCTTCTCCGCATACGGTAGTTTGCCCAAAAACGCGATGCGCTCTGTGATCGGATTGCCAAAGGCGAGCAGCTTAGGTTGCGGGTGCCCATTCTGTTCTTCCAACTTCTGGGTGGCTCTTAACACGCCGATCGCCGGTGCGTAGCTGAGCGAATGCTTTTCTATCAGAAACTCCCCATCGTCAGCCATCAGCGCCGCAAACGGAATGCAAAACAGAACATTGTGCGGCAGTATTGTCACCACCGAGTCTTTGTCCTTCGGTAGGTACTGTTCAATTGGTTTGATTAGCAAGCCATAGAGATTCCGCAATTCTGCTTGCCGCTTGGCGCCCAGAGCCTGCATCTCAGCAGGAGTTTTCGTTAATTGTGTCATCGCTACAAGCAAGTCGCGGACGCGATTGTGGAAATCTTTCGATACCAACAGCGGTGGCGTCATGTGAATACTACCGTTGGGATTCACGACCCACGTATAGATGTGATTGTTCGCCATGAGAAATTCAACGCAGGTCGAATTTCTTTTCGCGACGAGGGCTTTTATTTCTTCAATCGTCGGTGGATCAGCGTTGATCGGGCTGATAACAGTCTCTTCAAGGACAGCTGAGTCTCGTCCACTTACGGTTACCGAACGGCTGCCGTCATTAGCCATGGCGATCAGAACTTGTCCATCTGCCTTTTCTTCTGGTTTACCGACAGGAGCTATATCTATTGAAGCGATACGGCGCTCCTTTCTGTTCGCCATCATGTCTAAAAATGCTCGTGCTTTACCGCGCTCGGCAATTTCCAGCGATTCATACGCCCTGTCCGTGCGAACAAGCAGATCCACCAATTCTTGAAAGCAGTCCTTTCGCAAATCTAAGTTGAATGTCTTGAATGAATCACGCGTCAAATTGCTGCGTTCACGCTCTACAAGAGCGACCGCCCGGCGCAACATCGGTTCGGCCTCTTTGTACTGGTTAAGCGCCTTATACGCCTTACCAACACCCAAGGTACAATCCCACTGGGTTTCAATTGAGCCCGAATTCTCGCTCATAGCGAGAGCTTTCTGATAAAAAGACAGTGCAGTTGCGTAGTCTTTGGACAAGTAACTCGCGGTTCCCAAACCTCTTAGAATAGACGACTGGAGCCCCTCGTCGCCACTATTCTTGATCTTGTCCAGAGCCTCGTTATAGATTCCTGTAGCCTCTGCGTACCGTCCGCGCATAAGTTTCGATTGCGCATCGTTGAATTCAAACTTGGCCCTTTCACGTGCAGGTAACGTCGAAGACGCATCTTTGGCTTGCTGATACACCTTATCGAAAGTGTCGTAGTCACCGGTATCCAGTGACAAGACAGCTAAACTGTTCAAGGCCAGGGCCTTTAGTTCTGTATGGTTTATCTGGCCGAAAACACCGATCGCTTGTTGATAGTACTTCGTTGCAGCTGCGTGCTGGCCAAGACCGGCGTAGCAACGGGCAGTTGCAGTTAAGACATCTCCTCGAGTTTTTTGATCGACGTCAGTCGTCTGACCAAGCGCTTTCACTAGGTATTGCAACGCACGTTCGGGGTTGCCCTGAATCAAGTAATCTTGAGATAGTTGAATCTCGGCCTGAATTAGGCGAGTCATGTTGCCTGCTTGATCAGCTAAATCAAGCGCCTCCTGGTGCGCCTTCTCAGCCTCCGTGAAGTGTTCTAAGTCCGCTTCCGCAGTGCCCAAACCAATCAAACACTTTGTCACCAAATCGTTATCGCCAGCATTCGCCCTGGCGTACTTCAAAGCGTTTTGATAGTGCTCACTTGCTTCCTTTATCTTTTGGCGATCATATAAATTCTCTGCCTGTCCAAATTCAGCGAAACCCAATACGTCCGGGTACACGTCCCCGTTGAATTTTTCGCGGACCGTTTCGAAGGTCTTACTTGATTCAGCAGGATCTCCACTACGATTCTGATACTCAGCCAGCTCGACAAGAGCCTTGCCGTAGTCGCCTTCATCACCGTGTTCCGAAAGGATTTTTGTCGCTTCCTGTAAACATTTGGCACCTTCATCATAACGTCCGGTACGCTGATATACGGACGCCAAACCTCGCAACAGAGTGGAGCGCAAGACAGTCTCACTTGAAGGAATTTGGGTTAAACCCTTCTTGAAATGTTCTTCAGCCTCGGCTATACGACCGAATTGCATGAGGCTGGTGGCAATATTGTTTTCGATGCCGGCGACGCCATCCTTGACCGAATGTGATGAAGCAAAAGCGATTGCTTCATTGAATTTTTTGAGTGCTTCTGCGATATCCCACTGGAACAGGAAGGTCCGAGCAATTTGCGTTCGGACGTCGAGCTCTTTATCCGGCCGTTTCAACGTCTGTTCTACAGCCAATGATTCCTCGTAGTACCTGTGGGCATCCTTCAAACTACCCCGGTTGTTGTAACGCGTGGCAAGATCGTAAAGGGCGTCAGCATACTGAGCCTTGCCCCCGCTCTCGGCACGCTTTACGATTTCTAATTGCTGTTGAATCGGGTCAACAGAATGCTGGGCGTTTGCGAACTTGACGGATAAGAAACAGGTGAATAAAACCAAACAAGAAAGGGCCAGACGCAGCGCAACGGGCGTCTTACTTGGTTGCGAGATGTCCTGGACTTTCAATTGCAAAACCGTCCGCCCCATTTACGTAATTTAGAACAGCAGCCATCTTGGACATATCACCAAGAATTCTCCGCTCTTTGTCGACCTCTGTATGCTTCAGTCCATAGATTACTGCGCTGGACGTCAGCACGCTCTGGGTTGAAATCTCACACACTGCAATTTTGCCGTTTTCCAGCAACTTAAAGTGCCTTCGAGCACAACCATCAGCGACCCGTATGTCAGAGCGTTTGAGAACGTGATCGCCCACAACTAGTTCATAACCGGGTGCCAGTGCTATTACCTTAGCATCTTGATCTGGGCCCACGCTGTCAGCCAGTTTAATTTTGACCTTCTCTCCGCGCCCATCAAAGTTAACGATGCGAAAAACACCGGCAGATTCTTTAATCATGACGTCGGAATCGGCGGACAAGGCAATTTTGCCCAGGGCGAACGTGACAAAGCCAAGACGTGACGGTCTGCGTAATGAAGCTACAATCTCACCGCTTTTGAAATCCACTGAGTAAGATGTTGTTTTAGAAAACGAGCTTTCGTTCGTGCTGCGAACCAGCAGCATATCAGTGCCTTCCTTGCAGCGGTCGGCTTGAGGGAAGTCGCTGACTTCTTTGATGCCCTGGAGCGCACTGACAGGACCTGGCGTATGCTCACCTTCAACGATAAGCTGCCTCGTTAGGTCCATCGGATTAACCGGGGGAAGGTTGTTCGTGTGTAATTGCGGAACAATCGGGACTATCGGTATCCGAGGAATCGGCGTTGGAGTTGGGATCGTGGTCACCGGCGGAGGAATGAATGCTGGCGGAGGCGTGTCATGCGGAGTGAAGATCGGCTTTAAAAACTGATCGTTGGTCGAAGAAAGCGAGAATTTGTTCTGCGCCCCGACGGAGGTGACGGATGTCAATAAAGCGACACACAGGAAAAGCCCGACCAAAGTGCCCGCCAACCTAGGTTGCTCTGAAATCTGCCTTTCCACGTTCGATACCCGCGCTGCCTTCCTTCCTCCTGACAGCCCAAACGGTCACATTAGGCTGGTTGAGAAGATTAATTCGGGCGGAACGGGATTGTTCTATTACTCTCGACTAGAGCCAGATTTAATGAGCTTAAAGTAGAATAGTCATGACACTTGATTGGGTGATCTTATGGCTTACGTTAGAGTGCTCTTC
>JADYXS010000155.1 GCA_021772155.1 Candidatus Obscuribacter sp.
ACTGATCCCACTCGCCTTCTGGCTCGCTCAGATCAATCGATCTACGAGCCGCAGATGAGCTGGGAAAAGAAGGTGGCTTCCGCGACAGTGAGACAGGCACCAAATGTGGTGTTTGCCGAGGGACTTATCCCACACGGCGACGGGTTCCTTTTATACTACGGGGCCGCTGACAGCTATGTCGGCGTCCTTAAAACGTCCCTGAGACCCACGATTCCGACGGGCACCGACGCACCAAAGTAGACACGGAGTAACCTTTCAAGTCCCACGGCACCGACTTAGGTCACAGTCGATTCCGCGCGACGAGATCGATACAGCCCGCCGAGTCCAACTAAGGCAAGCATAGCTACGAGCCGAGTGCCTATCTTCGGCAGAATTCCGACACCTGGAATCTGCAATAGCAGAACACAGATCAACGTGCCAAGAAGCAGGCAAGCGAGCCTTCTCACATCCGGGCGCTTGATCCAACGATCCAGTTTCAGGTAATAGCCAACCGACTCACCGATCAGCAACACCATGACGCACAGACCAACCAGCAAGGAGAGCTGAAAGGCTCCCGTCACAAAGACAGCCATCGGCCACCCGAACATCGATAGCAGCCCGCCGCGTATCGTAGTAATCGTCAGCACCGCTATCAAACATCCCACAAAAAACGTTCGCCAGAATCGCTGCTTGCACAATGTTCCAGAATTCTTCACCCAGACTGGCATCACGGAAGTGATAGTGATTGAAAAGAACAAAATAAAGAGAAAGCACGGTACGAATGGCTTTGGAAGATTCGCCCAGTGAAACCACAACAGCATCGGTCGAATGCCGACTTTTGGATTCGCGTAAGGCGCGAACTTCTGAACATACTGAGCAATTGGACCAGCCTCCGGTACGGCATGCAGGTCCAACATGGCATACATCTTCATTTCCTCGGCGTCAGCTTCGATCTTGCTCGAAGCTGTCACACCTGTTTCGTTGTCACTCTGTGCCTGCGCAGATGAAGTCGACAGCACCATCATTAGTGGCACCAACAGAAAAAATAGAACTCGGCACAATGCCTTTTTCATCTAAGCAACCATCTCCTCAGTCCGCGCCGATTTGATCAGCAAATGAATCATGAACAAGGCTAATAGGCTGACTGCCGACGAGGCCAGTCCTTCGATAGATTCAAACGGCATCACAGCACCAAGCGCTGCTGCGCCGACGACTGCAGCTGGAATGAGAAAGGTGGAGCTGATCATCGAGGGAGATTGACGCGGTAGTGAAGTGAGAATCCTCTGCGTCAGTTGCTCAGAGACATCGAACTGGGGCATGGCATCAACCATCATGACGATGCTCTGGTTTTCTTCTTGCCACCGCGCGCAGGCTACGCAGTCATTTATATGCTGCCCAAGGCTGGCACTTAGAGCCGCAATTCCAAATTCGTCTACGGACTTGCGGAATTCATTGCAATTGTCATTTGATACCATAATACACCTTACCCTTTGACCTGCATTTCGTCTTGCAACATCTTGCGCAAACGCTCTCTGGTTCTGAATAGCAGCGATTTTATACTGGCTTCCGATTCATCCGCGACCTGGGCAATTTCAGCATACGACAAATCTTGCTGATAGCGCAAAAGGAATATGTGCCGTTGACGTGGAGGTAATTTCTGCAGCGCACCTGCCACCATCGATTGCGATAATCGCCACTCAACCTCAACTTCCACATTCTGTCCGCTGGCGGGCTCTGCATGCGCGTTTTCTTCCAACATGTAGTCGAGTGAATCATGCTCGCGAGACTTTCCCTCACGGATCTTATTCAACCCGGAATTGCTTGCAATGCGCAAAAGCCAGGGTTTGAATGGCGCATCCAATCGAAACGTATTTAGTGCTTTAAATGCTCTGACAAATGTGTCCTGCGTGACATCAGCAGCCGACTCGTGATTCTGCAGCATCTGGTAAAGCACGTTATACACGAGCTTCTGATACTTACGAACGATCACCTCATACGCGCGCGGGTTTCCGCGCAGCGTGAGCGTAATCAACTCACCATCAGTGGCACTATCGAGGTTTTCTCGCGTCAAGTGGCGCCTCGCTATGACACCCAAACCATTCAGGAATAACTCGGGCAGTGTCTCACACTTTAATGCTTTTGTGCTCATCAATCGTAATCTCTAGGGGAAAGCCGCTGCACCAGGCAGCGGCTTCGGCTTATTGATTTAAGAGAAACCCGATGCGCCGTGGTTTCAGTCCGCCTGTGATCAACTCACTGATGCGCTCGTTAACCTGTGCACGTTGTGCCTTGGTGAGCACCTTGCGCGCTTTGAGCACGCTATCGAGTCTTTGATCCATCACTTTCTGATGCAGCGCGCGCAGCTCGTGAGCCTTCTCAGTTATTTGCTCATCGGTGGCATCATCAGTAGCCATCAAAGCAGACAACTGCAAAGCACCTTGGCGCACCTCTTCCCGGGCCGGTCTTGTCGACTCCATCGTGCCCATCCAGATCGAATCCAGCTTTTGGCGTTGCTCGTCTGTGGCATCAATTCGGTTGTAAAAGCGCTTGCTGACGAACTTGCGCACAGCCAATTCGAAATCCTTGTCGATCAATCCCCTCGGTGCCGCGTAGGAAGCTTGGGCTAGCCAAATGCCTATCGGCGCCAAAAGCGCCAGGCTCAAGGCTAACACTTTCGCCTTGCGGCGGCTATCGTTGAACATCGTCTCCGTCCTCCAGTTTGGGGTTCTGTGTTGATTACACGGGTGAACCGGAAAAAGTTTCGGATCGGGTCGTTTTTTTAAACTTTGACAGGTAAGGACGGCTTATAGCGCCCCAGTACCTTGAAATTTTTGGAGTAAATCTTTAAAGCGGCTTCCAAAGGCTCAAGACCGGATACTATCTCCAGGTCCATAAAAAAGCGATAGTGCCAGGGAGTCTCGCCAATCGGGCGTGACTCAATCTTTGTAAGATTGCCGCCGACTGCTGCCAATGAGTTCAAAACCCCAGCCAGCGTGCCGGACTTATGCTCTAATTCCACCGCACACGATACCTTGTAGGGAGTGGTCGGTACCGGTTGCACGGTGTTGGCGCCCGTAATCAAAGCAAATCTGGTCGAGTTATGGCTATAGTCCTCCACGTTGCGCTCAATTATCGACATACCGTGCTCCTGGGCAGCCAACTCCCCGGCTATGGCAGCTTGAGTCTTGTCCGCGGCCTCTTTGACAAACACGACGGCGCCACTGGTATCCCAGTGCACCCTTGCAGACAGACCCGGGCGGTTGTGAAAAAGTCCCCGACACTGGTCTAGCGCTGCAGGGTGAGAGTAAACAGCCTTGATACTTTCCGCGCTTACGCCTTCAAAACCAATAAGGTGGTGGTGAACAGGCAAGAAGTACTCTGCAATCATCTTTGTGTCAGACGTCCAGAGAAGATCGTAGTTCGCTGTTATGGCACCGATCGAAGAATTCTCCAGTGGAACCGCACCATATTCGGTGCTGCCACTGAGCACGCCTTGGAAGACATCGTTAAACGACTGGCAGGAAACGAAGCGCGCCTTAACCTCCAACTGGTCTGCAAAAGCTATAGCAGCTTGGTGGCTGAAAGCCCCTGGGGCGCCCTGATACCCAATCGCAACATGTTTAGTCATTTTTCAAAAGCTCTTCGAAGTCGGATATTTTTATCTGCGCATTCAATTCAACAGAACCCACCGGTCGCAGAGGCAGTACGAACTTAATATGATCACCTTGCCGTTTCTTGTCGAAAGCAATGCCCTTGATTATCAAATCGACTGATGCACTTTCCGGAATTTCGCTCGCCAGCCCGCTCTTAGTCAACATCTCAACGAGCTTGTCTGTGTCTTCCTGATTAAAGACACCGCGGTCCGTTGCTAATCGGCACGCAAACACCAGACCGATTGCCACCGCTTCACCATGGCTTACCTGGTAAGCAGTGGCTTTTTCCACAGCGTGAGCCAATGTGTGCCCGAGATTCAGACAACGACGAAGTTCTCCCTCGTAGGGGTCCTTGCCAACCACAGCCATTTTCATCTTCACACAAGCAATAATAATCCCGAGCATCGCGCTACTGTCAGCAGAAAATCCTTCACCTAAAAGTAACTCGGACAGCACACGATAAAGCGTGCGCGGTCCTGGTTGATAATCTGTTTGCTCGGCAATTGTCGATTCAATATAAGCGTATTTGACGATTTCCCCCAAGCCTGACAGTAGCTCTCGCTTGGGTAGGGTCTTGAGTGTCTCAGTGTCAATAATGACGCAGTCCGGAAAGTGAAATGTGCCGGCAAGATTTTTGCCAGCAGGTAAATTGATACCTGTCTTGCCACCAATTGCAGCATCGACTTGTGCCAGCAAAGTAGTTGGCACAATAACCGATCGGATTCCACGCAAATAGGTTGATGCAGCAAACCCAGCCACATCGGAAAGAGCACCGCCACCGACGGCAACCAGCGTATCTGAGCGATCCAGTTTCGATTCTTGCATCTGTGTCCAGATTCGCAGCAGGCTTTCGTGAGATTTGCACTCCTCACCGTCCGGCAATGCCACGATAGTCGTTTCATAGCCAGACTCAGTCAGCACTTCGCCAACAGTTGCCCCCCATGTTTCAACGAGGGTCGGTTGAGTGAGAAGAACAACACGTTCGCCGGCGCTCGACTGCTTGAGTATGCTTCCGATGTTGCCGATTGCGCCTTCGCCAACGGCAACGCGGCTTTTCACCGCCACTTCGGTGCGCATCAGCACATTTATCACATCAGTCTTATGTCCATAGCTTGAATGAAAGCGCATTATTCAAGCTCCATTTCAGGAACATCAGCAGGCTCAGTTTTAGCACTGGTAACTGCGGCAGTTCGGCAATACTCTGAGTACGCGCTTACGGCTCTTTCAGTATCGATCATGGTATCACCACCAAACTTATCCAGAATGGCGCGGGCCAATGCAAACGACACCATCGCTTTCACAACAACTGATGCTGCCGGAACAGCGCAAACATCTGAACGCTCGTAGTGAGCGGTCTCTGCAGTGAACGAGGGAAATGCCAGCGAAGCTAATCCTCTGCGCATTGTTGGGATTGGCTTCATATAGGCTCGCACCCGCAGGCGACTGCCATTCGTCATCCCGCCTTCTATGCCACCGGCGTGATTTGTCTTTCGCGAAAACGGTAATCCTGTCGATGCATCAGCTGGATAAAGCGCGTCGTGAACCTGAGAACCAGGACGGCTTGAGTTGTTTACACCGTCGCCTATTTCCACAGCCTTAATTGCCTGGGTGCTCATGACGGCTTGGGCAATCTGCCCATCAATCTTCAGGTCCCACTGCGTGTAGCTGCCTAAGCCAACTGGCAACCCGTCAGCCAGCACCTCAACTACACCGCCGAGGCTATCACCTTCCTGCCATGCGGATTTGACAGACACTTTCATTTTTTCGGTAGCTTCAGGATCGACACAGAACATCTCGGATTCAGAGACCAACTTCTGCACTTTATCCAGATGCATAGCATCAACTTGTCCATTGCCGGGGATTCCGCCCACCTCGATGACGTGAGCAACTACCTTTACGCCAACGGCGCGCAGCAATTCCTGGCAAACCGCTCCAACTGCTACCCGAGCGGCCGTTTCACGTGCGCTGGCACGTTCCAGCACATCCCGGATATCCTTTTGCCTGAATTTAAAGGTACCAGGAAGATCGGCATGTCCGGGGCGAAACCGGGTAATCTCTTTTTTCTTGATTTGCTCTTGCACTTCTGGCGAATCAAAGTCCACTGCCGAAACAGACATAACGTGGCGCCAGTTGTCCCAATCACGATTGCGCACAAGAATCGCCAGTGGAGCACCGGTGGTGGTACCATGACGTACTCCACCGACAAAATCGGCCGTGTCGGTTTCAATCTTTTGCCGAGCGCCGCGCCCGTAGCCTTGCTGCCGACTGCGTAACTCTTCGTTTACACGATCAATGTTGATGGACAGTCCGGCAGGTATCCCATCAAGAATGGCGACCAGTGTTTGCCCATGCGACTCGCCAGATGTTAAAAAGCGCAACATACAGTGACCGCTACCACTCCCACGAAACCGCCATCAATCTTACAATAAGTCAACTTCCTGCTACGGTGACCGGTGCAAAAAACGATACTGAAAGGCACATTACAAGTGCCAGGCGACAAGTCCATTTCTCACCGCGCGCTCATCTTTTCTCTGCTGGCCAAAGGCCGATGCAGTGTTTCGAGGCTTTCTCCGGCAGCTGACTGTCAAAGCACGATTGCTTGCCTGCGCAATCTTGGCGTGACCATTTTACAACCGTCAGCGACGTCATTTGTCATCGATTCTCCAGGACTGACCGAATTGAAGGCTCCAGCATCCGTCTTGGACGCCGGAAATTCCGGTACAACCATCAGATTGCTATCCGGCGTGCTCGCGGGACAGCCGTTCAGCTCTACCCTCGATGGCGACGAGTCCCTGAGAAAGAGACCGATGTCCCGAGTCCTTACTCATCTGGCCAAGATGGGCGCTCAGATAAGTTATTCCGAAAAGGAAAACTATCCCCCCTTTCGTATCTTCGGCACAAAGCTTCAAGGACAGCGATTTGATTTGAACGTGGCATCAGCGCAAGTTCAAACAGCTCTGGTCTTAGCCGGCCTGCAGGCCGATGGCGAAACGATCATCGCACTGCCGGCCATTGTCCGAGACCATACAGAGCGGATGCTGAAGCACGCAGGTATCCCCTTTCGGCAAAACGGCCTGGTAATTTCCGTGTCACGGCTAGAAACACCGGCCGAACCATTTGCCATCAACGTGGCCGGTGATATTTCATCTGCTGCATTTTTCATGGTGGCAGCAGCTTGCCTACCGGGTTCAATTCTGGAGCTCCTCGATGTCGGAATGAATCCTGGTCGCACTTTAGTGTTGGAAGCATTGCAGCAGATGGGCGCCGATGTCCAGGTGTGTGGCGAGCGTAACGAAGGTGGAGAGCCGATCGGAACGATTACAGTTCGTGGCGCAGAAAGACTGAAGGGGATCACTATATCTGGCGAGCGAATTGCCGCCGGCATCGATGAAATTCCCATACTTGCCCTTGCCGGAGCGCTTTGCCAGGGCACATTCTCAGTCCGAGATGCGCAAGAGCTTCGCGTGAAAGAAAGCGATCGATTGGCTGCTATCGCTAACAACCTTCGCGCTGCCGGAGCAACAGTAAACGAACAGGCCGACGGCTTTGAGATTGTTGGTACCGATGCACTGCCTGGCGGAAGCGACTGGAAAACGCATGGCGATCACCGCCTGGCGATGATGGGGTTGGTGGCCAATCTTCTCTTCGAAAAGCCGGTTCAAATTGACGACGTCAATTGTGTGGCAGTCTCGTATCCGCATTTTGCCGTCGATCTAGCGAAGCTTCTGGCGTAACCTGAAAGCGCCGGCGTCCCTCGCCGCCCGGCTTCTGATAGGGGAGTGGCCTGTCCCCTCCCCTACCGGAAAAACCTAGTTTAATTACCCTGAAATCAAGTAATCTAAGATGCAGGAGCAAAAAAGCACGTGCCGAAAATTTTACTGGCAGAAGATGATCTGATTACAGGCGCGTCTATGCGCGATTGCCTCTCGGCAAATCACACCGTTGAATGGGTGATTGATGGAACCGAGGCTTTCGATCGGCTCAAATTCTATAAATACGACATCGCTATTATCGATTGGGATTTGCCTGGCTTGAACGGGGTTGAAGTCTGCCGGCAGATTCGACAAATGGGCAGCTCCATTCCCGTCTTGATGCTAACCGGGAAATCGTCGCTGGACGAAAAGGAAACCGGTCTCGATTCCGGTGCCGACGATTATTTGACGAAGCCGTGTCATATGCGCGAAGTGGAGGCAAGAATCCGCGCTCTAACGAGGCGCTCTAATACATCGGTCAAGACAACCATTGAGGTCAGCGGGTTCAGACTTGACCTCAAATTACGAAGCGTCTTCTTCGGAGAACTCGAGATAACCTTGTTGCCTAAAGAGTTTGCACTGCTGGAGTTTTTGATGCGAAACCCAAACGAAGTCTTCAGCTGCGAAGCGATTTTAGAGCGCGTCTGGTCATCTGAATCCCAGAGTTCTCCGAACACTATTCGAACATTCATGTACACGCTACGAAAGAAACTGCAGTCACAAACTGACTGCTGCCCTATTGAAACGGTTCATGGTGCGGGATACAAATTTTGTGTGCGCTAGTTGTGAATTGGCGAATTCTTTTGCCTATTTCTTGGCGTGATCTTTGGCAATCATGGCGAATTTAAGCTTTCGGCAGCGTGAACCAGAATTCCGCGCCACTGCCACCATCTGTTCGATTAGTAAACCCGATGGTGCCGCCATGCTGTTCAACGATAGTTTTGCTGATAGTCAAACCAAGCCCTGTTCCGCGATAGCGGTCAGAGGACTCGGGGCGTGGCATCGACTGAAACTTTTGAAACAGCTTCTCAACGTCTTCAGCCCTGATGCCGGGTCCACTATCGATCACGCTGACCTTCACAAGCTCCATGCCATCAGCGTCGACATTCACCTGAATAGTCGATTCGTGAGGCGAAAGACTAACGGCGTTCGAAAGCAAGTTACTCATCACCTGCATCACTCGACCAGCATCGCAATTTACTTCAACGTCAGTATCAGCAACAGAAACATTGACATTCTTCTGCCTGAGAATTCCTCGCAGTGAGCTCACCGATGACTCTAAAACATACGCCAGCGGCACCTTCTCTAGATCGAGTTCAAGCTTTCCGCTCTTTAGCTTCTCCATCTCGAGCAGCTCATTAATCAGAAGTAGCATGCGATCGCAAGAAAGTTCCACACCCTCCGCCAACGACGTTGATTCCTCATGCGACATTTTGCACTCATCCGTTGCGCGCCAATTGAGCAAGCTCAGCGAGTTCACAACAGAAGCCAATGGTGACTTCAAATCATGCGTAATCATCTCGAGAAATTCTTTTCTCTGCTGCTCTGCTTTCTCGATGGTATCAACCATGCTTCGAAAAGTTCGGTCGACCTCGCCAATCTCGTCGTTCCCTGCGGTCGTTGCCAGCAGTGGCTCAGACCGTCCAAAGCGCTTCGAGTTCTCCGCAAGCACATTAAGTCGCACCTTCAGCGTGCGGTTGAAGTAGTTAACCATCAGCAAAGCAACGACGACGCCCAAAACTGCACCACCTACCAGATACTTCTCCAGCAGCTGCCTGTATTCATCCTGCACACGCGGCGCATTCAGCTCAATTTGTCGATAGTGTTCCGTGAGCTGATCCATCTGGCTAGAAATCGAAGTCGTCAGCGGTTTAAGTTTGTGCAGCTCTCGGTCAGCTGCCTGTCTGTTCCCCAGCTCTGTCCAGCGCTTAGCTTCGCGCGCATAGACAAACGCAACAGAGAAATTACTGTTGATCTGCGCTAGATGTTTCTGCGCCTCTGGATCATCGGCGAACAACCGCTGAAGCTCTTCAAACTCCACAGGTATCTGCTGGATGTCGTGCTCGAAGCGATCATCTAATAATAAACCGTTGTTCAGTAAAGGGCTTGATGCCTCCGAAGATAGATAAAGGCTCGCAGCTGAATTAAGAAGGAGCTTGCCTATTCGGTTGGAATGGAAGTTCACTTGTCGGGCAAACTCTACACGCTTGAGCTCGCCCCCCGCGTCTCTGAGCGCCTTAAGCAACAAACCGAAAAGCGACAATTCAAAAAGTAGGGGGACAAGAACGAGAAGCAAACCTTTCTGTCCTAGCGTTAACCGCACACCCTGCCTCTATAATGAAGTACGCTCAGTTTACCATGAGTCGTTTAATGTTCAGCTTCCCATGCCCCAAAATCAGCCACCCAGCCGCCGTTGCAGTAATTGTGCTCTTCGCCGCGAGCAGTGCACCGCAAGTGGCGCTCGGGGAGAACCCGACGGCAAACGCGCGGAATCCGAGGCAAACACCTAAAGAGATCGACTTGGATGGTTCCCGAGCCGATGGCTTGCGTTCTGTCCAGAATCAAATTCGAGCGGCAAGAGCGGAGATCGCGCGGAGCAATATTGCTCTTGCGCAGCAACAGCTTCAATCCGCGCTAGAAGTGGCCAAAAGCGCAAAGAGTCAAGCTGCTTTGTCGCTGGTGTATCGCGACCTGGCGTACAGCGAGCGCTTGCTCTGTCATCGTTCCGCTGCATCGAACTACTCGCACCGGGCTGTGGTTGCCGCGCAAGCGGCATATGGAAGTGATTCTCTATATTTGCTGCCGCTGCTCGAAGAAGCTATGCTCGATTGCAGGGCAACGAACGAATTCGCCCGGCTACCAGATTTGCTCGAGCAGACAGTGATATTGCAGAGTAAGTGCGGTGCTACGGCAGACAGTGCGCAATTGCTCAATCTCGATCACTTATCGAAACTATACCAGTCGACAAACAAGCACAAAGAGGCAACCGAAGTACATTGGCGAATCCTCAAATTGACAAAACAAATGTATGGTCCGCAAAGCCAAAAGTACCTAACCCAGTTTGCGACGCTTGCGCAACTTATGTTCAACGACAAGGATTACTCGGCAGCTGAAAGTGTCTGTCAGGCATGGATCGATTCAGTACAACCACAAGACAGTGCCGAGTTTGCCAAGGCTAACTTCTACATGGGCCTGGCTTGCCACAATCAGAAGAAAATCGAAAGCGCACAACAACACTTTCTGATTGCCTGGGTTGGCAGTACCGGTGCCGAACAGAAGGCAACTTCCGGCATCTGGCTGATTCAAATCGAGTCTTCCAGCAAAAATTATGACAATGCCCGAAAACTGGCCCGCCAGGTCTATAAGTTATGCAAGACGGCACATCTTACTAGTCTTGGCGCGCTGGCGCTGGAAGAAGAGGCGGCGATCGAAAAGGCGATTGGCAATACAAAAGCATTTGAATCTCTCTTGCTCCAGGCTATGGCGGCTCGCAAAGGTTCGTGCCAATGGTCGCTGGCGAAGGATGATTTGAAAAGATTGAGCACCTACTTCAACAATATAGACCAGCCCGCAAAAGCCAGTGACTACGCGGCACAAGCAGCCTCAATGACGAATTAGCATCGGCGGTTCTAAAACGCTGTGGACCGGTCTGAATCCTCAAACACCGGAGTGGCGCAGATTTCAGCTTCCATCTGGCGCCGTTTGATATTTATTTGATAAATCGCTTCTATTATCCTTCCATCCTCTATTGGGCTGGGCAAGAGATGATGAAAACGAATGGCAAATTGCTCAAAACGAGCATCAACAATACAAAGTTCGCGCTCGACAAATGCGACAATCGAAAGGTTTTACTTCGCACAGGACACTCCAGGAGCACTGGCGGAACGGGCATGGTTGAAGCCTGCGCCTTCCTCGTCTTTTTCTCACTACTGTTTGCCAGCGGCGTTTTATTTTTCATCAATTCCGCCGAAGTTGGTTACTACAAGTACAAGTTGGCGTGCGTGACCGATCGAACGGCTGAATACATGGCGGCATTGGTCTATTTCGCAGGAGCGGAAAACCCGAACTTCGCAGGCACAAACCGTAACTCGAAAGCAACGATCCTGGTCGATAAGCTACTCAAAGACTGCGGTTTGCCAAAATCCAGCAGCGTCGAAACATCAATAAAAGGACGTCTGCTCACTGTGAAAATCACGGTTCCGGATTTGCAACTTTTCGAAAGTTCGTCAATGCTGCCCAGCAAGATAACTCTCTCAGACATAGCAGTAGTGCCAATTCCGATTTCCCAACCGCCGGCTGTGATGAGCCTCACCTACGGAGGACAAAAAGTGCTGATACCAGTATACGGCAGCAGCACTTCTGTAGGAACAGCCAGGTTCTATAACTGGGGCGGCTCCTACTTTCAATCAAGCTTTGCACTGCCGACCGGCAGTGCCTATACCGCAACGCCGTAACACCGTAACCAAACCCGCAACGGAGATTACTGGATTATGAAGAGCAAGGTTCACCCGACAAGAACCCAAACAGGAAGCGCAGTCTGCTTCGGCACTGCAGGAACCACGCTGTTCGGTGGATTGTTCGTCATGCTGACGGTGTTCACTTTCAACTTCGGTCTTGGAGGCTATTATCAGGAAAAAATTCATAGTGTGACGCGACAAGCATTGCTGTGCTACGCAGCGCGCCTTTCGTGGAGCGCAGCGAAAGTGCCCAACGTGAAGAACGAGCCCACTCCAGAGGAAGCGGTCGCTCAGGAAGTAAACCAGTCTCTGATGGCGATGGGATTTCCGCAGGCAACCGTAACCTGCAATTTCAAAATGAATGTGGCGACCGTCAAGGTCTCAGTCCAGGGTTTCGCTCTGTTCAACGGATCAACGGGCTTCCCTACCACCATAAATCTTCAAGATTCACAGTCAATAAACGTCACCACCACCAGAGGTGCAGGCATGGTGGCATTCCAATTGCAGTCAGCACAAACCCAGCAGTTCGATATCATCTACGTGCCTTCATACGGAAGGTTTGTGGTGCCTTATTCCAACGGACAGGCCGATCTACGCAGCGCACCGCGCTTCACTGCGACATTTTACAACGCCGTGACACCATATAATCAATACAACCTCCAGTTCTTGCCGGGCTACGGCGATGTCTACTCGGACAATTATTAGGGGAAGAGACAATGGCTAGATCTGTCGATCGAACAAGTATTAATTGCAGAAACTGGGACAACAAAAGAACGAGAAAGGGCTCAGTTTTGATTGAAGGCATCGCTGGAATCCTGTTGGTATTGTTGGTCCTGCAAGTATGCCTCTTTTTTGTAGTCCACGTCTGGCAAATATGCGTCTACAGGCAAAAGATTGCGACCGTCGCATCTGAGGCCGCGCAACAAGTTGCGGATCAGGCAAGTGTGCGTTCTTACTACGACTCTTTCAGCGCTTCCAATAACCTGAAAGCTTTCAAACAGAACGCGCGTACGGAGGCACTCAAATCGTTGAAGGCATTCGGATTGCCAGCGCAAAATTCCGATGTGAAAATTACTTTGGACGGTCGCCTTGTCACAGTAAGAGTAAAATGCACCAAACTAAGCGCCATCGGAGTGCTTTCGCTGTTGCCAAACTTGATCAACGTCGAGGAAATGGCCACGGCACCTGTCCGCATCGTAATGCCACCAGCGTTAGTGGTGATAACCAGCTCCTCAGGCGCGTCCGTGGCAATGCCCGCGTATGGCAACAGCCTCAAACCGGTAGATTTCGTCAGACATAATGCACAGTTCAGCGCCAGCGTCCCAACACCGGTACAATGCCAGAGCACCACTTTGGGAACCGTCATCGATACCAATTGGCTCAACTGGTCGCCTGTGTATCCTTAGTAGCATGCCGGATCATTTGGCAACAAGAAGCTTTCCCTGTCCGAATACTTCAGCAATGAGAGCCGCCAGCTCCGGGTCATACTGCTGAAGTTGAGCGCGAAGATGTATCTCATTATGAATGCCATTGGCAGGAACGCTAGTCAAATTAACATCAAACCAATCTTGAACTCCCTCAGCCCAATATTCATCCACGTTGCTTGCAGCGTCCGTGTTCTTCCATTTTCCGGCAGCGATCGCATTGCTATACGCTTTGACCAGTCGTGTCCGAAAATCAGGCTGCATTTTCTCAACTGCCATATTCAAAATGGTATGACCGAATTCGTGCACCAATATATTCTCGCCGAGATACGGATCCGACCTTAACTGCAATAGATTTTCCTCGGCACAACTGCAAACCGGTCTGGCCTCCGTTGAACCAACGCCTCGTGCCCTCGTATTCCAATTGGTTTTCGGGAAGACAATTTGCAGATCTGAGTGCTCTGGGATATCCAATGTTTTCTCAGTCGATGCCATCACCGCAACGCGGACGTGCGCGCGCTTTAGTGCACTCATAATATCTGGGCGCGCACTAAGCATTTCGATGACGATGACGCCAGCTCTAATCAAGGCTAAATTCGAAACGCGGACAGATCCAAGTATTGGCAGACCATTGGCGTCCACATACTTTACATAGAAAGGCGAGACGTTTAACCACTTTGGACATTGATAGACTTGCAACTTAGCAGAAGTTGGAACTGCCCAGCCCTCGTTTGGCTGTATGGCGAAGCTCAAACCGAACAAAAAAACCGCTAGAAGTTTGGACAGTGGAAGACGTGCAATGGCGCTTGAAGTAGTGGCACAGCGAAGCGTCATGACGGGGCTCTACTCTTCTTGAGCTTCGAAAGATCACCGGGACTCTTGCGCTTCGAAAAGGTCTTAAGCGTCTTGCCCAGCGCCTTGTAGCCATGCGACGCACCGACAAAATCTTCGCTACGGACTTCGATGATGTCCAGCGGATCCCTGCAAACGATTGAAAAATGGCAGGCCGCTTCCAGAGCGATACGGGCTAATTCAGCGGCATCGTCAATAGTGTCATAGAGCGAATAGAAAGCCCCCAACGCATAGTCTTGCCCGGCGCCCTTGGCGGCATAATCGACGTACTCGCTAACACTCAAGTTGTTCGAGATACCGAAGATGGACTTGGGAGTGACAATTAAGAATACGTTGTGGATTCCGGCATAGGTGTCTTTGCCGGTGTCGACCAGCGTGTAAGCTTTTTTCAATTCGCTATAGAGCTCAAGGAAAAAGCTGAACACGTCCGCCCGTTTTGAGAACGGATTATCCATCATCTTGTGCTTGGTCATGACCAGGTGCTCGATGACGTTATCCAGCAGAATGTATCCACTAGTCGCCAGGTAAGCATTTTTCAATTTAATGATTTTTTGCCCACCGACCAGGTCTGTGTGGTACTCATTGCCAAAGGTGATAATGCGATCCGCGCCAAGGAATACCTTGCCGTTTTTCTTGACCGCAACCAATATCGTCATCTTGGAAGCCCCCACTGTTCTCAAACCACTAGTAGAATACTAAGCTATCAGGCAACCTCAGGTTAATGCTCTCAATGAGACAGCGGCAGAATATTCAATTATTGACGATGGCCATGCTGCTGGTTGGGACACCTGCGCTCGCTCAATATCAAGGCCAATACCAGAATCAGCCGGGACAATCGCCGCAACCGGGCGCGCCCTCGTACATCCAGGGGACCGTGCCCAATCAGCAGCCCTGGCAATCGCCAGGCTCAACGTCCAGCAATCAATACATGCTGCAGCCTAACGGCCGCCCGGCACAAGCTCCAGTGGGCATGACTATCGGGCAATGGTTTGGCAGCTACGACCAGATCCGGCGAGCGGCTCAGATGAGTCCGGCCGAACGGCAGCGCGCGGACAGTTTAATGTCGCGCGGAATAGGAATTCTTGTTCCGGGTGAAGAGAAAGCGGCAACCAAACAGATTCTCGGCATGATGATCGGGCGCTATCAACGGGCCTGCATGCAGTTGAAGCAACTTCCCCAGATTCCGCCCACGCAAAAGCTGCAAGCTTCCTACTTCAATTATTTCAACACCGCAGCCGGGCTTTTCTACGACTATGTGCGGGTGCAAGACAACATCCTCTTGCCGGACGCCACAACTGGAACTCCGGTCGTAGCAGGGTTGCTGCAGCGCAAACAAATGTTGACCATGCTGGAAGGTGAGTGCAAGCAGCTAGACTCAGCTACCCGAGCTCAGTTCGGTGTTCCAGTGTATCAGTTTTAGCAGTTGAATATAATTGTGGAATTGAGTTAAAGCGGCACGTCGGTCTTCTGTTTGTACAGACGAATCAAGGTGTTGATGTCGCGGTCGGACAGGCGAGAATGTTCGTCGGTCACTGAGTACATAAGGTCAAACGTATTCGGGCTGTGCCCGAGCAAACCAAGGGCGTGACCAAGTTCGTGCGTCACCACATTTTGAAGAAGTCGATATCGAATCAGCGGACTCTTATTCATGATCATATCGAGGTTCACTTCGATGACTTGCGGAGGCACCGTGTACTTCGGTCCCATCTTCGGAATATAGATGGGAAGGGGCACACCACCGACATCTACTACCGAGACGCTGCCTTTTCCTTTGGTTGTGTACTTAGTTATTGTGTGAGCACCTAAACCGCATCCAGTTGCGTCTTGTTCGCGACCTAATCGCTTCCAAATGACGATTATGCGTGCCTTTGCCGCCTCATCAACCTGGACGAATCTTACTTCACCGTGAGTGCGTTCCTCCCAGGTCTCGAAGCCTTTGACCACTGAAGAAACGAACTGGCGATCGGGGAACTGGTTGACGAAAACCGGCACTGGCATGGTTTTGAAACGGAGAATCTTTCCGCCATTTCCCTTCAGCACATCGTTGAAATAATCGGCCGAACTGGAAACAGTTCCTGGCGGTTCAATGCGCAGAAAGTTAGGCGGAATGGCGTTCATTAGCGGCATAGTGTCGCTCAGATGGTTGCTCACGGCCGGTTGTGACCTGGCATCAAGGGCGGTGCGCAGGGCTTGCAATCTCGGGAGCAGCGGTCCGCTCATCGGCTTGCCTAGTACCTTTAGCTCAACGACCGATAAACGTTGTGCCAGTGGCAGGTGCTGATCAATGGCCAGTCCGCTATCAGTTTCCAGCCGGGCAAGACTGTCGGAAACCGAATGCGTGGACTTGCTATCAGCGGCAGTGGTCGGTGCGGCAAGCACAACCGAAATCAAAAGCGAAAGTAAATAGACATACGACCCAATACGTCTTCGGTTGAATTCACAAACCTTTATGCTAACGTAGGAAGTAGGCAAACGCCCGCAAACCTTACGGTTTAGCCAGTCGACTGAGGAAATCGATGGACGAGAAGCTACGTGAATTAGCTGAAGCGCGATATCGCCAACCGATGTTTTTAAAAGCATTATTCGAACTCGCCCTTGACGAGCAATGGTTTGACCTGCAACACATGGTTCAGCACGACATGGCTAAAGCCATCCTCGCCGATTATTCCCTGGAGCAAGGGCAAGACTATCTGAACCAGAAAATTTATTTTGATTATTGGGAAGATGTTATTGAAGTCGGTTGGAACGCTTTCTGCGCCCATACAGGTGTCCCGCGAGAGAAAGTAGACAAAGGACTGGCTTCGCTTCGCGACGGATTCTAGTGCGGTGCCAGAGCGTCCGGGTAACGCACCACGACGGCAATACCTCCGGGGAACTTCCCGTCATTATTTGTTTGGGACGGCAAAAGCGAGGCTAGCGACCAGACTCCTGGATTGTTGGCGGTGAACTCCAGGTCATACCGATCCCCAGGTTGCAGAGTCAATGTGTCCCGGACAAGGTGCGGCTCAACGCCATCGCTTCCGTTTGTTGAAACCACTTCAAACCGATGCCCGGTCAAGGAAATCGGGCAAGCAGATGCCGAGGCGTTCAACATCCTCAATCGAATGCGCTCTCCTGAATTAACCTCCAACGGAGGAATGGCAGGCGCACTTTTGCCGTTAACGGTGAAATAGGTGGAAGATTTGGCTGCCGTCGGCACAGAGGCTTGACCGATGACCATCACGAAATCCCGTTCGTAGGTTTTCGCCATCCGAACTGGTTCAACAACAATCGCTCCGTATAAACCCTTGCCCATCTGGTCCGCGTGCACAATTTGCGGATGGTACCAGTACGTTCCTGCCGCCGGAGCGATGAAGCTAAAGGCATAGGTTTTGCCTGCAGTGACCAAACCGGCGTCCTTACGAGGCAGGCCTCCAATGTTATGAGGCAAAGTCATGCCATGGAAATAGAGGCTGGTTGGGCTCTTTAACTGGTTGTGCAAAATTACCTTAACTGAATCCCCTTCCTTGACCCGAATCACAGGTCCCGGCTGCTGACCGTTATAGGTCAAACCAGCAGCAGTAGCACCAGGAACGACTTCCCAACTGCCTTCTTTGGCGATCAAATGAACTTCCTGCAGACTGGCTTGCTGCTTGACTTGCTGCCGAAGTTTTTCCATACCCTCGGTGGCTTCACCAAAGGTCGATTTAATATTGCCCAGCTCCTGGCGCATATCTTGCATCTCCATTCGCTCTTGAGCCTGCTGGGTCGTCAGATCCGCAGCATCGTCGATGACCGCAGCTGTCATCGACGGAGACGCGATGAAAGCGGAAAGCATGAGAGTCAGTGAAATTCCGATGAAATTAGATATTGAGCGCATTGGCAAAGTCCGTTACTTTTTGGACGGAGCTGGCTTAACCACGGCGACGGAGCAAGCTAAATGCGTGGCGATCTTGTGCGAGACACTGCCAATTAAGAAGTGCTGCACTGCAGTGTGCCCTTGCGCGCCAATAACGACCAGATCCGCAGAGATTTCCTTAGCCATTGTAATCACTCCCGCGGCGGGATCGTCTTCAATCAATGCTAAATCTGCATGTTTGATGCCGGCATCCTGGAGGATCTTCTCGCCTTGGGCCAGAAAGACTTCGCCCTGCATGAGCGCGTTCTGTTCAAGGGCCGCCACAAACTCCACCGGGCCAAGCAGCTTGATCGGTTCGGCAAGGTCAACAGCGTGAATCAGGCAGACTTTGGAGCTTTCCTTGATGCGGAAGCACTCCAGCGCTTTAGTAATTGCAAAGGACGAGTTGTTCGAACCGTCGTGCCCAATCAATGCTGTATTGAGCTTGTGCGGCTTGTTGCGCAGAATGAGCACGGTATTCGGGGCGTGTTGCAGTACTTTATTGGTGACACTTCCACCGAAGAAGCGCTCAACCCCATGCCTTTCGCGCGGTACAAGCACTGTAATGTCAAAACCTTCGTCGCGAGCAACTGTCTCGATGGTCAATGCAGCAGAACCAGTGGCAATCTCTGATATGACCGACTTGCACTTGCCTTTGAGCAGCGCTGCTGCCAAATCAAGCGCTTTTCGAGCGGTTTCGTCCCACGTCTTTTCCCAGTCGTCAGAAAAATTGCCGGCAGAGCGCAGCGCATTTTCATACGCGGGCAATACTTCTCGAACATAAATCAACTTGACGTCTGCTTTTGACAGATCGATAAGAGCGTCCAGCGAAGCTATCGTCGGCTCCACCGGCTGGACCAAATCCAGGGGCAGCAAAATTTTCATATAAGTTTCCGTAACAGTTATTGAGGGCGTGCATATTGTAGCTCACTGAAAACGGGGCATATTGCATTCATCCCTCTTGCGGAG
>JADYXS010000156.1 GCA_021772155.1 Candidatus Obscuribacter sp.
CCTTTAATTGTGTCCTACGCCCTTTTCTTCATTGCCGGTCTGGCGGCATTCGTTCAGCTCCTGTACGCAGGACGAGTGGTTTCCATCGCACTTTCCGCTGCTGGCCTGGTGGCTGCAGCGACGGCAATTGGCCTGGGCACGTTCACCAGCACGGACACATATATATTGCAGGCGCTATTTGTCGGTGGCAGTATCGTCGGAGTGGGTGCCAGTTGGTGGCAATTGAGCAAGATCAACACTTCCGTGCAGCACGCGGACCGTGCCGAGTTGTATGACGAAGTCGTGTATCGAGCAATCATGGTCGGGTTCCCGCTTTTGACGATCGGCATCATTACCGGCGGGCTGTGGGCCAACCACGCCTGGGGCACTTACTGGTCCTGGGACCCGAAAGAATCTATGGCCCTTGTGACCTGGCTAAGTTATGCCGCCTACATCCATTTGCGGATGCATCACGATTGCTCGCCGGAAAGACTTTCATTGGTTGCGGTCGCCGGCATGTTGCTGACACTTTTGACGTACCTCGGGTTCAATTCGCTCGGATTTGGAGGATTGCACTCCTACGGACGTTTCAAAGAAAAAGCAATGCATCGTGACGAGACAATAATTAACAATTTTCTATCCAGTGCTAACCCTAGAGTGGTGCCAAAACGCACACAGCGTCCCGATCAGAAAGCTTGCTGATAACTTACGACAAAAAGATCTAGGGTTAACATCATTCCAACAGCCGTGTTGGAACATTTTAATAGTAGGGTCGTCGAAATTCACATGACGAGCAACGCTGTCACCGATGACAGAGGTTGGATGATCATTTCGAAGCGGTTTTTTCGAAGATTACTAGTTTCGGTTATCGGTATTCATTTCCATAAGAGGGCGGCGCAAGCCGTTTAGGTGCCATGAGAACAAGTTACTCCGCTGCACTCGAAGATATTAGCCTGGACGAAGAAATTCAATTCCCTGGGTTCGTTGAGCAGGCTGAAACTCCGGAAACGGAAGAAGAAGCTTTTGCGTCCACAGATGATGATGTGGCGGCTGCCAAAGCGCGGGGTGAAGATTCCGTGCAGCTGTACCTGCGCTCGATCGGACGTATCAAGCTTCTCAGCCCCAGCGAGGAAATTGAACTTGCTCGGCGAATTGGCCAGGGCGACGAGATCGCTAAAAAGCGTTTGGTTCAAGCGAACCTGCGCTTGGTGGTCAGCGTGGCTAAGAAGTATCAAAACCGCGGACTGCCGTTCCTCGATCTTATTCAGGAAGGCAACCTTGGTCTAATTCGCGCCGCTGAAAAGTTTGATCCGGAGCGCGGATACAAGTTCTCGACTTATGCCACCTGGTGGATTCGTCAGGGCATCACGCGGTCGCTCGCCGACAAATCCCGCACGATTCGCGTGCCGGTCCACATGGTGGAGACGATCAACAACTTGCGTAAAGTGACGCGAAAGCTCTCGCAAGATATTGGACGTCGTCCAACAATGGAGGAATTGGCGAAGGCGATGAATGTTAGCCTCGCCAAAATCAAAGAGATTCTGGCCGCCAACCGCGTGCCGGTATCCCTTGATACTCCGTATGGCGAAGACAACGACAACAGCATCGGCGACCTTGTGCAGGACGAGACAACGACACCGCCGGAGATTGAAACGGAATCGAATTTGATGGCGTTGGATATCCGAGGAGTCTTGTCTGTGCTGACGCCGCGCGAGCGAGAAATTCTCGTTTTGCGTTACGGTCTATCCGATGGTCAGCAACGAACGCTGGAGCAAGTTGGAAAGCTTGTCGGCATCACTCGTGAGCGGACCAGACAAATCGAACTCAAAGCCTTGCGCGCTTTGAGACAGCCTGATATCTCCCACAAGCTGAGAGATTATCTCGACGCCTAATTCGAATTCGAATGATTGTAAGAGGGAGGCGCCATGCGCCTCCCCTCTTTTTGCGGACTCTGGGACGCCGGCGCTCTTAGGGGTGAGCCCCCTACAATCTTGAAGGCGTTGTTTGCGCGCGGAGCCGATCCTCAATTTGTTTGCGTTTTGGATTAGCAAACGTCCGCCAGGTCCAGATTCGTTTGAATGTCCAGATCGTTCCCTCAAGCGGTACCAATTTGCTTTCACCGATTCTTGGTCGGTAATCGATGTAGATCTCTTCGCAGTGGTATCCAAGGCAAGCGGGTCCAACTTGAAGTTCCACAGGCAAAGCCATTCCAACTGGGTCGTAAGGGAAGACGTCCAACAGGCTCTTTCTGTACACGCGCATTCCGGTGTGAACATCGGTTGAGCGTGCACCACACAGAATGAATGATGCCATGGCAAAAGTAACGTTCGCGATGTAATTTGCCCAGCGCATGGAGTCCGGCTTCCGCGGGAGCCGGGACGCGCTCACAAGATCACAACCTTGCTCCATTCTTTCCAGCATCGGTTTGATTGAATCTACTGGGTAGGTGTCGTCGCAGTCCAAGGTCACGACGAATTCTCTGGAGGCGTTTTTGAACGCCGCGTCCATAGCATTTCCGTAACCGGTGGGTGGAAACTGGCGCACCAATTTGCAACCGAGTTCCTCCGCGATGGTAGGAGTGCGATCGGTACTGCTGTCGACTACTACAATTTCTGCTTCTGGCAATACGCGGCGTATGTCCTGCACAACTTTTGCAATTGCGCCTTCTTCATTTAGGGTGAGCATTACAACGGAAACTGAGCGTCCGGATGCAGAATCTGGCGATAGGGTCATGTGCACCTGTCAGGATGGAGCGTAGATACCGATCAGATCCGCGCCGTGTAGGGAATGACCTTGTTTATAAGTGAAATCCGCGCCTAGAAGACCCTTGAACAAATGAGATGCGGTCTCAACATACACTGGTTTTAGTCCCGACTGGCTCATGCAGAACTCAAGCGATTTTGGTGAAAAGTATTGGATATGGTCGAACTTAAATGAGGGATAGAAATCGCCCAGGATATCTATTTCGTGTGCCACTACATTCGGTGTGCGAATTACAATCAATCCATCATCGGCAAGGTGCGTTCGGAGTTGTCTTATTTGTTCGACCGGCTCGGATAGATGTTCTATTACATCCCACAATGTGATCAGATGGAATTTTCTTCCGCCCGATACTTTTCCAAGGTCGGAAACATCACAGTGCCAGGTGTCGTAGCCAAAAGTTTCCTTGCACTTTTGAATGATATCCGTGGAAAGCTCAATGCCGAAGTGGTTGAAACCCAAGTCACTGAAGGCTTTGCGGAAATATCCGATGCCGGATCCGAAGTCGATTGCATTTATCTTGCTCGGCTCTGCAAGCCACTTTGCTTTCCGCTCACCGCTGTTATCCAGCACGGTGCGCATCAGGCGCGCCGATTTTTCCAGCCTCCAGTCGGCCTGGGCCATGTAGTGCTTCGGTCCGTAATGGGCTTCCCCACCGGAGCTGTAGTAGGAAGTATCGTAAACGATGCTATGCGCGTCTACTGGTTTTTGCGTCTTGGGGTCGAGCAACCAGGCGTATTCATTTTCCACATTGCCCACAACCATGCGCGATGCATCGCCGCTTATCGATTGAGCGTAAACTCTATTTGGCTTGGCGCCTTGGAGGTCGGTTCCCCATGAGTCGGCGATTTTAGCCAGTTGCGGTCGTTCTCCACCAAACAATACATTGGTGGTAGCCTGCGTCAGGCAAACGAGACGAGACTCAGAAGGTAGTTCATGGAATAGCTTGCCGAATACCTGATGCCCCACGGTAACGCATTCTTCTACGTATTGCCGGGCTTTGTCGTCGCTGATTTCTAGCAGGCGACAAAACGCATTCTTCCAGTGGTCCCAATCGTCGGCAAATTGAACGTTGCCGTCCACAACATAGAGGATTCCGAGGGTGGTTTCGACCCAGTTGCCGCCCTTTTGTGAGGTCGGTTGGGTCTGTCCGGATGGTTTAAGTGATTGCATACAAAAAGTTCCGTGAGTTGGCTAAAGACATCTTACCCGTCAGGTGGCATCCACCTTCGTGCGGGTTAACTGCACATTAACGGTCGTCCGCGTAGAAATTGGTCATAAGATCACAGCCTGCTGATTGATTCGTTCGGAGACCGTTTTTGCTGAACGGATAACAGCATCGCTGTTGTAGTAGACGAACTCGGCAAAACGTCCGCACAATTCGATGCCTTGTTCTTTGCACCAGGCATTGATGATATCCAGGTTGTCCTCCCGGTGCAAATCGTAGATGGCATAGGCATACTTTGTACGGCGGACTGCTGTCGTTATCACTTCGTGTTGTTCAATGAACCCTTCTCGCACCAGGTCGTCGGTGACCCGCTTTGCCACTTCCGCGTCAGTCATTGCCCATGTCGAATCAGTTTGCTTCGCTGTGATTTCCACCACCATGGACGAGCATCCATCCGGTGCGTAATTACTTCCGAAATAATCAAAGAAAACCAAGCGGTGAAAAATGACGTCAGGTTGAGGGAAGTAGGAAGATACTTGTTCCACTCTACGAGGTCTGTTGAGACCCACCATCACAACGATGAGCGAGTTGTAGAGCAAAGCGTCGACAGCGCGGAGCACTTCCGGTGGGACATTCTCCAGGGTCTTGACGAATTCAAATATGGGCATGGTGTTAACAATGCGCTCGTACTCTCTGTCTTCGGAGCCGTTGGACACCGACCAGCCACGCGGAGTTCGGCGAACTTTTTGCACTGGAAAGTTTCTGACAATGCGTCCTTTTAGGTGCCGTTCGAACGAGCGAGGTAAGCTCTGGAAGCCGCCTTCCTTTGGATACCAGAAATAAAGTTGGTGCGTGTATCCTTCGGTTTCTATGCCCAGCGCGGATTTGATAATGTCTTCTGCTGGTGGCTTGGGTATTCGTTCTACCCAGCGGGTGCCCATTTCCGAAGGTGGCGTTTTCCAGATTTTCTGGTTATACGGTAGCAGATACTTTTCAGCGAGTCCTTTGCCGAAGGTGTTATAGATCCAGTCTTCAAAGGTCTTTTGCTCACGAGGTGGGTTATCGATAAAATGATAAAGGCACTCGTAAATGTCTTCTTTGTCCAGAACTGAAAGTCCGTTTTCAAAAGGATATTTAACGAAACGACCCTTGAACCAGACTGATGCTCGCCTATAGAGCTGATTGACCTGATCTTTGAGCAACTCTAATTCGAAGTCGAGGATCTCTTGGTCCTTCGAAAATATTATGTGTCCACCGAGATCGAAGGTAAATCCTTCATGTTCAAAGCTGCGGCAGAGCCCGCCACATTCACTTTCGCGCTCCAATACTTCTGAATCGGGTCCGAGAAAATAACCCAAGCTGAGCCCGGCAATGCCACCGCCTAAGATACCAACTCGTTTCAAGTCAAGCCCCCTGATTGATTATTTTTGCGCCTTCGAATTCAAATCGGAAGCGTAGTTCTTCGACCCCGGCAGCTCGCATAGCTTCCCGCAGTTCGCGTTTTTTCTCCGTATAAAACAACAAGAATCCGCCCCCACCGGCGCCGATCAACTTGCCTCCGAGCGCGCCATGCTTGCGCCCAATCTTATACAGCTCGTCAATTTTACTGTTGGACATACCGACGGAGCGCTGCCGTTTATGCTCCCAGTGCTCGTGCATCAGTTCTCCGAAAGTGCTCAACTCACCGGCTTCTATCGCCGTCTTGATCCTGTAGCCAAGATCTTTGATGTAGTGCAAATTGTCTATAATCGCTGATTCGGAGTCACGACTTCGCTGATCTTGATCTTTGAGAAGGACCGATGCTGACCGGGAATAGCCGGTAAAAAATATCGCCAGATTGTCTTCGAGCGTGAAAAGCGTTGATGGGGAAATGTTAGCGGGTTCGGCATGGACCTTCCCGTCCTTCGCAATCTCGAACAATGTAATACCGCCGTACGCGGCGATGTATTGATCCTGCTTTCCGACTGGTTCGTTCAGCAGATTCATTTCGATATGGCAGGCTTGTTCAGCTAACTCATGTGGGCTGATCAGTAGATTCTTTTTGTATGCGTACAGCGCTTTCAGCAGTGCCGTTGTGAAGCTTCCCGATGAGCCGAGACCGGTACCTGCTGGAATGTCCGCCATGCTGCAAATTTCCAGATTCGGACCAAGCTTGAGCAAGTCCAGGGCAGTGCGGACAATCGGGTGTTTGATTTCAGGTATGGTGCGCGTGCGTTCCAGCTGGGAGTATTTGATGATGTATTCATCGTTCCAGGACTGGTGCACCATCACGTAGATGTATTTGTCGATAGCTGCAGAAAGCAGAAATCCACCGTGGTTCTCATAGTACGACGGTAAGTCTGTGCCACCGCCGCCTAAAGAAATCCGCATTGGGCTTCTAACGATGATCATGACTGCGTCACGGATTCCCATTTGGCGGGATTCACTTGCAATGCCGGATGTGAAACCAACAAGTGCCAGATCACGGCTTGAAATCCTTCAGTTAACGGCGTTACAAGTTCGCTTCTAATCGTCGGAATAACTATGGCGGCATCAGCTACCTGTGCGGCATAGCCACCGTCTTTGCCAACGATGGCAACGATGGTGCCGCTGCTCTCGTGTGCAAGCCTCATCGCATTGACTAAGTTCATGCTGATGTTTTTATCTTGATTGCCACCGCCGACGGAAAATACCAAAAGTCCGTCGTTCCGGGAGAATCGGCTAGTTTTTAGCCAGTTGGAAAGAGTAGTATCCCAGCCTTCGTCGTTGACCCGGGCTGTTAATTCGGAAACATTGTCGTATGGTGCATAAGCTTCCATATCGCAGAGTTTGCGGAAATCGCACGTTGCATGTGATGCGTGTCCTGCACCGCCTCCGGAGCCAACAATAAAGAGCCGTCCGCCACGTTTTCTCACCGCGGCAAGAGTCATAGCAGCGGCGTCAACCGCATTTGCATCAATCTGGTCAATAACCTGCGAGCAGTAGGTCAGAAAGGTCTTGGCAAAACTCACTGGTGGTTTCATCCTCGAACTTGGCCATCTAATAATTCCCGCCGCCTATAGACGATAAACTGCCTGGTCGGCCGCATTACAACCATGCTGTGCGTCTACTTCGAATCGGTTCTCATACAAGATTTACCAGTAGCACGTTTCAGCAGCGTTTCAGATTGGATTGTAGCGCCTGTTAGCACTTTGCTTCATCGCCAGTTCTGGGCCGAGTAACACACGGACCTACCGACTGATAAAACTATCGTCGGGTTGTATGGGATCGGAAAGGCTGCACGGCGGCGCCAGGCGGCCGCTCGTGCATATCAACCGGCGCTCAGAAACTGTGCGCCGCCCTTTGAATTTCGATGCTGGCCTCGACTTAAATGCGAATCTCTTGAATGACGCCGTCTTTTACGAGAATTTCGCCGCCTTCGAGGCGTTGGAAGATATTCTCGCCAAGTCGCACTTCAATCGGATTTTCGACGGTGAATTGTGTAACAACGCTACCGATAGGAAGTTCCGCAAGAGCTTGCTGTTGCGCAGACATTTCTTCTTTCAACTGCGCCAGGCGCATTTTTTCTGCTTCGACCTGTTGCCGGATGCCTTCAATTTGAACTCGCATTTCCGGCGGAGCTGGGGTGCCCGCTCGCTTTTCGAGATCGGCAATAGCGCGTTTGCCCTTGAACTCAAGTTGTTGAAGCTCTGCGTCAATTTGTTGCAGGTTGCGATTAATTTCCGAGGCAACTTGGCCTTTGAAATTCTCAGTGACGATCGCTTTGACCGCTACTTGACGCGTGAGTAAGATGGTTTCGGCCATTTAGACCTCCATGGGAAGCCGGGTTCAAGTCAGCAGACAGTTTAGCAGAGTAGTTCTACATGACATCGAATGAAGCGTTCACCCGACACGATTACTTATTCTTGAGCTTGCAAGTCGAATGATGTCAACAAAAGTAGGAACTTGCATATATTTGTTCGTCTGCACGGCTAGGGGCATGACGATTCAATCCCTCCGGAGGCTCTCCGGTTTTCGCAGTAGAGGAATTCGCAATCAACTTGCGCGGCGTCTTCCGCTAAGAGCAATAAGACCGAAGATGGACCCAAACACAACGCTTACTACCGCCGCCACTACGATGGCGACCATTGGCCATTTGATTATCAGAAAGGCAATTTCGAAGTGGTTCAATTGCCCAACGTAAACCGGCCACGTAACAGCATTTGACTTCGACTCCAATTTGCCATTGGTGCTTAGAACTGCAATGGGAAATTTAGCTTTGACGTCAATTTTAATTCGTTCTCTGCTCTTACCAGAGTCATTCAGTAGCTTCGCCAAATGTGGTGGCATCGCCATGAATTTTCTTGCTGTATCGGTGGTAAGGTCAAGATCAACGTTGAAATGATCCTCCACAGTGAAGAAGTTTTCCTTTTTGACTGCGCGGTACTTCAGCACCGTCGGACCTACTAATGTTGCATCTGCCGGTACACCACTGGCCACAGCGAAGACAGCTATTTGATTGGCTAGTTGCTTTGCCACAGGGTCTTGCTGTCCGTTAGGACAAGAACCAGAAAGCACCAAATGATTACTCGCTTTCTCCTTGCAGGTCCAGCCGAAAGTCTGCGCAAGCCTTCGCATGTGCGACCAGTAGTCAGCATCGCCCGGCGTCTGTGATGTGCCCATGTAGCCAGAAAGGTCTTGATCCAACCAGATTGACTCGGAAAAGTCTGTCGAAAAATCCGGATGGAAGTCGAACTCAATGGTGATGTTCGTACATCCGGACAACATCAGCAGAGCTGAAGTCATTACCGTAAGGCGCTGCACTATAGGGAGAATCTTCATGGTGATACCATCTCGACCTTGTCCAATCTAAGCTTGCCTTCTTTTGGCTCAGTATTAGTCGAGTTAATCAGGCGAAAGGCCAGGCCGGAGTAGTCCACGCCTGCCTTGTAATCAACCCACGCTTTCTTATCGGGACGATAGAATCGCAGCTCCGATATATGCCAGATTCCGGGTTTGAATGACTCTGTAGTTGGAATTTCAAGTTCTAAGGCATTACCACTTTTGAAAATCGGTTTGAGTTCGACTTTCGCCGATGAAATATCGTGGTCCGATAATGTTTCTGACACCACCTGGTCGACGCTCACTTCAACTTTCGTGGCGCTCTGCCAGGATGGATCTAAAAGCGTCAGAGACAGACGAATTGGCTGCCCTGCATAAGTCTGCGGTAAGGAGCTCGAAGAACGCAGCAAGTCAGTTTTTGCGTCGTGTCTAACGCAACCAGTTAGCGCTAACAATGACCCCAGAAAAATGCAAGCATATGTCGAAATCTGAATTCTGTCACGGCGATTGAAGTGATTCATAACAGTGGGTCCGTTGGAACATCAATCAAAGGAAGCAAGCCGGGCAGCTTTTGCCTCAATGAAGGCCGGTTCTCATCGCCGCAATGCAATTTCCCATTTGTATTTTACATGTATTTGTCGCAGCAACTCTGGTAGATACGGTACCCGTTGCAATAAAGGCAATTTTTAGTGGATTGCCTATTTCCAACTCTGCAATCGTTTGCAATATTTCTTTTGAATGCCTGGATCTCAGCCGTAGCATTTTTCCGTGGATCGTGATGAAGTCCAGTGCTTGTGGAGCCATCGAACAGTAGCGGCCCAGTGCCACGTTCGACAAGTAATAGTTCTGCGCTTCCGAAAGCAAGCTGCCGATCTCTCTCCAAGCTTGGACCTCTGGAGTTTTGTTTGATGCTGAAAGGCAATATTCGTTAAGGGCGGCCATCTTGTTGCCTTTAATCAACAGCTCCGTTGCTAACCGGTAGTGGTTAGCCCCACAGGTGGTGTCGGCAGGAGGCGGAGGATCGAATGGAACCTGCGCAGCTGACTGTGGTGAAACCAGGCAATTTACGTTGTTTAGCAGGCCGACAGATACCAGATGCGATACTACCCTTTGCTTTAGATCACCATCGTCGACAAGGTCGTAGGTTGAAGTCGCTTCGTCAAGTTTTCCCTGCGCCACCAGATCCCAAATGCGAATTAGCTGCTGATCGGTTTGACCTGGTGCTTGATTCTCTTGGTCGATGGAAACCGCGATCCGCAGCTTGCGAGACGAATGAGTGGTGGCACTGGATGCAGGCGCGCTCAATGTCAAGAGCAAAATAAACGACAGCAGATAGAGGGCCAAGCCTGACCAGAACTTTCTAGGTTGGTGAGTTTAATTTCGGAGCTGGTGACAAGATCCAGCATTTTTAGCTGATGTCATCATACAGCCGCGCACAGAGGCGATCTTGCGCCCAGATCGCTATCCAAAGCTCGCCTAATAGATATCCTCTGATATCTACTTATGCAATTTCTTATGCTATTGTTTACTCACAATCGAACACTGCCGCATATCATTCCTAGCCGTCCCCACAGACTAGGTTAACTTTTTGCTAGAAAGGCTTTGTCAAGTGGGATTAATTTCGGACCGGTAGCAGACAAATCTGTTGCTCTGGTCGGGCTTCACTGCTTCCCGTATGCACCATGGCCGGTGCCTTACGGCTAGAAACGATCTTGATTGTACGAGCGGATCGAGCGGATTCTAATCTCCATTTTTTCACTGGCACTGATCATGGTGCTGGTGATTTTGCCTGCTCGGTCACAAGAAATTCCTGCGCTGCCTCCTGCTCAGGCACAGCAAATTCCCGTTTTGCCGCCTGCTCAGGTACCGCAAATCCCCGGTCTTGTTCCGGCTCCCGGCCAGCAAATCCCGGCGGAGCTTCCTACTCCGGCATCGCCGGCCTCGCAGATCCCCGTGCCGCCGCCTCAACCTCAAGACTTCAATCTCATTGTGGCATCAAGACCGGTGGTTGCCAGACCTCCGGTACAACTCAAAAGTAACGTGTTAATGATGCCGATTCGACCGATCGCCGAAAATTTGCTGGCCGATCTGATTATCAATCATGCCGATCGCACCATTACCATTCGACGTGCAGATGACAATGCCCAGGTCGTGTACGACGCCAAAAATGCCACCTTGTATGTCGGCAGCATTGCTCAGGGACCGCAGGAAAATACCTCTCTGGTTGATTTGACGCCGAATAATGAAGCTCTACCGCAAAACCTCATTGAAAGAATGTTCAACGTCTTCATAAACGTTGATTTTGAAAAACGAGAAATTCAAGTCGTTCCCAACAGCGCAGCATTTGCCGAAGCTTTAAGCACATACGAGGCAGAACAAACCACTTCGCCGGCCAGTCGCCTTCCGACGTTTACCATAAATGCTGTCCAAGCCGATTCACAGTTGCTTTATAGCAATCTGCAGCGCACCGGACAGTCGACAAATATCAGAACGACCTCACAGATTAATCGGACGGTCATCAATACCTACCTGACGTTTGTTGGATCGGCGAAAGGTCCGGGATTTACGTATTCCATGGGAGGCGTACAAGCAACCGGCCAGCATTTCAACATCCAACTAGGTGATTACGTTTTGAGAAACGGGTCGCTTCTTGCTGCCGGCATAAATCGCGGTTTGATAGCCGAATACCTCTTCGGACCTGGCACTAAAGTTGGTGTTACAGTCGGTGCTCTGCAAAGTTCCACGAGGCGGATCGGATTACAACAGCAAATCCCGCTTTTCCAACGAAACGTAGGACTGGGGTACGTCAATCTGGATTCACGCGACCTAAGAACGAAATCCCCATTCTGGATAGATCATCGCTTACGAGTCGCTGCTGGGTTTGGTGGTTTTGCGGATCGAAACAATCCGCAGTTTCACGCGCGGGGCTATCTCGGGTATCTGCAGGTTCATGATGAACTGTCCAGGCGCCAGGGCAACTTCACAAACGATTTGCTCTTCGACCTTGGTTTGTCACAATCACGGCAAGACACCACACAATTTGACAGCAAGTGGCACGAAGGGGCTGTGTTCCTCTTCCGGGACACCGCCTCATTTAACAAGAAGCTCACCATCGGGTCGCTGGTTCAAAGTGGTACCCCGAGATGGTCTACCTTGGACATTTCCAACGCTTATCGCAATCAGTTCGTCTGGCAGGAAAGCGCTTCTTACGAAGTGGTACAAGGCGTCAATGTAAATGCCAGCCGGTCGGTTAGCCAGACAACAGCGGGTAACGCGCCGAAGCTCCCGACCACAATCTATACGTTAGGAACTGCCATAAGCCGCAACACGAACATTCTGCCTACGGTAAGTTTCAACAGTAGTCTAGCCCTAACCCAGCATAAAACCGCTCAGACGTTTAACACTATGTCCTTCAGCCAGGATATGACTAGGCTGCTCAGAACTAGGCTGAGCGGCCAATGGATATTTTCCAACTCTGGAACGACCCGGAACAATCAAACCACCAACGAATTCGTTTCGGCGTTTAGCTTGCAGACCCAAACTTTTTTGTACAGAGGGGCCACGGCCTCATTCAACAAGTTGTGGGCAACACCATGGAGTTCTCAAACCACTGTTGGTGTACAGAGCGGAAGTTTGCTGGGCAGATACCTGAATGGTGGATTTTCAATTGGAAAGATCGACACCACGTCCGGGGATACTAACTTGCTTACCGGCAACCTCAACGTGAAGGTTCCTTACACCAACGAGACTTTCTCCGTCAGTTATTCACGAGCAAACGAGAATTATCAGGTCGCAGTCGGTATGTTCGGGTTAGTCGGACGACGGGGTGTTGTTCTTCAGTCCGGTGATACGCCGGTGCGCATTAGACCAACTACCGGTACGTTGATGGGTCGCTTCTTCATCGACAATAATCTTTCCAAGACGTTTGAACTTGGCGTGGATACACCGCTTCCCAACCTTCGAATAACAGTAAACGGAGCAGCATTGGCAACTACTGACATAGAAGGGCGATACTTGGTTAAGGACCTCGCCAAGGGTTTTGTGTCGGTCAGAACAGATACAAATGCGGTTCCGGCTCGTCTGGCATTTCTCAATGGGACGTCGCAAGATGCTTTCATAACTCCCAACAGAACGACAACATTGAATTTCCGTCTGGGCCGGTTTGGTCGTATTTCCGGGTCTGTTCAAAGTGACACAGGTGAAGTACCAGCTGATCTAAGGCTCTATCTTGTTGGAACGGACAAAGATACGCTCACGGATCCCGCTGGCGTCTTTGACCTTGGTGATGTCATACCGGGTAAATACATTATCAAAATCGACCCTGACTATGTGCCAGCTGACTTTGAAGTTGTAGATGGAGAATCGAGCATTGAAGTCCTTCCAGGGGCGCGCTTAACCGGCGTCAAGTTCCAGTTGAAGAAAATACACGGCAAAGTTATAGAGAAGCGCTTCTCAAGACGCTGGATGCCGCGCCGCTTCTAAGCGGAACTCGGTGATTAGCTGGTATGGGAGGGGCGGCCCCCTCCCGTGGTGGCACGGGCAGGGCTGTGCGTTCGTTGGTATGGGAGGGGCTCGCCCCCTCCCGTGGTTGCGGAATGACGCCGATTGTCCAGCAATCAGCTCAACGACCGGCCCGTAGATTCGGTGTTACGTGTCAAGTTCCGACGGGAGGGGTCAAGCCCCTCCCGTTTTGCCATCTTGTGGTTGAAGAACTACTTCTTGTTAGCGCCGGCCGGTTTAGCGCCGGCCGGTTTAGCGCCGGCCGGTTTAGCGCCAGCCGGTTTGGCACCAGCCGGTTTGGCACCAGCCGGTTTGGCACCAGCCGGTTTGAGCGCCGGCGGCAATGTTGGTTTAAAAGATCCGGTTTTTGTGGTGCTACCTTTGGTGGCGGGAGCGGGTTCTGGTTTGATGATAGCTATCGGCTTAGGGACAACCGTGAAAGCATGCCGGCCAGACACAGCAGCACCAACATCATCAACTCGCACATTTAGCACAGCTTCATACGTTCCAGGAACAAGCGGAACGTCTATCGGAATGTCTCTAACGCCAACCATGCCGCGCAAGGTCGCCGGAAGGTCCGGCAATCCTTTAGAAAATACGGAGTGCTTCTCGGCATCGAGAATCTCAAGATTGCCTGTGGGGTTTACATGAACGTTGCCTAGATTCTGAATTGAAAATCGGATTTGTGCAGGTGTGTTTTCGCCAGCAGGAATGTACTTCATGGATTGCAGATCGAACTTTTTCTCTTCCGGTTGTACGGCAATATAAGCGAGCGATCCGATCAGTCCCTGCGGTACCAGTTGACCCATGCTGCGCTCACGTAGCGGTGGAACAATTACTCGTTGGCGAAAGAGGAGCGCCGTGAGATGATCGCCGGATTTTGCATCGGCCGGTACTTTGTATGTCGCGCGGACAAGTTGAGTCTGGCGCGGTTTGACGACAAATTCCATCGGACTAACCTCGACCCAATTGCTGGCCGAAAACTCGTAGGCTCCCGCTCCTGGTGTGGATAGTTGTCCTTGCTCATTGGAGGACCAGTCGGACACCAGGACCTGTATCCGCAGGTTTTCGGAAGTTGAGCCATTCGTAAGACTGTAAACGATAGTCTTCTCTTGTCCCGGGCTTAAATGTTCGAGAATTTTGGCTGGAGTCAAACCCATATTGAAGGAGTCAGCCGGCAGCGCAGGCAGTATCAATAAAACCGACAAGCCAATGAGGGCGTTATTGAGAACTCGACGTATATTCATTGTCCATACCAGCTAGTCAGAATCAACAATCCCTAAAAATATCATGCTAACAGGTAAACCATTGGCACTCATGATCCTTTCGATCTTTGAGGTTCAATGAAGCTACTTGATGCATTTTCCTTGAAAGATTAGCAAACACAGTCGGGGTACCGGCTTATAGAGCTTGCCAGGGTTAATTTGGAAACAGTCCAAATACGCACTGTATGACAAAGACGTTGGAAGCAGGCCCACCACCAGTGGTGCCCCAAGCTGCGCCAGTATCTGTGCTGAACTGCGGGTACACTTCCACATAATTGTCGGCGCTCGTCAATGTACCGCCTGTGGAGGGTGCCGAAGTAAAACGGCAGAACCTTGTGCTGCCAGTGAGAGGTACAGCGGCGTTCGTCAAACTATTCAAGGTATTGGCACCGGTAAACAATGTTCCAGCGCTTGAATAAGCGGCCAGGTTCGCCCTTGCTCCACCCGACATAGGTGCTTGATTACTGAGCGCAATGCAGCGTGCCAATCGCGAAGTGCTGTTGATAACAACTCCGTTGTAACGTAAAAATGGGCCAGACGGGACAAAGGCACCGGCTTGGTTACAGGATGCCGTGATATGACAAGGACTGTTGCCACGGATTCGTAGTCCCGTGGTGGCAGTGATTATGCTTCCATCGCCGTTGGTCAAAACTCCGAAGTTGAATGTACCATCAGCACTGCTCTGATCGGTAGGAAGCACTGCCCAGGCCGCTCCGGTGTTAGGTCCTCCTCCGGTGAAGGTACAGTCGGTGGGTCCTGCACCGCTGCCGTCGATGCTGAGCACTCCAGAGGCTTGTCCATTGAAACTAATCGTGCTGATAACGCCACTGTGTCCGGGGCTCAAATCTCCCAAAATAAGCAGGCCTAAGCACAATGTGACGAACACACCTTTTAGAAGCCTAATTACAGGAGTTCTAGGCACTTAGAATACGACTATAGGTTTTTGGCTCATTTCATTTGGAATTTCGCCGGGGATTCGAAAAACTTAGCAACTGAGCGAGCCCTCTGATAAACAGCGAACTCGCTCAGTTTTAGTAGTGGTGTAGGACAACAAACAGCAGGTCTAGAAACAACTTTTAGTTGGCGAAAAGACCGAACACGACGCTCTGGGTGAACGGTGTAGATGCTGCGCCAGTGCTCGTTCCCCATGCCAATCCGGTGTTGGTAGTGAACAGGGGGTACACTTGCACATAATTGTCGTTGCTCACCAACGTGCCGCCTGTGGAAGGGGCCGCGGTAAAGCTGCAGAATAAAGTGGAAGCAGTTAGAGGCGCTGCTGCGTTGGTGAGAGTTGCCAGAGTGTTGGCACCAGTAAAAATACTACCTGCGCTTGAATAGGCACCGACGTTGGCTCTAGCACCGCCCGACAAAGCTGCTACCGTATTGGCAATCCCAATTGAGGCGGCGAGTGTGGCGGCGGTGGTGAGGTTGGTACCCTGATAGACTAAGTTTGGCGCGGCTGGAATGACTGAGGCAGCTTGATTGCAGACGGCAGTAATGTGGCAGGGGGAGTTTGCTCGGACGCGTAATCCCAATTGGGCGGTCAGCAGTGTACCGTCTCCAGAAGACAACGTACCGAAGTTGAATGTACCGTTGGCATTGGCTGCCAGATCCGTAGGCACCACCGTCCAAGACGCACCAGCTCCGGTTCCGCCAGTTGCCGTACAGTCAGTTGCACCGGCGCCGCTACCATCAAGTGCCAGCAATCCTGCTGCTTGTCCGTTTAGAGTTATCGTGCTCACGACAACGCTATGAGCCGGTTCCGAACCTGCATATAAAAGGCCACCGACAAGCAATGTGATGAGACTCGTCTTAAAAAATTTCGGATTTACAAGAAGTCTTTGCATGTTTTGAGTCCTTACAAGTGGATGCCGTATACGCCATTTGCACAAAGCGGCATCGCCGCATTGCATTCCCTGTAAGTGATATGCCCACCTATAGGGGGTAACCCGTTAGATGTTGCCAAATGTAAATAGGTTATCGGCGACTTGTAGTTAGTTGCCCGCGTATTGGGCACGAGTCGGCTGGAAAGGATCCTGCAATATTCGCCTCATTCCTTGACTTGCGTCGCTCATGGAACTAGTCCACAAGCCAATCTTCGCAACGATTATGGTGTCACTGCAGGGGTTATTACACTTACCTATATATGAGGTAGTCATCGTCTTGAATCTATACTGCGCGGCGGATGATGCTTTGGGGCTACGCTTTACCGAAAATTCCAAACTGGACTACAAACGAGAATGAGCCACTGGCTTGACCAGGAGCAGCTCCCAATTCAAAACCAGTCGGCACCGACATTAGAAATGGAAATTCCAGAGAATTATCGGGGCTGTCTTTGCCGCCACCAATTGAAGCTACTGGTCCTGAAATCAGCTCAGTAGATGCACCTGTGACAGGCCCGCGGGACAAAGCGGAGAGCGTTGAGCCGCCGGTCAACAAAGAATTTACTGACGTTCGTCCAACAGCTATGGAACGATTGCCAGTCGCGCTGACTGGGCCGAGCCAGATTCTGATAAAGGAGCCGCCGTCAGCGCTAGAAATGTCCCGCCCCTGATATCGCAACGTCGTTGCTTGGAACGATGTAAGCGAGGCCAACACTCTGAAGGCAGTGTTCGAGCGCACCCTCAAGCCAACCGCTCCGACCAGCGGGGTGCCATCGCCGCTGGAAACATCGCCAAAGTCGATTGAACTAGCGAAATTTTGTGAATTGGCTGGAGGCGCCACTGTTGAGGCGCCCGAGTTCACGTTTGAGACCGTCGCCGTTTGACCGTTCGTTTGAGGTGGCGTACCAGCACTCAATTCCAAAAATCCGCCATATTGCGCGCTGAGGGTAAACGTGGCTAACTGTCCTTCGGCGCATGGTGCCACCGTCAGACCCATACCAGACGCAAGAAGAATTGCCAAAACGTACTGGCGACGAATCAAACCCACCTCACCTTTGTCCAAAAATGCCTGTCTGGAGCACCACCTGAAAATAGCCTTCGGCGTTTCCCCGAGAAGGGCTAATTGCAAGCCCTGTCGGCACAGTCACGATGATTGGAATTTCCACCGCATTATCAGGGCTATTGGCGTTCCCGCCCAGAGATGGCGCAGTGCCCTCGGCTAGGGTGGTTGAGGCGGGTCCGACAGGACCACGACTAATTCTGTTTAGCGGTAACTCGTTGATTATCATGCCGTTGACTGCTGTGCCAGCAGGGTTGGAGAGTGCCCCGGTTCCTGTAACTGGTCCAAGTTTTACGCCGATGAAGCTGCCACCATTTGAGTTTGCCGATACTTCGACATTCTTGATTGCCAGCGTAGTTGTCTGGAAGCTCGAGACGGAAACATTCAAGCGGTAAGAAGCATTTCCTCTTACCTGCAGTCCGATTACGGCCCCAAGGGGCTGGCCCGTGCCTCTGGTTAATTGACCAAAATCTATCAGTCCTGCGGTCTGGCCGGATGGCACGGCAACGGCGCCAGTGGTGCTGCTATCGGTGACCATTAACCCTCTGCCACCCATACCTGAGACCGAGAGAAACAAACGTTCTGTGACGCGTCCTGTGCCGGCAATCTGGCTTATGCTAATCGAGTTGGGGGCAAGAAACAAATTTCCAGAAGTCGCAATTAAGATCGCAAACAATAGTTTTGCCCTGACTTTTGTTAAACCTGGCATTTTGGGTTTGCTCTTCATGGCTGAGGAAAAACAGCGAACTGTAGATTCGTTATAAACATACCGGGGCTGTTAGCGTTGACCGGTCCCAAAGCGAACCCTGTGGGCACGCTCAGATAGACCGGAACTTCAACTCCATCATTGGTGCTGGTTGATTGCCTGGTGCCGGTGAGGGGTGCAACGAGCATAGAGTTGTTCACCATGTCTGCGGTTGCGGCGGCGGCTGGTGTCATACCAGCTGTCGCTGACATCATCGGTAATTCCGGCATCATCAAGCCAGCAGGCGAGTTCATGTTTGCTGGCACTACCGACGGAGCGGCCCCAGACATAATAACTGTCGACATGGCGGTTGCTGTACCAAACGATATCTGAGCACACGTCAATCCGTCGCCCAATAATGCTGCATTGATGCGACTGCCCTGGGCATTTGAAAACTCACCACGCCCAACCGGGGTACCGGCGGTAATGTGGACGAAAGATCCACGGTCTTGTCCGCCTTCAACGTTCACTCCCCTGAATTGAAGATTGGTGGCAGAAAAATATGTCTGTGCTACGGTCAGGTTATAAGACGTATTGCCGGACACTCGCAATCCTAAAATTGCCTGCGCCGGCAATCCATTGGAAACGCTAGACAGTTCTCCCAAATTTTCCGCCGAGGTAAAGTTCGTCGAGCCACCAGGCTGAGGTTGAAAAAAGGCACCGGCGCCTCCATTGATAATACCGACGTTTACATTGTTGAGTGGCGGCGGTGTTCCTGCCGATAGCACCAAAAAATTTGCCTGCCCATTTGCGTGCACTGTCGCCTGCCCATTAACCTGCCCGTACCCAGCCTCGATGGTCATATGAAGAGACAGCAAAGCCGCGCCAGTAATAGCGATGTTTTTAGGACGTAGTGCCTGGGTGGTGACGCCACCAGGCAATCTTTCGACTATCTTTCTTCTCAATTCCATCAGTTTCATGAAAACCAAATCGTCAATTCGCCGTTTCGCCAGTTCATTTTATAAGCTACCCACACATATTAACAGGCATATTTGACCAACCTGACAGATCTCCATTATTTGCAAAACACCTGGAATTGGGCACCATGCCACCACTTGCAATACCACAGCATCATGATAAGATGCTAACGGATAAAATTGAAATGCGCAGCTAGAGCCATGATCCTCCAAAGTTGCGGGGTGCAATCGGTTTAGTATGTTGCTTAAGGATTGTTCGGCATGACGTCACTTTATGTTCGGGCGCTATCACTTATCTTAGTTTTCAGTATGACGCCTGCCTTGGGCCAACAAGCTGCGTCGTGGGCAGAAAATTATCAGAGTGGATTGAAATCCCTTTATCGTCACGATTACATGCAGACCGAGATATTCTTGACGCGAGCACTGGAATCGGCTGAAGTCCTCGGCAAAGAGAATTCAAAAGTGGCTACCACTTTAAACACTTTTGGCGAACTCTACGAGCAAAAATTCAATTTCGACATGGCAGAGAAGTCGTTCAAAAGAGCTATTGATATCTTGGAACACACCGAAACAGGGACTGGACCAGCGTTAGCTCTGAGCCTGGCCAACCTGGCTCATTTGTATAGCAATCAAGGCAAATACGTAATGGCGGAGCCACTCTATAAAAGAAGTCTCGCCATCCGCCAGCAACGATTGGGGCAGATGCATCCGCACGTTGCACTCAGTCTGGAAAATCTGGCATCTGTGTATAGCCTTCAAGGCAAGTTTGACCTTGCCGAACCTCTATTTGTGCAAGCTTTGAGTATTGACCAAAAGGTTTTGCCGGCTGCGCATCCGAACACGACTTCACTGCTGAAAAACATAATCTGGTTTTACTGCAGGCAAGGTAAACATCAGTTAGCAGAGCCATATGTCTATAAGGTTCTGGCTTTGACCCATAAGGCCGGGTCACCTGGCGACCCGTCATTTGTGGCCCTCCTTAACCAGCTAGCCGGATCGTACTTTGGACAAGGAAAGTATTCACAAGCAGCGGCCATTGGCGTTTGGGTGCTTGAGATGATTAGGTCTTCCGGCACATTTGGACCATCCGAAGTGACCGCCACGCTCTTTAATCTCGCCACCGCCTACGATGCTGGCAAAGAATACAAACGGGCAGAGCGCTTTTACACAGAGGCAATTAAAGCCGGGCGCACAGCGAATCTTCCGAAGGAAAGGACCTGCGCCTACCTCAAAGCTTACTCTAAGCTCTTACGGAAAACCGATCGCGCCGATGAAGCGCTACGTGTTGAGGCGCTCCAGGCAAATGCAAAAGTCATTTCGACTGAGAGTACTGTCCATGCCCAGCAGTAGCATACGTAAGGGCAGCCATGGTTTTCATGACATTGCGAGAAACGGCGCTCTCAGTCTTGCCTGGGCGTTGAACGACCACTTGGGTTAACAACCGATTCGACTTGATCAATGACAACATGGAGAATTCAGACAAGATAATTGTCTTCCCTTTTGCTGGAGCAACATGAGTTACACGGCGTCGACCGAGGTTATCGGTCTGCGCTACTTTTTCAGCAGAGCCATCATCGGGACCCATTATGGCTTCTGAGCCCGGGTGCACGTGGATCTTTCGGCCATGCACCAGCAGAGATACCGAATCTGCACCAGTGCCGCCCAAGTTTCGCACTTTCAACAGGGAGCCGTCCTTGGTTACAAGGGCGATAGCTCCTGACCGGAGAGAAACGCTATATTCACCGCAGTGAATGCGGCTGACTGCTGATGAAAAGATGAGTGCCTCGCCGCTGTTCAAGATCAGCGAATTAGGTGAATCAAACGTGACACCATTTTCTTGATTGACCCAAGCACTGACTTTGTTCGAACTGGATTTAGTAACGGAGGTACCTGTTGCGGTAGCAGCAGGCTGAACGAAGGCGATCGCCTTCAGAGCCGACGGCTCATTTTGCATCGAGGTATGGTCGGTCTTACTCTCATCGTCCTGCTTGCGCCCACGCGTCTCATTCTTATGATTGTCATTGACTGCTTCAGTTGACTCACCGAAAGAGACTTCATCGGCGGAGAATGAATTCTGGTACGGACGGTCCGGCAATGTTGTATCGCACGGGTTGAGCGTGCTCAGTGGCAGTGCGGGGTTAAAGGGGATCTGCAATATCTGGAGGACGGCACGACTGGGACCACCAAGTGTCGCATTCCCAGCAATGAGCTCATTGAGAACCACTATCGGCCCATTCGCCGATGTAGTCGGAATTACCGGCGCAGGCGGTGCAATGGGGTCGGCGTTCGGCGTAGCGTCGAAACCTGCAAAGGATCCGCCACCGGCGGCGATCAGCGCGGACCCGGGAGCAAGTGCAGTACCAGGAGGATCGGCAGTGATAGTGACACCACCACCAAGGGTTATCGCGCTGGCAGGGCGTGTCCCTGTGTTGAACACGATTCTGGTACCGATGGCCGTGGCAAGGTTTACTGGGGTGTTCGCTACGATTCGGTTATTTCCGAAAAATACTTGTCCGCCGCCGGACTGGCTAACAGTCACATTTGCCGGTGCGGTGCCAATTACTGGGCTGGCAGGGACAGCCCCAATTACAATGTTCACGTTTCCGAATGTGGCTATTTGATTGCTTAGAGCCGTGAGACTGGCGTTGGCACCAATAGAGATGGTACCAAGCAGAAGCGAGTCATTCTCAATTGTTAGATTTCCCTGGTTGGCGAAGAGCAACTTGCTGGCTCCAACGGTTATGGCACCAGTACCGTTGTTTCCGTCGATAGTTATGGAACCGGCACGGGTTGAAATATCACCAAGTGCCAGAGCCGACGAATTGACAGTCAGGGTGAAGTCGGTTCCTGCAGACCCAGATACCGGTCCTGTTAATGAAAGGAGATTAGCGTTGACCATTCCGTCGGTTGAGACCAATCGAACGGTCGCTCCATTGATGGCTCCACCGCCTCCTGCCAGCACCAGGTTCGATCCGAACAGCAGCGAAATATTGTTTGCAGTGGCGAGAAGGTTTCCTTGAGCCAAAATCTGGACGTTGTTCGCTGCTGAGAAATTGCCAAACGGAGCATCGATTACTATGAATCCGGCCTTGTTTCCAAGACCACTGCCTGAAGTTGTGAAATTTCCATTTGCTTGAATTGTATTGGCCGCTGAAGACAGCGAATAGAGAGCAACGGAGCCACCGGCACCCGCAACTAATGGTGCGGTGTTAATACTGGCATAAGAAATAGTACCACCGGACAGGACTGAAAAAGACTGACCAGCACCAGTCACGGTACCAAGAACCGCGCTTTGTGCTGAAACTACCAAAGGCAATGGCGCCGACGAAAAACCGGACAGAGTGAGCGTACTGGTGTTGGAGAACGACGTGAAGCTTCCGCCGGGAATCAAATCCGGGGTAAGTGTGTAGATGGCGGTCAATGCCAGTCTGCGTGGCAGCACCAGTTTCGTTTGACTGGTTGTGGCACCGGCTCCACCGGTAATGGTGGCATTGCCGGAAGTGTACATCGAGGCTGTGCCAGCAGATGAACCTGTCACATTGAACGAGCCGATTGTCACGGTTCCTGAGGCAAATGGAGTCGTTGCTGCCCCTGACTGCGAAAGTGTTGTACCTGTCGCCGTAGGATTTGGTTGAGCCGTGCTGATCAGAACTGTTCCACCGCGAGCCCCAGAGCCGGAAGCATTGAGGGCACCGGCAGAAAGGTTGCCCACCGAAGAAAGATAGATTGTGCCTCCTGGTCCCGTTGTAGTCGCTCTGGCGTTGATTGCTGAAAGCGCAATTGTGCCCCCGGATACAGCCGTCACGGAGCCGCCGCCAGCAGAACCGTTAGCCGACAGAGTCGCCGAACCGGTTGCCACAGCCCCTGTGCCAAAGTTGGCTAGCAAAATATTTCCACCCACACCGCTCGTGGCTGACGCAGAAATAGCGGACATGGCATTTAGGGACACATCACTGGAACTCGTAGAAGCAATGATGATCGAACCACCTGAAGTGGCACCATCTGCTCTTATGGTGGCATTCCCGCAGCACGCGCCGGCATCCTGGGACGACTGAACTCCAGCGGCTGCAGTGAGGTGAATGCTTCCGCCTGTACCGGCAGTAGAAGATACATTTATGTTGGCATTCGTGCCGGCAGTTCCCTGATAAAGTTGAACGTCTCCAAAATACGAAGACACGTTAATCGTGCCACCAGTTCCGGTCGTGGCCGTGGCTGATAGGCTCGTCTCGTATGAAGCTATGGTCAGTAGTGAACTGATATCGATTATTCCACCGGCACTGGTACCATTAGCGGAAATGCTGTTGCTCGTGGTATTTTGAGAAGAACCCAACCGAGCAGCATAAGCCGTGGCGATTCTGATCAACCCTCCGGAGCCGGCGGTCCCATTGGCCGAGAGATTTCCGCCGTTATCCAAGATGTAAAACAGCGAGGATCCTTGAATGGTGCCTCCAAACGAACCCGAAACGTTTACTGACGATGTTTGAAGCGTGCCGGCTGTAGACATTTGCACGACCCCACCGATGCCGCCTACAGCCGAAGCGGTTGCCGTTATGGATGACAGATCGGATAACGTGATTGCCCATTGGGACGAAGAAAGTGCAATTGTGCCTCCGGCTCTGAAACCATTGGCGTTGAAGCTCCCAGTAGTGCTAGCCGGAGCGCCGGAAATATAGTCAGATCTCACGCTAAGTCCTTGAGGACCGGCCGCGTAGATTGAGCCGCCCTGTGAGCCTGTGGAGGAAACATCTAGGTTCGCGTTGTAATTGATTCCGGCGATAGATTCGTTATAAAGGTAAACGCCGCCATTTACAGCCTGTAGCCAGATATTTCCGCCTGCGCCGGTAGTGCCTGTTGCCTGAATGGAAGTTTCGAAGTCTAAAATGCTTTGCCCGGACACCACAGTAATATTTCCGCCGGATAATCCAGAGGCGTTCACAGAATTGTTGGTGCGGTTGTCCCCAGTTCCGAGAAATACATTGCCTCCAGCGATTATGTTGATTCGTCCACCAGCTCCAGCACTTGCTAAAGAGTTCGCAAGAAGTGAAGCGCCATTTGCCAGCGATACTCCTGTCGAACTTGGTCCCACGTTTCCGGACAGGAGGATTTGACCGCCGGTCGTTCCACTAACATCGACAGTTCGTAGGGAGGTCGCTCCGGCTGTGCTGATAATATTAACCACTCCACCTTGTGCCGTGGTGCTGCTGGAAGTGGTGTTCCCTGTCAGGGTTATGTTACCGGAGGCCAGGACGATCACAGGAGTGGCAAAGCCACCGGTGGTTTGACCGACCAGACCAGTCAGGGTTACATCGCCACCTCTGGCTACGATCGGAACGAGCAGTCTGAAATCGCCTGTCCCGCCGCTGGTGGCATTCACTGTCACAGTGCCGCCTGTTATGGATGTGAATCCGCCTGGATTATAGCCAGTGACACTGCTTCCATTGAATGTTAGCGTGGTGTTGCCAGCGATGTTTGCAACTGGAGCCGTGGGAGCGCCATTGAAGAATGAACCCGCCGGAGCACCTTTCTGCGTTACAGATCCGGTGGCGGCAGTGGCTCCTGCCGTACGCACAAAATAAATATTGCCGCCAAGCTTTCCTGCTGGACCGGTTGCATCGAGGTCGATGTTGCCGGTTCTGATTGACACACCGCTGGTAGCTCCTGCAGAAATGAATAAATCGGCACCATATGCATCAGCACCACCGGAGCCGCCGACCGAACTCCCTAAAACATTGCCTATAACGACAGTGCCGCCAGACACGATCCCAATGCTGCCAGCCTGTCCGTCTGTGCCCGATGGGTTTGTGGTCAAGTTTCCGGCGACAATTGCTCCACCGGTACCGAGATTAGCTAAGACTATTTCACCGCCGTTTAACACACTTGTAGTGTTCACGGCTCCGACAGTGAGCGTGCCAGTTTGCGCAGGGGCCAGACTCGTCCCTGTGGTACCGGCAACAATCATCAAGGAACCGCCAGTCCCAGTGCCGGTTGTCGACAAGGTGACATTGCCGACGCTCGCCGTGCCCGGTGCTGTGATCAGCACATTCCCTCCGGGAGCTCCGGCACCAGTCGCAGTGGCGGAGATGGCACCAGCACTGACGTTTCCGGTGCCGCTACTGCCAGCAATCAGGTTTATGCCGCCGCCATTGCCAAGTGTAGTTCCGCTATTGGCTGAGACCGCTGTCGTCGTCAAGTTTCCGGTTGTGAAGATCGACACGTCAGCACCGTTGCCTATCGTGCCGAGGTTGCTCGTGTTAATAGCACCGGCGGTGGAAAATGTGGTACCAGTAACCGCGACACTGCCGGCAGTGGCGCCAGCAGTGGCAGTCGTGGTGATCGGCCCTGTCACAGACACACTACCTGATGGGATGTATACCTCAACCTTCCCAGATGCATTGCCGGTCCCTGTGCCCGAGGTCACGATGCCTGTCGCGCCAGTGACCGAAAGTGCTCCGAAGTAGCTATTGAGAATGACATCTCCGCCAGATGCGGTGGCGGATGAAGTATTAATGGACGTGAACTGCTGATTGTTGTAAGACAATATGTTTATAGGCCCGGACGTCCGTACCTGTCCGGCTGAAAACGTAGAATCAGTTGCGGCCGTGAATCCTTGGAACGACCTCGGGGTGTTTGTACCCGTGATGGTCACATCACCCAGAGAGATTGCGCCGGCTGCATAAGGATTGTTGATGGTTAGACTGCCAGGGGCACCGGCGGTGCTGCCTCCTGAGGCATTGATGCTACCGGTGGTGACGCTGGTGTTGGCAAACATGTAGACATCGCCACCGTTTCCGACGGTCTGGCTTCTTGCCGTTATCGTCCCCGCGTTGACAGTATTGGTCAAAAACGAGTTGTAGTCGGCTAGCGTTACGGCGCCAGCATTTCCAGACGTGATGCCTGCCGAGGTATTGATGTTGCCGGTAGCTATGTTTCCGCGACCAATCAGACTGACTGCGCCTCCATTTCCTGTCACGTTGCCGTTGGCAGTGATATTTTGTGTGGTCAAGTTAGTCCCGGCCAGATTGATAGCGCCGCCTGAACCAATAGTTACTCCA
>JADYXS010000019.1 GCA_021772155.1 Candidatus Obscuribacter sp.
ACAAGCAGCAGCAGAAGCAGCAGCAGCAGCAGCGGCAGCGGCAGCGGCGGCGGGTCCTGTGGGCGGAGGTCCGGAATAATCTGGTCATGCGAATTTCTTTGCCAACGCTTGCTTTCACGTCACTGATCACCGCAACCGCCCTCGCGAGCTTTATCAATTGGGCACAAATGCCTCCGGATCGTTATGGATACTGGGGTCGTCAGGAAATCGCCTATCAGGTCTTGAAGATAAATAAAAACCCTGACGACGCCACCAAAGAGAATCTGATTTGGGTGGCTTGTGAAACCAAAAAGGTCGATGAGGCCCATTGGCTCATGCAGGCGATGCAGGCTAGACGCAGAATGCAAGCAATGAAAACTTATGACAATGCCTATTCGATCGGGTATTCGAAGCTTGCCACCATCGAATTGTGTGCCACCAGAATTGGCAATGCGTTGCTCTTCTATCAGCAACAACTGGCATACGATCAGCGTTTCCTGGCGGCCGATGATAAGCGAATAGGTCGCGACTACAATAACCTCGGCATGGCCTACTTTATGCAAGGACAAACCAGCAAGGAAAACGCCGACAGAGACAGAAACTGGCGGTTAGCTGATGATATGTTGGCCAAAGCCGCCACCACCAAGCTGGTGGAAGATCCATTGCTGAAATTGAGTATGGTCCAGAACAAGCTTTTGCTTGCAGAAGGTCGTGGCGATCTTCCTGAGATTGCCAGACTTCAGGACACCACGCAACAACTGCGCGCTCAGCTGAACGTCAAGGTCCCTGTGGTGCAGTTCTGAGCGTTAACCACCGAGATCGCTGTCTTTGACTTTGCCTGCTCCTGGGGAGACCCGTTGGGTGCCACCAGCATTTCGATATGCACTATCTAGCAGGGCTTTGTCTGCAGCGGTCCGAACATAAGTGAGGCCTTCACGATAAGCGCTCTCGGCCTTTGTACCGAATCCGATGGAAAGATACAAACGGGTAAGCTCGGCTCGAAGGCTAATGTTCTTCGGACTCCGCGTCAGGTAATTAGTCAATACGTCGACTGCCCGTTCGGTATTGCGGGTGTTCGATAGGGCTTTGGAGTAGATCAAGGCATCGGCAGGAGTCAAAGCGTCCAAGGATACCAGGGCCTCGAACTGAGAAATTGCAGTGGCGGCCGAGCCTGATTCAACCAGGGCATGAGCCATATAGCGCCGAGCTTCAACGTTGTTCGGTTGTTTTTTGATTGCTTCGGCGAACATTTGGATAGCGTATTGAATTTCACCATTTGTCAAATACTTGTAGCCAACACTCACTAGTTGCTTCGGATCGCTCGGCATCTTGCCGCTTCCGACTGTGTCTGGCTGCGCATCTGAAATCATTGAGCGGGATGACGTGGAGCTCGCCGACCCGTTGGTGACGCCTCTTAACCATGCTCTTGGAATTGCACGATGCAAGTGAGTATAGGCAGCTGCAAGTTTCTGCTGCGTTTCCGTATCGTTAGGTAGGAGTTTGATCGCGTCTTCCAGGTCATTTGCAGCCAGCCGATAATTCGAACGGCTCAGGTGCAGGGATCCGCGTTGAATGTATGCCTCAACACCAGCTTTATCAAGGGATAGAGCGCGCCCGAAGTCCTTCATAGCAGATTTGTCTTCATGAAGGGCACCGTAGCAGATGCCTCGTGCAACGTAGGCCTCATATCTGCGCGGATCTTTGGCAATGACCTGGCTATAGTCGGACACTGCCACGCCCCATCTTTTCAGCGATCTGTAGGCATCCCCTCGCTGCATGTAAGTTGAAGCGTCCGGCTTGAGCACGATCGCCTGTCCGAAGTCATGCCCGGCATCGGCGTGCTTTCGTTGTCGTGTCCGGGCGAATCCGCGTTGCACCAACAAATGCGCTTTGATAGCTGGGTCGTCAGTAATACCGATCGCTTGTGTGGCAATTTTTTCGATGCCGTCATAATCTCTCTGACGTTCAAAGCTTGTCGTCAGAATCAGCATTGCCTCAAGATTTTTGGGCTCCATCTTGAGCAGATCGTTGCAATCTTGAATTGCCTCTTCATACTGTTCAGCCTTGCATGCCGCCGACGCGCGAGCCAACAGAACTCGTGCCTGGGGCGCACCGCGAAGCATTGCAGCCTCAAAATCGAGTTTGGCATGATCGTAATCACCAGAGGTGGCATAGGCCAGGCCGCGATAGAAGAATGCGCGACTGCTGGTCGGATCTTTTTCGATGGCGTTATTGAGAATGAAGATCGCTCGATCCGCTTGCTTGTCTTGAAGCGCTTTCTTAGCCTGTGTCAGGCTTGTTTCCATAGCACTATTCGATTGCACCGTCGTGATACCAACAATCAGCATTATCAAAATGGAGATACAAGCAACTCCGATGACCCGCTTATCACGTAGACGATCCACGTCGAAGAAGCGCTTGATTTTCGGGGCTGCGGCAAGGCTTTTCTTACTGACGAAATCTTTCGGTACAGAGATGCGGTGCTGACTCGTTGCAAGCAAGTCACCGCAATCCTTGTTGTATTCACCGGTTCCACGCAGGTTGGGTTTACGTATTGCTTGATGGTCCGGGCGAGATGTGCTCGTTGAACTTGGCGTTGGAATTTGGTCCAGACCGTTCCACTGCTCTGCCCGGGCTTGTTCAGATTGAATGAACTCAGAAAGTAACTTAAGTTCCCCAACGGCATCGTCACCATTTTTAGCTGCGCGACCTCGTTCCAAGGAACGCTCAATATCCTTAGTGACTTTGTCCTGTTCTGTTTGAAGGAGCTTTCCATACATCTCCAAATCATTACTTACGTGATGAACTGGTTCTGCCGGCGCTTGGGCTGGATCCATAATCCGCGGAAGAGCCGGGAGCAGAATCTGGCGAATCTTTGGGAGGATGTCTGGTTCGCCCATCTGGTCCGCGAACCAGTCTAAGTAACTGAAACTTCCATCTTCGGACCCATCTTCCGCTGCTGCGTCCTCGCCATCGGGTAATTCGTCACCTTCAGCCAAATTCTCGGCATCATCAGATACCTCTGACCCACCGAGATCTGATGCCCGCAGCAACTGGGAGCCGGGCGCCATCAAAGCCCCGAGAGCTTCACCGGCAGTAGCACCTTCCGATGATTTAGACAGCATCAATTCCGATATATCTAGTCCCAACGATTGAGCCAGCTCTTTGGACTCATCTCCCATGGTTGCTCTGAAGCCAAACATCCCACCTTTAATGGAAAGGAGCTCGCGAACGGCGTCCAAGCCAGTTTGACCACCAGGTTCAATCACGGCACCACTGATATATCTGTTACAAAAAATGCCGATCCGGCCTTTTAAATTCTTGCTGAATATTATCAGCACTCCGTTCCGCAACGGCGTCGTGTGGGTCACGCCCTCTAAAGCGGCCCACATTGCCATAGGCGGGCGAATCCTGCCTACAATAAGCGAACCGGGTTCCGCGGAGGGAAGAGCTTTGATGGGATTGGTTTCTGTCGCGTCTGCCATGTTTTTCAAACTAAGGTGGTGATTGTTTCGTTCCCTGCCAACACATTTTGTATAACATCTTGAAAGAATAAGATAACGTTGAATTTTAGGAAACCGTACGCGGGGAACAATAGCTAAGGTCGAGAGCAGCGTGGTTGCCATGAGTGACGTGATAAAAACAATAATTGAGACAACGGGCGATCGGACTCAGGTCTTTAAGCTGATCGTTGAGTCCGGAGATCCGATTGCGGTCCTTCACGTGTGGACTCCGGCTTTGACAGGCGAACTCTGGATTGAAAAATCCAAGCGTATCTTCTTTGCCAAAACAACACCAAGTGTCAGCAGTGGAATGATGGCGCTGCTTCAATTGCTTGCAGTAAAAGGTAGTAAGTTCACACTTAAGCTTAGCGACAAAGATCGACCGACGGAGAACGTAGATATCAGCTTAAAGGACCTCATTGCTGACGAGCAGGCTGTGATTCAGGAAATTAAGAACGTCTTATGGCCGGTAATCGAGCGAGAGTCTGATATTTTGACCGAAGCTGTCCCGGCCTTGTCTATGGACATGCTGAATGACGTATACAGCCAGGCTCAAGAACGCGAGCGAAAAGAATGGGAAGCGCTCAGAGCCGCGGAACAGCAAGCTCCGGACGACATCCAAGACTTCACTCCGCCAACGGAGACAGCACCTGAAAGGAAAAAAATTGAACCGGTAGAGGAAGACGAGCAGGCGCGAACAGTGCCACCGTCACCTAAGGTGTCTACAGCAGACAGCGCTCCGGTGCAGTTGACTGAATCACCAGCTGAAGCAACGGCGTCGGGTAAAGCGCCAGAGGAAGACGAGCAGGCACGAACTGTGCCACCGTCAGGTAAGTTGTCTACAGCAGACAGCCATCCAGTGCAGTCTACTGAATCGCCAGTGGAAGCAGCGGCGTCGGGTAAAGCATCGGAGGAAGACGAGCCGGCGCCAGCGGTGCCACCTTCTAATCAGGCATCTTTATTGGAAAGCAGTCCAGTCCAGTCGTTGGAATCACCGGTTAAAGCAGATCAGTTTGATAAACCGGTAACAGAATTCGATGCGCGGCCTTCTTTAGAAACGAGCATTAATACAGCGGAAACTGAAATCGCTGAATCCCTATCAGAAGATCAAGCCTATGCCCTTCTGCAAGAAATGATCGAAAAAGCGCCGTCATCGCAGTCTGATGATGAAGGCACAGAATTTGCCATCCAAGCTACCGCAGCCCTCACCGCAGAAGGGGGCGTGCTTGGAGAACTCAATGACAACGACCCGGTTACCCAAAAGCGCCGGGTAGAGATGGTCGAGTTGCAGACGTATTATGGAGAAGAACCGGAAAAATTCTTCGTACCCGCTGAAAGTCCTGTTATGGAAGATGACATCGTCGATCATCGCAAAGCAGAGATGGAAGCACTCTCTTCGATGCTGGCAGTTCACGCCGATCTGCAAAAGGTGGCATTTGAAGATACGGAGCCTTTGACTCCCGACGAGCAAGGCAATCAGCGCAAGCAGCAGTTCGACGTCCTAAGAGAATTCTTCGGTGAAAAGCCGGAGAACTTCTACGACGAAGGTGCCATCGCTGACGTCGACACGCTCGGACAGGAAGAACTTCGTAGCAAAGTCTTGAAGGTAATGGAAGAAGAGTCTGATCCTGAGACCTTCGCAGAAATCGATCCGGTTCTATCAAACACTGAAACACTACTTCCAGACTTCGTCCAACCGGAACCTGAGCCAGTTGCCGAGGAGCCAGTCAAAGTAATCGATCCCCTGGATGATTACACTCCTCCTGACCTGGAGCCTTCTCCATACGGTAAGGATGGTTCAGAACTTAACTTCGGCGAAAAGCTCAAGGGCAAGCTGCTTTTAGAGGGCAATGAAGACAATAAGTCTTTGTTGGATCGTGCCCCGAATGCCCAGAACAAGTTCGGCAAAATTGATCGCGACACTCTTCGAAACCTTGAACGGCTGCCCCGGCACATGCTCGTGTCAGTGTGTTTGATTGCCGCCCTTTTGCCATTGATAGTGCTTTTTATCAACAACCATTTCAACGGACTAAAGTCCGCTGATAAGGAAGATGAGTTGGCTGTTGCTCAGCTTGCCAACATGGCTTCACAGGATGCATCGAACGCAAACAAATCTCAACAAGCATTCAGGATGCCGGGCGGTGGCTTGAGTCCTACCGGAGCCGGCGGTGGCGGCAACACTCCGGAACAGACACCAGGTGGTTCAGACGGCGGTGCGGTGACCAATGATGAGCTTTCTCATTACAAATATCATGAGCCAGCCACCACAGTTGCAAGACCAACCGTTGCCCAGCAAACAGAAGCGGCCCGAGATTTAGCGCTTGGCGATCAAATGATGTCGCAAGGTCAATCAGAGGACGCGACGCGAGTACTTGCCAACGGATTATTGAAGTGTCCGAATCATCCGCAACTGCGGATAAGAACTGCACGAGCCTACATGTCGCTCGGACAGTATCAATCAGCGAAGTCGATTCTGCTGGCGGGGATGAGTGACGCTAGCTCGGAAGGCGAATATAATATGTATCTGGCTGTCCTGAAGGAACTTCCTCGCCAATGACCGCTTCGATAACACAAGAAGATGATCGTCGAGACCGATTCTTTAAGATTTCCATTTCTCTATTCATCGCTGTCCACTTTGCTCTTACGATTTTCTGGCTTTCGCCTCCGAGCGCCCTTCGAGACAAAATTACAAGCGCAATTA
>JADYXS010000157.1 GCA_021772155.1 Candidatus Obscuribacter sp.
ACGAATGCCACCACAAATTCGAACATTAGAACTCCGAGATTATGCGAAACAGTAGGGCTATTTCGCTGCGCACCGCCGGTGGTGCTACAACAATTTCATCCGGTATGCCGGTAGTAGGAGTGCGCCTCATGCGGGGGCTTAATCACAAAATGTGCTCAAGCTCGCTAATTGTACTTAACTTTCATCAGAACTCAACAGGCTTTCAGGCTTTTCGGCATGAAATGACATAAAGGCATTTTAGGAGGCTTAAGGGCTTGAACACCGCCGCGACGCCGAAAGTCGGTGCCAGGTTCCCGCTTAACCTCACCGGCAAGCGAACTCCGGTCTCAATTAACCGACCTTGACCCGGTCGACAGAGGAGTAAATCCATGCAAGAACACGTAAGGGCAGACAAAGGCCCAGGCCATTTTCCAATCCCTGTTTTGCAATTTGATGCTGTTTGCCTCGTTTATGAAAAATCGAAGGCTCTGCAAGCCTACGACAACTGTATTCGTGACAGTAAGCGCAACCCGAAAATCCTCTGATTTCCAAGGGGATTGTAGATGCCAAAATAGTTACATCAGCCTGCCTAATCGTTCCATAAGCCGCTCGCAACCAGCCAACCGTGCGATCATATGGTTCAACCATACGTAGAAACTCGATAATGCTTCTGACAATTAGCACAACCCATCAGCCGGCCCATGAATTGGGCTACCTCCTGTACAAAAACCCCGCCAGTCTGCAATCGTTTGATTTGCCGTTCGGAAAGGCGCATGTTTTCTATCCGGAAGCCGGTGAAGAGAAATGTACTGCAGCACTGTTGCTCGATATCGATGCAATTGAGCTAGTGCGCGGCGCAAGAGGACGCGACACTGCCGCAACAGTGGATCAGTACGTCAACGACCGACCCTACGTGGCGTCGTCGTTCCTGAGTGTTGCCTTGGCTCAGGTGTTCGGAAGCGCCTTAAGTGGAAAAAGCCGGGAACGTCAAGAGCTCGCAGATACGGCAATTCCACTGCAGGCGACAATATCGGTTGTTCCGAGCAAGGGCGGTGACCAAATTCTTCGACGCTTGTTCGAGCCACTTGGTTATGAAGTCCGCATAACCAAATACGCCCTCGATCCGCACTTTGCTGAGTGGGGCGACAGCCCGTACTTTACCTTAACGATTGAGAAGACCTGTCGCTTGCAAGAAATGCTAACGCACATCTATGTTCTCATCCCGGTTTTGGATAACGACAAGCATTACGCCGTCGGCGAAGCTGAGGTTGAAAAACTGTTGCTTCGGGGCGAGGGCTGGCTGGCGCAGCACCCTGAGCGCAACTTCATTACAAGCCGGTACCTCCGGCACCGTGGTCGACTGACGAAACAAGCACTGGAACGGCTTGCAGATGAGAATCTGCAGGAAGCCGAAGCCGCAGAAGAGTCACACGCTGTCGAAGAAGCTGCACTTGAAGAAAAAATCAGCCTTAACGAACAGCGGATTAATAGTGTTGTTTCAGTCCTAAAGTCGATTGGGGCCGGGACTGTTATTGACCTGGGTTGCGGACAAGGTAAGCTGCTTCAAGCGCTACTGGACCATCGAGAATTCACGCGAATCGTTGGTATGGATGTGGCATTTGGCGCTCTTGAGGTTGCCAAACGTAGGCTGAGGTTCGACCAAATGCCGGAGCGCCAGAAAGAGCGGATCCAACTAATCCACGGCTCGCTGACATACAGAGACTCCAGATTATCTGGTTTCGACGCCGCGACCTGTATTGAAGTGATAGAACACCTAGATCCTTATCGACTGACCGCTTTCGAGCGAGTCCTGTTTGAATTCGCGCAACCCAAAACGGTGATTCTTACCACCCCGAACTCTGAATACAATGCAAAGTTTGAGTCGTTGCCCGCCGGACACATGCGACACAAAGACCATCGATTCGAGTGGACCCGCGAAGAATTTCGCCTGTGGGCAGAAGCGGCTGCCGGCCGTCATGGTTACGATGTCCGCTATCTTCCTGTCGGCGACGAAGACCCTAAGTTAGGCGCCCCCACGCAAATGGGAGTGTTCACACGATGACTATCAAAATTCCCGAACTCTGCATGGTCGTCCTAATGGGCACCTCTGGTTCCGGCAAATCAACGTTTGCTCGCAAGCACTTTAAGACGACTGAAATTATCTCGTCTGACTTTTGCCGTGGGTTGGTATCAGACGATGAAAATGATCAAACTTGCACTGGCGATGCATTCCAACTACTTCATTACGTTCTGCGCAAACGCCTGGAACTAGGCAAACTGTGCGTCGTAGACGCAACCAACGTTCAGCCGGAAGCGCGAAAGCCGCTAGTTGAAATCGCCAGAGAATATCACGTGCTACCTGTTGCAGTCGTGTTGGACATGCCCGAATCAATCTGCCAGCAAAGAAACACCTCACGGGCGGATCGCGAATTCGGACCGCATGTCATTCGACGACAGAAACAACAATTGCGTCAATCGCTGCGCGGACTGGAGCGAGAAGGTTTCCGCTACGTCAACATGCTCTCCTCCGAAGAAGCCGTGAACGAGGCTATCTTCGAACGCACTAAGTTATGGACCAACAAGAAAGACGACCACGGACCGTTCGACATCATCGGTGACGTCCACGGTTGCTTTGACGAATTAGTAGAACTTTTATCAAAGTTGGGATACACCGTTGATACCGAATTTGGTGGTCCCGGTAGCCACCCTGAAGGGCGTCGTGTAGTTTTTCTTGGCGATCTTGTGGACCGCGGTCCGCAAACCCCTGCTGTTCTGAAATTAGTAATGAGCATGGTACGTGGTGGCACAGCCCTGTGTGTGCCGGGCAACCACGACATGAAACTGATGAAGAAGCTTAAGGGACGCGACGTCAGAATCACGCACGGGCTCAAGGAATCCCTTGAACAGCTCGAACGAGAAAGCGATGATTTCAAAAAGGATTTGATTCAGTTCCTTGATGGACTAGTCAGTCACTTCGTACTTGACGAAGGAAATCTCGTTGTAGCTCACGCAGGAATGAATCAGAAGTTCCAAGGTCGAGCCTCGGCAAAAGTTCGCGACTTCGCATTGTACGGCGAGACTACGGGCGAAACGGACGAATACGGCTTCCCAGTTCGGTACAACTGGGCGCAAGATTACCGCGGGCAAGCAATGGTGGTGTACGGACACACGCCTGTGGGCGAGCCGGAATGGATCAATAAAACCATATGCATAGATACAGGTTGCGTATTCGGCGGTAAGTTGACTGCCCTGCGTTATCCAGAACAAGATCTGATATCTGTTGCAGCAGCGCAAACCTACTACGAACCAGCCAAGCCCTTCATAGACGAGGCTGCCCATGCGCCTCGGGCTCCAGAAAGAAGTCGTGAAGACGTTTTGGACATTGCCGACGTTACCGGCAAGCGACACATCACAACATCTCTGCACGGCACTGTCGCCATACGAGAGGACAATGCCGTAGCCGCGCTCGAAGTAATGAGCAGGTTTGCTCTCGATCCACGCTGGTTGATGTATCTGCCACCAACAATGTCACCGACGGAAACAACCGAGCAAGATGGATTGCTTGAACACCCAAGTGAGGCATTTGCGTATTATCGAACGCGCGGTGTGGCACAAGTGGTTTGCGAAGAAAAGCACATGGGCTCTAGAGCAGTGGTCATCATCAACCAGGATCTTGATAGCACTCACAAGCGCTTTGGCAAATATCAACAGCAAATAGGTGCTTGTTTCACCAGAACCGGGCGCAAGTTCTTCAACGACCATGCAACGGAGCAAGAATTTTTAGAACAAATGAAAGACACGCTGACCAGAGCCAACTTCTGGAGCGAGTTCAACACAACATGGGCAGCTCTGGATTGCGAAATCATGCCTTGGTCCATGAAGGCCCAGGACTTGGTGCGCCGGCAATATGCAGGTGTTGGGGCCTCGTCAGTCGTTTCGTTGGAGGGCGCAGTTCAAGCCCTGTCCTCAGCGGCTCAACGGGGTATCGAAACCGGCGAACTGCTCAAGCGATACCAAACAAAACACCAGCTCTGCGAAAAATATCGGGAATCCTATCGTCCGTATTGTTGGGAAGTTAAATCACTCAAGGACATCAAACTTGCTCCGTTCCACCTGCTGGCGACTGAACGATCTGTTCACACCGACAAGAATCACATGTGGCATATGGAGAAACTTAGCAAGCTGGCAGATGCCGGCGATGGACTGGTTATTCGCACCAACCACCGCGCCATCGACCTATCGGACCAGGCAAGTATAGATTCCGGCACCGGTTGGTGGAATGAACTTACCGCCGATGGTGGCGAAGGGATGGTGGTCAAGCCGCTAGATTTCATCGCCCGCGGCAGCAAAGGAATTCACCAACCGGCGATCAAATGCCGCGGTCCGGAATACCTGCGTATCATCTACGGACCGGAATACACAATGGAAGACAATCTATCGCGTCTACGGGCACGCGGACTGGCTTCCAAGCGATCTCTTGCTCTGCGCGAATTCGCTTTAGGAATCGAAGCCATGGAACGCTTTGTACGAAATGAACCACTCTACCGCGTGCATGAATGCGTCTTTGCAGTGCTTGCACTAGAAAGCGAACCTGTCGATCCACGCCTTTAGATTACGTGTAAGGGAGGGGGACCCTTCCCGTTGCTGCGCTTGCAGATCAGTTCTAAAAGCTTGGTTAGTTAAAGAGGACTTGCTCTTTAGCTACTTTACTCAAGACTGCGACAGCGGCGCTTAGAAGGACTATTTTTATTCGCTTCTTGCTCGTATAAACCATCCTGCCACAATGGCTCCGTTTTCGGATGAGCTATTTCATGCTTGCCATTTTGTCGCAGCTTTCGGCACACTTACGACACTCAGCAGCGCAGTCTTTCATTTGCTTGTCATCAGACATGGCTTCGCAACTTTGGGCACAGAGCTTGCAGATTTCCGCGCAAAGTCCGCACGACTTTCCATGATTTTCTGAATTTCGGGAAAGAAAGTCAGCGCTGGTTTTGCAAGCTTGGATGCAGTCTTTGAGTACATTGATATGTTTTGCTTCCGCATGCTTGCCACCTTTTTTCTTGCAGTAGGCAAGGGTGTTTTCGCATACTTTTTGACATTTGCGGCAAGTTGCCAGGCAAGATTCCATAGTTACTGGCGCAGATTTTGCTTGAGCGCTGGCAGGCAAGACAGTGATGGTGCTCGACGCGCAGAGAGCAAAAAATCCGACCATCAATGTAAATAGCACAAATATTTTTTTCATGAGTAGACCTTCAAAAGTTATACCAGCCCTCGAAAACTTATTCGACTTCAATTATGACCGCGTGGTAAGGGTACAAGTCCCCCACAAGCCAGACCAGATGTATATTTATCATCTATCGACTTAAAATGAAATCCTTGGAAGCCTGAGCTTGCGGGCATTTCCGGGTTGGATAAAACATCATATGTGTTATCTGCCTACCAGCCAACGCCCTGATAGGCTAATTTGCCAGAACCTTTCTTGCTCGCAATCGATGCGCAAGTATCAAGGTTGTTATTGAACACAGGGAAAGGGCAAAAATGCTCGTCCGTAATCCCCAGCCCTCAGCAATAACACCTAGAAGTGGCGGACCAAGCAGCAAGCCGAGATACCCGGCGCGCGCAACTCGGGCAATAGCATCACCGGCGTCGTGCGTTGCTGACTGGCCGGCAAGGCGAAAAGTTATCGGCACTTGAACAGATAATCCGAGGCCGCACAACATAAATCCGCTTATAGCAATGAGCGGGTGCTGGAAAGCGGTGGCAAGAAAAATACCAATTGAAGTGACGATCGCTCCGAAAAATAGAACTCTCACATCCGTTAGAGCATCAATCACTCTGTCGCCAAACAGCCTTCCGATTGCCATGGTGATAGAAAATGCCGTCAATGCCATTGCCGCCAGACCAGCGCTTGCATCCAGAGAGCGCGCCATGTAGAGAGCGGACCAGTCCGCGATGGCGCCTTCTGCCACAAATGCCAGCAGACAGATGACCGCCAACATCGGAATTGGAATTCGCTGACCGGCGAAAATATTTTTTATTTGATTTTCCCCTTTGTTTTCAACATCTTCGAGAACTTGATCCGTAATCAGACATTGATGGCCAATCAAACCGAAAACAGCAATCATGCAGCCGACAACGGTAAAGTGAAAAGTCAGTGGATAGGCCGCCACTGCAAACGCGCTGCCCACCAGAGCACCGGCCATGCTGCCTAGACTCCAAAGAGCATGAAACGATGCCATTACAGATTTTCCTACTCGCCGTTCAACGGCAACGGCATTGGCATTCATCGCCACATCCATGCCACCACTTACAATACCGAAGAGAAATAGCGCAGCTCCCAATTCGAACACATTTCGAGCATAGGCAACGCTGACGAGAGCTGCAGCCATCACAACACAGGCTATGGATGTAACTCGATTACTGCCAAACTTCGCAATCAACTTCGCTACCACTTGCATAGCAGCAAGTGCTCCGAGACCCATCATTAGCAGCGCGAATCCAAGAATCGACGGCGTCAAACTGAGGTTCTGCTGCACGAACGGAATGCGTGACGCCCATGTTGCAAATGCACATCCGTTGGCGAAAAACATCAGCGAGACTGAAACGCGTGCTATCGTAACCGCGAGTCTGTCCTTTGGTGCCCGGTTTTCATCGCTGATTTTTTCTGAAGAAGAGAACCGATCCATGCAAGGTCACCTAGAATATGACCTAGGTTAACATCTGATCCCTGCTCAAGCATACGTACTAGCACAACAGCTTGAAAACCACAAGACAACAAAAGAGGCCCCTCACTCAATTCAAACAGGGTGAAAGGTTGGTTCAAGAGGCACTGATGCAGAAGTCTTATGACGTAGAACTGATAACAAATAAGCTTGAATGTCAGGCCGATTGCGCTCGCATACTCCACAACATGTGGCGAAAGATGTTTGCAGAAGAACCAGAACTAACTGCGGAATTGGCGGAAGCTTATCGCAAACTTTCTAGTCGCATAAGCAAAATGCAACAAAAATTGGGCGGTCTTTCCCCGGAACTTCTAAAGCAGAGCAAGGATGACCTTGCCGCATTGGAAACGCTGGAACGCGAAGAAGCTGAGCGTTTGCAAGCGTTGGAAACGGAACTATTAGATGCGTACAAAAGAAGGCGTGCAAGTAAATTCGAGCAATTGAGTCAATCTTTCAGCGCCAAGGAATCGAGAATTTTCGTGGCAATGGAAATGGCTGCCGTACAACTCATGTCCGACCTGTACAAAAGCTATGAGACTCAGTTAAATAAATGGCGCTCGCGTCTTCCGTCGCCACCGCCTGGCTTACTGGATGTCGCAGAAATTGCCCAGACAGAAAGAAGTATGGCCATCGACAACGTTACGAGTCGCTTGAACCAAGTAAACATTACGCAGGCTGATATCGGCACGATGTTGCAAGTCTTGCTAAACGATGATTCAAGCAGTATCTCAAAAGACGAGCTTAAATCATCGGTTCAAGAGCTGGAAAGACTAGCCAGAGAAGCTAGACCGCGCCAGACGGAAAGTTCCCGGGATCAGGAAGTGGACGGCGGATAATAGCGCGGTGGATAGTGAATCGTCACTAACTCCTCAAGAACGGTAACTAGAGTCTTTCGCTGAACTATCAGTCGCGCCAACTCAAATCGTTCATAATCCTCAAGCATAATATCGCCAGCCTGACATTGCGCGCCGATCTCAACCATTTGGTCTAAACTCAATTCGTGGAATAAACTTGCACTGTCCATAGTAAAGCCTCTGAAGAAATGGACGCACAATTCGCAACTACAGTTTTCTGAATGTTATTGTCCGTTCGAAACTCATTCGCCAAGCGGTAAGCCCAAATTTCGAGACTCATCGCCGGAGACGAGTTTATCGCTGACCTTGATGCGGGTGTGATCCCGGCGATCATCGACACCGGCACCGTTCAAGTTTTGGCGGAGCGTCGATAAATTCTTATCAGTGCGCAATTTCCACTCAACAGCACCTTCTTTGTTAACATGAGTCCCTCTGGTTCGGACTTGTTCGTCAGTCAGAAGGTCTTTCGGTCCTTTTACTTCGTCCGCTTCAATAGAATCTTTTTTTTCAGCTTCCATTTGGTGCACTCCTTAATGACACAGGAGTGCGGTTGCGACTGCTATCTTCCGTGTTTTCATACTGTTACCCCCAAGCCATCATGGTGTCGTGTGGCTAAGCGCTTCCTAGAGGCGACGGGGTTGGCTGGACAATAGTTCCTGCGTCCGAGCCAGTTACGACTTGACCCACTCACGGAGGGGCGCAGCAGTGCTGCGCCCCTCCGAAATATTGCCGTGCTTGGTTAGTAGAACCAACCACCGCGGTCAGCATATCTATTGTTATTGTCATTCATAAGCTGATTCAAACGACGATCTAAGTTGGCCAATCGGCGAACCACAGGATTCACATTTAAGTTACCGCGCACATTGCGACGGTTCAACTGGGCACTGATGTTGGCATAATCGTTTCGCAACGAATTCGCTTCCCACGTGGTCAACGATCCGTTGGCTAGCCCCTGATTAATCCGTGCCTGCACGCCGTTCTGCAAATTTATAACAGCATTGTAGTTGCTTAAATTCGGCGCGCTCCATCCATAACCACCATTGCCAATATTATAGCCAAAGCCAGAGTTGGCGGTATTTATGCCGGTGTTAATGCCGTTTGCAGTATGTGTGGCAATAACGCTGTTGAGATTACTGAATGCAGAAAGTATTTGTTGCACTTCCGCGTTCGAGTATCCACCATCAGCCAGGAAAGAGTCATTCATCATCCGGACGCGACTCAATTCCATGTTGACTGTTGATTGTTCATCGAACGTCAATTGTCCGGAACTTACACCTGCGGAAATTTGCGAACTAATGTTGGTTAGACCTGTGGAAATATTCGATTGAATCATTCCTTGATTGGGAGCGAATCCCAATCCAGAACCCGATACACCACCAAGTCGATTTAAGATATCTCTGAAGTTTTGAGCTTCGGCCGGTTGAAACGCTGTGGCTGACAGCCCCACAAGCATGGCGATAATAGCCACTGCAGTTTTAGTTGATCTCATACTGTTACCTCCGATCCGCAACGATGCCATGCGGCCAAAGTTGCTGTAATAAATTCGACGGGCAGACTCGACAATCGTTCCTACACTCGAGCTTGCGAAAAGGTATCCTGAATAACAGTTAGCCGTAGTTCTCCCACCAAATTGATTGACCTTTTATCAAAGGATATCTATGGTTATAGATGGCAAATAAAGGCGTACATGAAGAGTTCTCCCGCCACGGGCGAGTCCAAACAACCTCTGTGTCCTAATTTGACGATGATCACCAGTGGGATCATCCTCCTCTATAGTTTGCTTTTTTTCCCAATTTGCCCTAGCCCGGACCTGGCTTTCGCGATCGGCATAGAATTTGCGTTATTCCTACTATTCCTGCTGCCAATTCGGCACGCCCGCACCGGACATCCGTTATTCTCCTGGCCACAACGCAAGTTGGACGAGCTGAGGGGCAAATTTCCTCTTTTAACCAAAATTGAGTCTAACTGGAGGAAGCTGACGATTTTCGCCGCTTTCACCATGATTCTGGCCGCACTAATTGATTTGACGGCACTCTGGCTGGCTGTTTCTGGACTAACGTCGGCCTCAGTAAGTGTCTACTCTGCGTTGCCAGTCTCCTACCTTATAGGCAATCATCCGGCACTTTCTCTTGAAATGCTGACCGGTGCCTGCGTCGAATCACACCAGTTGGCACGAGCGGAGTCCCTTTATCTGGCTGTTTTGAACGTCAGAAAAAACGTATATGGTCCGACGCATCCGATGGTAGCCGCCCTCTATGCCGATCTGGGTGATTTAAACAAAAAGATGCACCGAGACAAAGTGGCTCAACAGTGTTATCGTGCCTCGATGACCATTACAGAAGGACATGGTAGGGCACTTCACAGCCTCGCGAATCTACTGCGGGATGGTGGTGACGCCCAACAATCCAAGGATTTGTACGAACGGGCATTGGAATTGAGAGCGGAATTTTTCGGTCGGGACAGTCAGCAATATCAAACTACGTTGCACGATTACCAGTCGCTTACGGATAAAAGTCTGCACCCGCCTGCACCCACGCAGTAGCTACTGTTTCAACAGAACATGACTATTTTCAACCCGCAAACAGAATCCGATGTCCCAGCCTCTATGAAAGGGGTCTGGTTCGATACTGCTAGCGACCGGATTATCAACTCCTTGCGGCTGGCGAATCTCGGCAGCGGCTCCAAGATTGAAACCGACGTCGTCGTGATAGGCGCCGGAGTTTCCGGGTTGAGCGCCTCACACGCTGCAGCTGATGCCGGTTTGGGGGTTATTCTGGTCGAACGGGGTCCATTTGCAGCTTCCGGGGCGTCAGGCAAGAATGCCGGCATCGTCTGCATGGGCGCGAACATGCATTTGAGCGAGTTGTCCGACGACTCCTACAACTGGCTTTGGACTGAGACCACTGCGCTAGCAATGGACCTGTACGAACGGAGTCTGGCTTCAGGGTCATTTGTTTCGGCAAGAATGGTCGGATCTCTCAGCCTAGCCCTTAACTCCGACGATTCCGAGTCTTTGCACAAAGAAGTTGAAGCCAGGAAGGCGTTAGGTCTGCCTGCGGACCTACTGGGCGTCGACGAAATCCGCAAGAAGACATTCAATCGTCTCGCCCTGGAAGGCGTGCAATCGGCGCTCTGGCTACCACAAGAGGGGCGATGCCATCCATGGAGTCTGTGCGCGCAACTGGCAGAAGAAGCGCGGACTGCCGGAGCGAAGTTGTATGGAAACGCAACTGTGTCCAACATCCAGGAAATTAATGGCACTTGGCTCGTACGTCTCGAGGACGGGACGGAGATCTCCGCTAAAGCTTTGATTCGCTGCGTTGGACCAACCGTGCATCCCAATGAGCGCATCTATGCACTGGCATTTGCCATCGACCTTCCAGAAATGTTCCCCATCTTTCAGGACGCGGCACCATTTACGTATTATGATTTTCGAGCAAGCGACGGTCACGTTGTTTGCACCGGTGGACCATATGCAAAAGCCGGTCAACAAGATGTAGACAAAGACCATCTGAAGGAAATGGCGAAGCGAGTTCAGGCATGGCTCCCCGAATTGGCGGGCAAAGAGCCAAAATACACCTGGGCAGTAGATCTCAAGGTAGCACCGAAAATGGTGCCACACCTTGAGAAACTGGGTCAGGTTGCTCCGGGATCTTCGATAGAGGGACTCGGTGCGCTAGGCGTTTTGCCGGGTATATTACTTGGACGAAAAGCAGCTTTGAATCTGGTATCGACACTCAGGATAGATAAATGACGCAAAATCTCAACGACGCAAAACAAAAATCCCAGCAAGCGTTAGATCTGATCAGTAAGAAGACTCTTAATGAAGCGGAGCGAAAACAGGTCATTGAGGACTCTGTAAAGTACTGGGGCGAGCACGTCAATGCCGGATTCCTGAAATATCGCAAGTCTGTGAGCACGGACTATACAGCAGTTGAATGGGACGATGACGGAGCAGTTTTCCGCGATGTTAACGGCAAGGAATTCATCGACATGCTGGGCGGATTTGGCATTTACAGCGTCGGACACCGTCATCCAAAAGTCCTGAAAGCTGTTCGGGACCAGTTAGAAAAGCAAGCGATCCATTCGCAAGAACTTATTGATCCGTTAAGAACATATTTGGCACACCTTGTGTCTTTGATCACTCCAGGCGATCTTAAATACTCGTTTTTTACCAACTCCGGAACGGAATCTGTAGAAGCTTGCTTGAAGATGGCAATGCTAGCTACCGGGCGTCATCACTTTCTCGGCTCTGTCGGCGGCTTCCATGGCAAGTCCCTTGGCTGGCTCGGCGGCACAGCCAAAGCAGTGTTCCGCGAACCGTTCATGCCAATACTGAGACATTGGTCGCACGTGCCATTCGGCGATATCGATTCAATGAAGATGATGATCGAAAGTTGTGATTTCACCGGAGATCGTATCGCCGCCGTGATACTTGAACCTATTCAAGGCGAGGGCGGCATCAATGTGGCGCCACCAGGCTATCTAGCGTCTGTGCGCGAATTATGCGACAAATACGGAGCAGTGCTTATTTTTGACGAAGTTCAATCTGGCATGGGACGAACAGGTAAGATGTTCGCTTGTGAGCACGATGGAATTGTGCCGGATCTTATGGCACTAGGTAAGGGTTTTGGCGGCGGCGTAATGCCTATTGGTGCCTGCGTCGGCACACAGAAGACATGGGAGCGCTACATAGAGAATCCATTTCTTCACACCACCACATTCGGTGGCAACCCACTAGCGTGCAGCGCAGCGATTGCCACCATCAACGTGCTGCTTGACGAAAATCTCCTGGAAGCAGCTCAGACCAAGGGCGAGTACTTCCTCAAGAAAATAAATGCCATGGCCGCTCGCTATCCGACGTTGTTGAATCTCTGTCGCGGGCGGGGTCTGATGCTCGGAATGGAGTTCACCAACAATGATCTCGGCTACGAAGTATCCAAGAATCTATTCGAACGCAACATCCTTATTTCAGGAACATACATCAACTCAAAGGTGTTGCGCGTTGAACCACCGCTTGTGATATCACAAGAACAGATGGACAAATTCTTGCAAGCACTAGACGACTCACTACTGGCAGTCACCAAGAAAAGCGCGCCTAAACTAGCTAAGGTCTGAATCGCAACCGACAGCCGATTTGAGTCGCAAAACGAATTCCGGATGCAGGGCTTTGTAACGCGTCACCAGCGCTTGCAAGACGGCCAATATTGACCGGTCTAGTTTTTTCTTCGCTGATTCGATTTTCGTTTCGCGTTGGAATAAGCCAAATGTGACCGCGCGCAATTCCAACTGTGAGCCCCAGTCCGTTTGCAGGGGTTTGATACGGGCGGGCATCGTTTTATTGATGATCCAGGCATCAACAGCAATCGCGCATACGGCAGCGATAAAAAACAGGCCGAGCGTGAGCCAGCCATTGCCAACCAACATGCCTATCGGAGAATCCCAATTGTGGGCCAAGATGCCGATGAATAAGTGATCCAGTAGGGCGATTACAAATCCTGATAAAGCCAGGATCCAAGCCATTTTTCCTTTGTTGCTGAACAGCAGGCCCAGCCCTAGTGTTGCTCCGGAAAGTGCGCATAGCAAACCGTGAGAATTCAGCAACCAAGTGCCGTCACGCGGCGTATTTGCGATCCCCGACATCGGCATGAAAGCCAACCAATGAACCGATGGCATTCGATGCGCGATATATGAATGCTCGACGAAACCATAGCCGGTACCGCATGCCGCCGCCATCAACATCAAATCCGTCGCGCCGATCATCCAAATGCCGGCGCCCGCTCTGCGCAGAACAAAGAGTAATGGCGCAAGCATTAAAGCACCATCTATGATGGCAACCGCTAGCGGGCGCAAAGGATTCGAATACCCGATTCCGACGAACGAAATCGCGGTCAACAACAGATACGCAATGGTGGCGCAGAAGACTCCGGCGAAAAAAAGCGCCAGCAAAGCCTTGTGCGTCACTGTCCGCGTGCCGCTTCCCGCCAGGAGCAACAAACCCATGAACATGAACGCCGCCCAAGTGCTGAATATTACAGCACTGCCCGTGGTGACCAGAAGGATTGCCGCCCATATGACGAGCAAGACGATACCAATCATCCGAAACTTCGGCGGCGGAATATTGATTCCCGTAAGTGGTTCTTGCGTGTGCATCTCAGTTATTTAATTGATTGAGCGCGTCGATGACACCGTCAGCGTCTGAGCCGCCGCCGCCGCCGCCGCCGTCCGTTGGAATGCCGGCGCCTTGCAATAAATCGGAAAGCGAAGTTCCGCCAGAGCTGCCGCCAGAGCCGCCGGACGATCCGCCAGAGCCGCCGGACTGATTGTTGAATAGCTCATTCAAGCTAAGTCCATCCGAGGTGTTGATCGGCCGCGATGCTCCAGTATCCGTGCCGCGATCTACGTTGCTGCCCTCTGTTGTGTTTCCAAGCGCGTCGGATGGATGCGGTGTGTCGCCACCTGTGGGATCCTCGCCGCGGGTATTTGAATTGCGCCCTGTATTGTTTCCTGGCGTACCATTTTCGCCGGATTGGGGGTCAGTAGGTCCGGAAGGATTTCCTGGAATCCCCGGAATGGTCGACGAAAATGGCCCGGGCGGACCAGTCGGCGTTCCACCATAGCAACCGCCGCCAACGAAACCGCCTCCGACGGCGCCGGGAAACATCGAGTCGTTTCCGATATCGAGCCCGCTAGTACATTCGAACTCGGATGCAACCGCCCTAATGCAAGCATAAAAGAATGCCACTCCGACGCAGCGGAGCGAAATCAGAATCAGACGTTTTTGTCGCGCATTCACAGTGTAAGTCTATCATGTGAGAAATTTTCAGGGCTAACAGGCAATCGACGTTGCGCCGCCCTTTTCTAGGTTTGCTCGAACATGTTGCCGATACCGGAAAGCATGCCACCACCTTCTTCAGCGCTGGCGCCTCCAGCCTTCGGAGCGAATTCGAGAATTCGGTTAGCGAGGCGGGAAAACGGCAAGCTCTGGAGCCAGACAGTTCCTGTGCCCTTCATTGTGGCAAGGAACAGCCCTTCGCCGCCAAAAATCATTGACTTGAGATTACCTGCGCGGGCGATGTTGTATTCGATACCTGGTGTAAATGCCACCAAACATCCGGAGTCAACACGAAGCGTTTGACCACGCAACTCTTTCTTGATGATCGTGCCGCATGCGTGCACGAAAACTTTTCCGTTGCCTTGCATCCGTTGAAGGATGAAGCCTTCGCCGCCAAAGAACCCCGCACCCAGTCTCTGCGTAAAAGCTATGTCCAGTTTGGTCCCCAAGGCAGCGCAAAGAAATCCATCTCGCTGAACAATGATTTCCCCGCCAAGTTGTGCCAGATCAAGGGCAATGATCTTCCCTGGGTACGGTGCTGCAAAGCAAACCTTTTGTTTTCCGGCCCCAGTGTTGGTAAAGTGCGTAATCATCATCGATTCGCCAGCAAGCATCCGTTTACCGGCGCCAAATAACTTACCTAACACGCCCTGATTAGGTTCACTGCCGTCGCCCATCTTCGACTGGAAGGAAATTCCTTCTTCCAAATAGTTCATAACGCCAGCCTCGGCGATAACGGTTTCGCCACGATCAAGCTCAATCTCCACTGCCTGCATATCGTCGCCAAGAATTACGTAATCGATCTCGTGCGATTTCATATCTGCCATACGCTCCAGCCTTTGAATGAAGGGAATTGTGAGCGATACTTTAGCAGAAGTTACGGTTTTGATGCGGGCTTTTTGATAGCCGATGGGATTACAACGGTTGCCACCGGCTCAATTGCATCGGCAATAGATCTGGCCAGGCCTTCGTCCTTGATATCTGTGAAGAGTTGGGCTCTAACCATGTCTTTGCCTGCAAAATCAGAATCATCCCAATTCTTCATAGCATCTGCACCGGCCGCGTCATCCCCGATTTGCAGGAAGGTCACATGAACCGCTGGCGAAAGCATCCGATTCGCCGTTGCCGTTGCTTTGAGAATGTCTTCAACGCGCGATTCATCACTGGTGATACCATCATGCATAATCGCTATCACGCAAGGTCTCTTGTTTAAGTTCTTCAGCCGTGTGGCAAGAACCATCGCAAGCGGCTCTGCCAAGTCAGTACCACCTTCCGGATGGCGTTTTTCAAATACAGTTTCCAAATCCTTCATCGAACAATTTGGAAGAATCTCGAACTTATCGTTAAACGTCACCAGAGTAATTGGTCTATGTGCGACCTGATTGAATCTGTCATTGAACTCTCGAATGTGCTTGCGCGCCCATTCCCACTTAGTAATGTTCGCTTCGGAGCGAATGCCATCGCCCATTGAACCAGAGCAATCCAAGAAAACAATGATGTCGCAATCTTTCAGACGGTCAAACGCTTGAGCCTCGCTAATAGGGCTTTTGCGGTGAACTGCTGGCACAACGCCGCTCGTTTTTATTGCTGATGGATGCGTCGGGACTGTGACACCATATTGCTTGCCTTTGCGCTCGAATTTGACCTTCAGCGTCGTATCGCCAACTTCGCAATCAATAATTTTGTCATTGTCGCGCAAACCAGAATAATAAGCGGGCGAGCCAAGCATAACCTTTTCAACGCGAGCCCCGGCAAGTCTAATACCTGCTGCATTGCAGAGAATGCCCCATTGATCGATAGATCCATGAAGCGTTTTCGATGACCCTTGCTTAACAGCCAAAACCGGACATGCGTTCTGCACCAAACACAGTAGAGCCAACGCAAGCAAACCATTTCTCATTGCTTACTTACGTCAGATTTCTTAGAACCGGGCTTTGCGCTGCAGGTTGTTGGATTGGCAATCGTCGTTGCCTTGGCCGCCCTGTCTCCAACATATTTGCCGGCACGCCCGACTCTCATTGGAGTCACATCCAAATCTAACGGCGTATCGTCACCGGTAAAATGCACGTAATCGCGCACGTAAATGCTGCGGCTGGTAAGCATTGGTTTGATATTGCCAGTGGTGGCATTTGCTTGACTGGCAAGTTCTGCAAATGTATTGTCGATCTGAGAATCAGATCTTTCAATGATGTTCCTGAGCTCTCTTCTAGCTTCAGACACCTGCCTCTCCAGCATCGAAATGCGGTACTGGGACTGATTTTTTTCGTAGGAATAATAGGGATTGCTTCGCCGGCGACCGCGTCGCCCATAAAAATACTCCGGTTGATCACCTAACGTGCGGTCCATTTCAGCGCGAATTGTACGGATTTGGCTTTGGAGAGAGTCAATTCTATTTTGCGCTTCGCCCTCGAGCTTCTGTCGTTGACGCTGTTTGAGCGCAACGACGCTCTGCTGGAACTTTTCTTCCGCTGTCGATCGCCTGCGTTCCGAACCATTCACCATCCTGGATGCAAGCGGCGTCTGCCGGCTGTTTGGGTTCAGGCGCTGCGCTATTTCTCGACAACTTTCGGTTGCATAATACGCTTCAGTATTCGAAGGCTGCAGTTCAAGGCAGCGAGAAAAGGCTCGGTCGGACGCTTCTAAATTCCCCAAACCCATCAAGCAGCATCCCAGGTAATAAAAGGATGTGCTGTCTTCCGAGTCAACAGCGATACAATTTTTGAAGCCCACAATTGCTTGAACGTACTGCTTCTGCTGATAGCTCTGGACAGCCTTTCCAAAGGTCGAATCTGGAGACGCAGCAGCTGGCCCGAAGCAATTAGCTACCAGCAAAAATAGAAACGCCACAGTAAGGAGATGTCTCATCCATACTCATGCTAGCAAAACTGTAGACTTAGGACCGTCGATTTCCGGCTCTCAGGTTAAAACTCAACGAGCTGTTCAAGCGTGCTTTAGACGAGAAAGCTGTTCTCTGCTAACTTTCAGCAGATCCGACTTCTCAGGAAAATCCGGTGCTTTGTTGGCATGCTCAACTGCTTGACGATAGCTTTCTTTAGCGCCTCGTTGGTTGCGGAGATTGAAGTGGTTAGTGCCGTTGTTGAAGCACGTTACGGCCAACTGGGTGTGGACATTTTTCATCCACTCTTCCGTTTGAGAACCAACCAATCTGGCAGCGATACCCTTTTTCTTGGCAAACTGCTCTAGAATTTTTGCAAAAGCCTCAATGGCGCGGTCGTTCCAAGTGATGGATTCGCGCCATGCCCCTTGCATGTGAAAGGCTAATCCTAGTGTGGAGTACATAGGGGCCAGGTTCTGAACCTGTTTTGGATCATTTCCGAACTCATCATGCTGTTGCTGCCCCAGTTTGATCGTCTCTTCAATTTCTCCGCGGTTAATGTACCCTTGAACCAGAATCAGCCCAGCGGTGGAGGCTCCACCCGGAATGAGCTTTTTGAGCTTCATTGCTTGCTGGCAAAGGAATTGCTGGGTTTCCCAGGCATTCGCCTTTTGCGCAAACATCAGCGATGCGAAAATGCTAAGCCATAGCATGGCCCGGGCGATGAGCAAAAGCACTACGACGCAGGCTATAGAAAGCACGATGCCCAACCAAACAATCGGCGACTGGTTTACTGAGCTGATAAATTGTGCCACCGCCCAGAACATTCCAGCGGTTACCAGAACAAAAGAACCGGTCAACAGCCCCATAAACAGAAGCTTGGCTTGCTTATCGGCAACTAGGTTGCTAGGTTGTCCCTGATTGGGAAACGCAACCTTGCCCTTGTTGTTATTGGCGCCGGCACCAATAGTCTTGGTTTTCATCTTGCCGCCGCCCTGCTTCATTGCCTTAGCCACTGAATTGCCTCCATGCAAATCGCCCTGCCAGAGCTTATCAGCCTTGTGCGCCCAAACTTGGAAACCGGGTGATTACTTAATAAACAGCGTCATCCGCCAAAGCCATATCTGTACCTCTGTCGGAGCACTGCGCTTGGACGCTAATGAAGCGGCGGAGTTTCGCCATGGTTTGAGCGAATCGCCGTTTCACGAATTACTCATTCTGCTGAAGCGATGCTGCAACATTAACTCCCTATAATCCAACTTAATGGGTCGCGGAGACTGGAAGTTATGCGTGAGCAACTGAATTGGTATTGCAGAGTGTTGAAGGCACACGCAAAGCGAAAGAACTTTGCCAGCAACAGGCACCGCGATACATTGAAGGCGTGGGGACTGCTGTCGGCGCCAGCCGACGCTGCCCATTATCCGATACTCAAGTCCTTCCAATTTGCCATTTTCTCTGCCGCCGCAGTATCAGTTCCTCTGCTGGCGCTCACTTGGCCGTTCTGCCCAGATCAAGCAGCAGCTTCGAGTCTTGGGTACCTGTGTATGTTTCTTGCTGGAGCTGCCTTTTTCATTGGAATCGGCGAGTACTGGATTTGTCTTTTGAAGTTAGTCTGCAAGCTGACAAAAGGCGGACATTTAAGCAAGTTAGCGGCTAACAGTGATGAACTGTTCTTGAGCATCCACAGGCGTACGTTTATCGTCGACGCGACTGAGAAAGAGATAGTCGAACGCATTATCGCGGCACTGTCATCACACCCGAACATGAAAATCAATCGGCTCGACATCTGCAACGGTGTCGTTGAAGCATTCCTCATGTCACACAAAGTGGTGCGGATGGCAGATATTTACTTCCGCCTTTCACTAGAAGAGAGCGGTGCTGTGAAGGTAGACATTTTTTCAAGACCACACTCCGCTATATCGCAATACTCAGGCGAGATCATGGGTCAAAGCCTGCCGATTCTTTTCGACGTGGAAGATGCCATAAAAAGTTCTTCCAAAAAGTGCATCATCAACAAGAAAATTCTAACGCCACCCAAGGTCTGCCTGAAGTTCGATCAATTCGCGCTGATAGAGCTTGTGTGTTTGTTTACACTTCTTTCAATTATTGGTGCAGCGTCAGGACAGACACCGAGTTGCAGTCGAATGAAAGCTGCCACCATGAGCAACGAATCTAACTATGCTGGCGCGCTACAAGAAAGCAATAAAGCAGTGGAATTAGCTGGAAAGATCTCAGATCCGGAAGATCGTCAATCTGAGCTGGCCCAATCTTTAAATCTCCGGGCACAAATCGTATGCAGCCAGTTTGAAGACAAGTTCTTAGCGATAAAGACGAGTCACAACAAGCCGTTGGTCCGTCTGGATGGTGACACTTTCACAAAGGCGTCGACCGATCTTGCCACCGCCATCAAATCGGAGCCACAATGGAATGGGGCCTATATCACCAAAGCCCGGCTCCTCGGGCTAAACGGCGATCAGACCGGGGCAGAAAAAGCGCTCACTGAGGCTGCAAAGGCGCTAGAAGCGGGGGACAGACCTGACTGGTCCTCCAACTGGACCGATGAACAAGACCTTAGCTATGCGCGAGCGGTGGCTTATGCGGCACAGAACGACAGCTTGGGAGCGCTGCAGTACTTGCAGGATTCTAATTATTACTACGGCCAAGTTGGCAGTCGGGCCGCCCAGCTGAGAGTCCGACTGCTCACCTTGCAAGGCAACGTAAACTCTCATCTGGCCGTGGCGTTAAAGGATGCAAAAGACGATCTCAGGACTGCCCGTAAAAATGCAATTGAACTCGATTCAGGCACAATGCCCAACCCAACAGACTCATCACGTCCAGTGGAGACACTATTGCTTACTCTTGCAGGCACATTTGGTTTGCTCTCGTACTTGCTTAAGGATCGGTATCGCGTCGGCGCAAAAGACCCATTCTCAGCACCAGCACCAAGGCTCTATGCAGCCCGCGAAAGTAGTGGCATAACGGAAGACGATGATGAATCAGATGAGCCCCCTCACGATTCCCTCGCGGAACAGTTCGACCAACTGAAAGCAAAAATGAACGAAAGCCTGTCATCTATCCCAGCGGAGCAAGAAAGCACAGTCGACTTGGGCGAAAGAGTATCTTTGAGAACTCCTAAACCACAGGCAAGCCAGTGATGACAAACGAAGTGTTTTCCCGTTTATGGTCGATCATTCACATCTTAGCCACAACTTGTTGCTACTGTGACCCTGCAGTGAGGACAAGATACCAATATGACCTTTCAAGACAGGCCGTCAGAAGTCCAAAGCATTGAGCTGTCGCCGAAGACGGATTCCCCAGCGCCGGCACAGACACAATGCGTTGCCGAGTACCTTAATGAATTGACAAAATCCGATGCCCCGACCAAAACGCAAGGCAAAGAGCCGCATGACGGTCAGCTGGATTTTAGTACTCCGGTTAAGGGTCTGGACGAGACAGGCATCGCCTTAGCTGCGCAGCCTGAGGCTCAAACCGTCGGCGCCCAGCAGCAAGCTCCCGAAACAGCGCCCGAGGGAACCGATGCGGTCAAACCAGAGACGCCCGCTCCGTTTGAAAAGGTAGAAGCAGGAGCGGAGAACGTCGTCAAAGTAAAGACGGCGGAAGACGCCCAAAAACTGCTGGATAGAGCTCGCAAGGAGAATCTCCCTCTTGTGGCTCATGCTTCAACGGTGATATGTACCGAAACTAGCTGCACCATGACGAGCATACCGCCTGCGTTGACAAAGGAATTTGGCAAGCAGGCAATATTCATGGAAGTGCCGCGAGGCGGGTTGAAACTTGGTAATGATGCCAGTGCTGAACTTAAGAGTATCAACGAAAAGTTCAAGGTAACGGACACCGATCACAAGACTAAAGTTGATGCGCACGTATTTGACTTGAAAGCAGATCGAATGGTCGACTACAACCGAACTCCGGCCGGAGCCACCGATCTCAGGGCACTCATTGCAGACCAAGTCAAGAAGCGTACCGAAAAGTAGGTTGCATTACACTCAAGCACCGCAGAAAGCCCATACACACACCACAAGTCCTGGCTCTGGCCCCTTAGTCCAATAGGAGCTGAGCTTAACGAGACCATTCCTTCTTCATGCCCGATCGGGTAAAACTGTACACTTGCGGTAGTTACCGCGAGCGGAGTAGTCCTTGGCAGGGCCAAGCCGACGCAAACTAAGCGGGCGCCTGCACGGATGGCAGAGGTACTTAGATGAACACCAAAAGATGGCTTCACGTTTTCACGCGAATTCACCACATACCTGTTTCGCGTAGATTAGCGGCTTATCTCGTTGTGATGGCGGTCTACACTATTCTGGTCGATTGGTTCAGCTCCGGTCAGACAAAGTTGCTTGCCCAGGCGACCGGTGCGATATACGGCACTTACATACTCGGTATGCTAATCGTTTTCCGAACCAATTCAGCTTATGACCGCTGGTGGGAGGCACGAAAGCTCTGGGGTCAACTAACAAACGACACTAGAAACTTCTTCCTTAAATTGTCCACGTTCCTCGATGGCGACCCTGTCGAACTGCGTGAGTTCGGCAAAATTTTCATCGCCTTTCCCTTTGCGCTCAAGGATCATCTGCGCGACGAAGCCATTTTGACTAAGATTCAAGGATACGAAGGTGATTATGCTTACGTTAAGCACGTCCCACTATATCTGAGCCAGAGGGCGTATGAGCGCCTGACCGCCCTGAAAAAATCCGGGCAAATCGACGGCTTTGAACAGATGCAATTGGATACACATCTAAGCTCGTTAATGGATATTTGCGGTGCCTGTGAGCGCATTAAAACGTCGCCGATCGCTCTGTCGTATCGAGCGATTGTTCGACAAGGGATAGGGTTAAACCTGTTAGGACTGCCATGGTATTTAGCTCCGGACTTTCACTGGGCATCAGTTCCTATTGCCCTAACAGCAGCGTATTTTTTGATCGGTCTTGAACTAATCGCAGAAGACATTGAAGAACCATTTGGACAGGGCGACGACAACCTGCCATTGGAGAGCTACTGCGAAAACATCAAGGCGTCGGTGACAGAGATTATTGTGCGCGAGGCAGGCGAAGCCGTTCTAGCACTACCTGTGGTATTAGCTAGCGAATGACCGTGAAGAGTTCGACGAGAATGCGATAGCGAATGGGCAGTGTGAAACTAAACGATAGATTTCGCAGAACACCCCTGAGCAGTGTTTTTGTAGTTTCCATGGTACTACTTCTGATCGGCAATGTGCTTGCCTGGGTGGTGGCTCCTTTCTTTGCCTCTGGCCGTGATCAGGTAGTGAGCGAGGAATCCGTACGCGCCCTCGTTCACGAGCTTAGCGAAAGCAAAGTACACCCCGACGTGGTGATGGTAGGTTCTTCCGTAATTCGCTGTCCGATGGAATACTTATTCAAAGTGACGCCGGATCATCAAGTAGCGTTCGAATTCGCCGGGGCAAGCGGGCGCAAACAACAGTTAGTCAATCTATCAATTAGGGGGCAAATCGCCTCAGACTCCTACGTATTGGTAAATGAGTGTGTTAAAGGCACCAAGGTGCCCAAGTATCTAGTAATCGGTGTCATTCCGAGAGATTTTTTGGATACTCACCTACCAGCTGAGACCGCAACATTTCTCGCCATGACCGACTGGGGGTCCATGTGGAAATATCAGGCACTATTTAAGCCATCGCCCATCCAGTTCATTCAAAGTGTTTTCCACAGGACGCTATTTTTGGTCGCGCGGCGACAACGGATCGTACTTCTATGCGAGACGCAGCTCTCCCGTTTGTATAAATGCTTGGGAATTTGTCCATCAGAAAACGACTTTCTGGAATCCCGCCAAGCGGGCAAACTTGAAGAGTTTAAAGATCGCTACACCAATATAAGTGTCCCACGATTAAGTCAGCAGCTGAATTTCTTGCAAAGAACTCTGATCGTATGTCAGCAGCGCGGCATCAAGGTTATACTCGTCAATATGCCGCTTCGCCAAGATACCCTCAGCCTCTTACCTGCGGGCTTCTCTGACAATCTAAGTGGAGAATTTCGCAAAATAGCAACGCGTTCCGGGGCTGAATTTCTTGATCTTAGCGACTCCGCCGCCTTTACTGAACAAGACTTTTCTGATGCGACCCACCTGAACAAAGCGGGCGCACAACGCTTTTGGGCAGTCATCCTGGGCAGGCTCGACTAAACTATCCCAATTGCGTCGTTTGTGGCAGCTAAGATGTGCACTAGTGCCATGACCCTACGGGCGGTGCCTAGAACAACACAGGCCAATATCCTGGTTGATTATTGCAAATGAATTACCGCAGCAAATCCGCAAACGAATTTACAGCTCGTGACATTGAGGGTTCCTGTTTCATATACTATGGGCATAAGTTCTTGAGATTCAGATGAGGTCCAGACATGCGGGCGCCGAGCAGATTAAGTGCAGGGTTAGTAAGTATTTTCGTGGCCAGCAGCATCTGTCTGGCTCCTCCACTCTACGGAAAGAGCAGTCCATGGGACGGCGCGATGACCAGCGGAAGGGCAGCGCTCAAGTCTGGGGACTATGTTGAAGCAAGGCGACATCTTGACCTGGCGATGGACAGCAGTCGCATGTTTCAGACAAGCGACCCGCGACTCGGCGAGACCTATCAGTCTCTAGGAGAGCTCTATCTCGGCGACCAAGACTATCCGCAGGCAAAAGAATATTTTAACCGCGCATTGATGGTCGAGCAATCGGTTCCCGGGTTCGACCAACTCAAACTGGCCGACACACTTTACGGGCTCGCTACTGCCACGGAAATGATGGGCGACCGAGACATGGCGATCATTTTGCTCAAACGAGTACGTGACATCTGGACGTCTAAATATGGCGCAAGAAGTCCGAAGCTCATAAGCATCCTGAAGCCGCTTGGAATTTATTCAACCGTGAACGGAGACGTGAAGGTCTCAGAGGAATGTTATCGACAGCTGATTTCTATCCAAGAACAAAATTCAGTGGAGCCGGCCCAACTCGGTTCATCGCTGAATTTGCTTGCCGCAACGTTGACGAAAGAAGGGAAGCTTACGGAAGCATCAGGGTTGGCGGAAAGAGCTGTAAAGCTGCTGCAAAATTCTGATTCCACCATCGCAGCCGAAGGCGCAAACGACAACCTGGCTTATATTAATCAACAGTTAGGTAAGACGACTCCCGTTTCTACAGTTGCAACATCCGGCACCGCATCTGATACCGTAAATCGGTCAATTGGCGGCAGCACGGCTACACTGCTGTCCGGCAAACCTGTGGAGAATTGGACGAAGCAGCCAGAGACAGTCAAACCGGTTGAAGTGACCAAGCAACCGGAAGCGGTCAAACCGATCGAAGTAACCAAGCAACCAGAAGCAGTCAAACCAATCGAAATTGCTCAAAAGCCCCCGACGACTGTTCCGGTCGTTGCAATCACCAAGCCACAAGACACAACCAAGCTCACGGCAAGAATAGAGACGAAGAAAGTGCTGGTGCCACCAAGCTCCTCCGTAATTACTCACGTCGGTGAGTTTCGTCCGTGGGAAATGAGCGGAGCAATTGCTGATTCCGGTGCTGGAACTTCAAACGCAAAAAATGCAAACTGGGGCAAAATTCGTTACCTCACAGGCGGCAAGCTAATTTCGCAAGAAGAGTATCAGGCGATGCTCTTGGCTAACGAAGCGTACGAATTAATACGCACCGAAAAATATAAAATGGCTTGCGACATCCTGAATAAAGCACTCGGTATTTGCCCGACTCTGGCATCTGCTCACACTAACTTAGGGTTGGCGCTTTCACAATTGGGCGATAACGATGGAGCGATCAGCCATCTTAAGGAGGCCATCGCAATTGATCCTCACAGAAGCGCTGCATGGATTAATTTAGCAAGCACGTTTCAGCTGGATGGGCAGTTAAAGGCAGCCCTGGTCACGTATTCCGAATATGCGAATCGGTTCCCCAAAGAACCGCTGGCTAGAAAAGCACAAGAGATTGCTTCACACCTCGATCATGAGGTGAAGGAACAAGCAGCAGTTGCTGGTGCTGACGGTGGCAGGACTGGACCGGACTACTTCGTCTACGCAAGCCATACTTCTGGGGCCGTTCGTTGGACAGATCAACCATCCAAAATCAAAGTCTATGTCCAACCTTCATCGGGAGTACCTGGATACAAACAAGAGTACGACGGATTTTGTGCTGAAGCATTCCGCCAATGGGCAGAAGCATCTAAGGACCGCGTAGCCTTTGAATTCATCAAGAAACCGGAAGGCGCTGACATCGACTGGGTTTGGACGAATGACGCTTCTAAAGTCAGTTCTGTAGCGGAAGGTGGAGAAACCAACGTAACTTATGACGGTAGCAAAATCAAACATGCCACCGTAACCGTTTTGACCACAAATCCTGCTATGAATTCACCGCTTAGCCCGAATCAAATTCGCGCGGTTTCGCTTCACGAAATTGGGCACGCCATTGGACTCATTGGTCATAGCCCAAAACCACAAGACATCATGTTCTGTTCAATGCCACCGGCCATGAGCAAACCGACTTTGTCAGTCAGAGATGTCCATACAATTGAGAAACTCTATTCCCAAAGTGTGAGCTATGCACGCAAATCGCAACCGCGTTCATAGATCACTTTGGTCCGCCACCGCATTCGGTGCCTTATCAATTACATTAGCAGCCCTGCCGCTACCAGTTTCCGGGCAGCTTATGCAACTTGACGCCGATCCCATAGTAGTCGCGCCTCACCCGAAAGCGCACGGCAAGACCGCACAGATAACTCCCATGATCTCGTGGGTTGATTCCAATGTTCCGGTGCGCGGATATCTTCTTTGTGTACACGGTCTTGGGCTGCATAAAGGCACCTACCATCAGTTCGGTGAACGTATGGCCAAGCTGGGCTGGGGTGTTTACGCCTGTGATATTCGCGGTTTCGGATCTTTCCTGAAAATCGGCGTCAATAAAACAGTCGACTTCGAAGGCTGCTTGGCAGACGTTAAGGGTGCCCTGGAGATGGTGCACGCATCAAACGACGGTAAACCGGTGTTCATCGTTGGCGAATCCATGGGTGGTGCAATCGCGTTGCGCATTGCGTCTCTTTACCCTGAACTGATCAGCGGATTGATATCCTCCGTACCGGCTGGCGAACGATATCACCAGGCCGGTGATTCGCTGAAAGTCGGATTTAAAATGCTGACCGGTCCCAAGCGCAACATGGACGTAAAGCAAATGGTTGTGGAAAGATCCACCGACAAAGCCGAACTGAAAGAAGAATGGCTGAACGATAGCCTGGCTCGCTTCGAATTGAGCCCGATCGAGCTAATGAAGTTTCAGCACTTTATGTCTGAGAACCACAAAGCTGCGCGCAAGATAACCTCCACACCTGTACTGATGATTCAGGGCCAAAATGACAAATTAGTCAAACACGAAGGAAATGCACACTTGATCCAGGAGATCCCTTGTAAGGACAGTGAGCTGATATTTATCGATCACGCCGAGCATTTAATTCTGGAAGAAGGTCAGTTTAACGACAACGTGATTGCCACGCTAACGACTTGGTTAGATGCGCACACCAAGTAAGAGGGCGCGTGCGCCGTGCGTCGCCCTTGTGCTGCCTGGGAGCGCCGCCATCTTGGCGGCTCGGCGCGGGCAAGTTCTTAGATCGGTGCCGGCGGGACGCCGGCGCTCCCAGCTGGTGGCAAAGCGCTTATACAGGATTCAAACGTAGAGGGGTGGCCCATGCGCTGCCCGAGTGGCGCATGGCATGGCCACCCCTCTACAATGCCAAGCCGGGATGCCGGCGCTCCACGCAACTGTCGCGTGAGCTAGTGCTTCTCGAGCTCGTCGGCCTTCTGTTTGTCTTTGTCGGCTAATTCTTTGTTGCCTTGTTTTTCGTAGGCGTAAGCGCGATAACGGTAGAGAGCACCATCGTTAGGAATCAACTCGATGGCTGTGCTGAAATCAGCGATAGCCCGGTCAAACTGTCCTTCCTTCAGTTGAATCTGCGCCCGATTGACGAAAGGAGCCGAGTTTTGCGGATTCAGTGAGATGGCTTTGTCGTAATCGTTTTTCGCTTCCTTGTGCATCCGGTAGTCGTCATACAGACTCCCCCGATTCGAATACGCACCCGCATAAGTGGGATCGATCCGGATGGCTTCGTTGTAGTCATCCAATGCTTGTCGCACTTTTTTCTGCTTCGACAACATCAGTCCGCGATTGTTGTAAGCCATGGACGAGCGAGGATTGACTTTGATGGCCTTATCGAACTCGGCTATAGCTTGAGCCAGTTGCCCTTTCTGCGCCAGCTCAACCCCGCGCTTAATTTCCGCAGTTGCCGGGTCTTTAGGTTGCGTCGGTCCCGTCGTAGTGCCGGAGCAGCTCGCCAGGGAAAGGGCCAGTGCAAAACAGCAAGACACCTGCCCAAGTGTCTTTATGGCGGGCAGGTGTCGAAAGGAGTCGTTCTTATTCATCACTTGTCGGATGTCACTTTACCGTGGTCGTCGCAGTGATCTTCGCACGGATGATGCAGATGACCAGCAACAACGTAGTCTACGTGATCGCTATGCGGAATTGCTTCATGCCCACAAGCTGATCCGTGCTTATGCGCTTTTTCGTGGGTCGCACAATCATGTGCGGGAGTGCATTGCGTCTTATTGCTGGATTCTGATAACGAATGTTCATCTACATGCCCTTCATGGGAGTGGTGTAAATGACCATCGTGAACATAGTCTGTGTGATCGTCGTGCTTCACAGCTTGATGACCACACGAAGGACCATGTTCGTGTTTGTGTTCTTCGTGTACTTTGCAATTCATATGGTCAGATTCCTCGATTGACGATCGTCTCTTCTAATTTGATAGAAAAAAGCAATTCTGTCAAATCAATATCTGCCTGGAGCACAGAACGAAAACCACTTCCATTGCCGCTTTCAGTTAGAAACCGACAACGGTTTTCACTCCGCTAGACTTTCCAGTTGATACCAGCTATCACGCGAAACGGTAAGCTAAAGCGTGTGCCTTGATAGGGGCTGCCCAAATTCAAAGGTTTGCGTTGATTCAACATGTTCTCGATGCGCACGTCAAAGCCGTAAGGCATTGCTCTGTGTGCCTTTGTTTTATCTTGCGGCAAATCGTAACCAAAGTTGAGTCCGACCACAGTAATCACAGGCGTGCGAGCCGGTTGTGGTCCAAATCTAGCCTGGTCCAAGGAATCTTTCAGCCCGGTCAGGACCTGCATATCAGACAAAGTCCAAAAACCTGATTTTTGACGATAACCGAATCCTCCAACACAAGCAAGTCGGCGATCATGGTCGGGATAATTTACGGTCGAGGGCTCAGGTGCAAATTCATAAACACCACCAGTAACTCCCTTACTGCCGCGGAGCTTGGCAATCGAAACCGTGCTCGACAGGAAACCGTTGAACCCATAACCGTCACGCGCCGGTTTTAAATCCACTCGAGACTCAACTCCATACGCTTCTTGATTGCTGAGTGTCAACCTGTTGTACAGCGGCGTGTTCTGAACAACGCCGGAATCGCCGAAGTTCTTCAGTTGTTTATAGAATAAGTTCGTGCGCAAGACGAAGCGCGGTCCAATCTGTTGTTCGATGCTTGCATCCACCAATTGTCCGCGAGTGGCACGGAGCGGGCGCAACGTGCCTGGATAGATACCATTCACTGGCGCTTCCGTCAAATTTGGTGGCGTACTGAACAGATCAACAGGTGGTGGCTGAAAGATTTGTGCAAAAGATCCACGAATTGCCGTCGTGTTCGTAAGCGCATATGCGGCGCCAAAGCGCCCACTTACCTGAGCATCAGTCACAGACTGACTCTTGAACGGTGTGATATCAAACGGCTGAATGCCTGGTGCCTGAGCCATCAAATTAGCTACGCGCATGGTGTTGCCAAACACCCCATGATAGACGTCAACTCGAACGCCGGCATCGACAGTGAGTCGCTTGAGGACACCACGTTCAGGGCGCCAAACATCTTGCAGGTATGCGCTCTGGAGGTATCGGAACCCTTTGAAGTTCCCAGTTTTACCGAGAAACTGGGGTCCAAATGGAACGCGCGTAAACGGGCTAATCAACGAACCGAAAGGCACCACTGGAGTAGCAGCCAATGCCGCCTGCCCTGCTTGCTGCGCCGATCCTTGTAAGAGCACCTGTCGGTCAGATTCCAATTGGGCTAAGGTCGAATCGGCCGCACTTTGCCCAATAGCGGTTGCATCTTCTTCTGTTGCACCTCCGGCAAGCGCAGCGTCTGCTGCTGCTTGCTGGGCGGCAGCTGCAGCTGCGGTCGCTTCGGCTGTTTCAGCTTCTGATGCTGGCGTAGCCAACGTCGCATCAATTGCCGCCTGTTGTGCCGCGGCCTGGTTCTGC
>JADYXS010000158.1 GCA_021772155.1 Candidatus Obscuribacter sp.
AAATGGCGAGTTAGATATTGTCAAGGTTTGCTGTCATATCTAGAAAATGCCGCCAGTGATGCCGTTCTCCAACTGTTATCGACTCATTAAGATTGGAGCTCTTTGTGAGCAGGCTGTCATAATAGCTATGATGTCAAGCGGAGTATTTGCAGAAATGAAAGAAACACAATACAGGCAAGGGGATGTCCTTTTGCGACGCGTAGAAGCATTGCCGCCCGATGTGAAAAAACGTCCAGTTGATGCTGGACGAGTTGTGTTGGCCTATGGAGAAGTCACCGGGCATGCTCACGCTATCGACGCCTCGTTCGCCACGATGTACGGAATTGAAGACAAAGATTGGCTGGTAGCCCGACCGGGTGCCACGCTTTGCCACGAAGAGCACAGCGCGTTGGTTCTTGATGCCGGCGTTTACGAAGTAATTCGGCAACGTGAGTACCAAAACCAAGGTTGGCGCAGGGTATCAGACTAATGACTAGTACTTTGAGTAACAAATCGGTGGATGAGAAGATTGATGATCACCTGGCGCGCTGGCGCCGGTTGATCACTTCTGCCACGCCTACCAATCGTGAGATGGCCGAGCAGGGTGTTAACGAACTCTATCTTCTGGCACGGGGAAAAAAGCCCGACGCTATTGTTTGGATGGATAGTCCCTACCAGGCGGCCTTTATCCCAGTGCTGGTGACAAACATTATCGAAGGAAGGCAGTGGGAGAATCTTACTGCCCAACTAAGGGCTTCTGGCCCGGTGGCGAGTCCGCAATGGGAGGCTTGCTGGGTTGTTTGCTGGGAACGCCTGCGGCAGACTCAAGTTGATGGCCTGGCAAACCAATTCATGTCGCATAAATCATTGCGATCCACAAAGGCCTCAGTGAGGGCCGCTCTGCTTTATCGTCTTGAGCGAATCATGCATGACATTGCTGCGGAGCAGAAACTGCGGGCAGGCTCATTCTATACTGCTGAGGCTAAGCAGAAGACTTTTAAGGCTGGTCGCAGCTATCTACCGGCGCCTCATGGGCTTAACTTGGCGAAACGCCTTGTCTTTCTCCACGGCAAAGTCGAGCAAGGTGCAGGATTGAGTCTGTCTCTAAACTTTTATACACTGGTTGCCCCATTTGTCGGCGCCTGGGACAAGAGACTTGTGGCAAAATTCGTACCTGGATCCGAGAAGTATTTGGGTTTGAAAAAACCGGATCCAAAGGTCGTTGTGCAGTTAGAGAAGATCAGAGACAAATGCCTTCCTCAAGATACGTTGTCCGGCACGTTGTTTCTTTGGCTCTTGAATATGATGGCTGAGCCGAGTCATGAACCGCCGCTGGATATAGATCCGAAGGCCAGTTTCTTTGACACGATGAAAAGCCAATATAACCGAGCATTGGACAGCCGCCCTGAGCCAGCGTCATCTTTACCGCCGAACAACCAGTTCATCTGTTGGCTTCCGTATGTGGCGGGTTGGCTTGCGTTTGCGCTTGCCTGCCGCTACGTGGATAGCAGTTTGCTTGGCGAAGTAGAGCCGGAGTTGGAATGCTGGGCATACATGTCGCATGGCGCGATGGGTTATGTGCTCTGCGACAATGTTTGTTTTGTTTGCCCAAAGCCGCTGAAATTAGTACTTAATGAGTTAGACCGTCCACACAACGCTGAGGGCTCGGCCGCGCGCTGGCAGGATGGCTATGAAGTCTACGCCTGGCGTGGTATCACAATTGATGGTTCTTGGATAGAGGACAAAAATTCGATCACGAGTCAGGCTATCAGCCTGGAACACAATGTCGAGTTGCGCCGGGTAATGCTAGATATTTATGGTGAAGCGCGCTATCTGGAAGAAGTCGGAGCGAAGAAAATACACGAAGACGAATGCGGGATTTTGTATTCGCTGGAGTTCAAAGGTGACGAAACTTTGACGATGGTGAAAGTTCGCAACTCAACGCCTGAGCCAGATGGGACGTACAAGGATTATTTCTTGCGTGTCCCGCCTAACATGGTGCGTGCCAAGCAAGCAGTCGCCTGGACCTTCGGGCTGGAAGAAAGCGAATATAAGCCGAAGCAACAATCGTGATGAACGCAACCCCTAGTGCAAAGGTGAGTTACTCTCACAACGCGCGTTTTCACCGCCGGAGCAGTTGGGATTCTATGCTCTGCGCCTGCAGTTTTTCAACGAGAATGGCAATACTCATTTCCGGATCGCATGTGTCGCCGCAGGTAAAACAATCCCAGAATGCCACACCGACTTCAGGATAAGTATGCAACGATGCATGACTCTCAGCTAGCACTGCCATGCTGGTCGTGCCCTGTGGTTCAAACTTGTGTGTGGCTACCTGTAATATGGTGGCACCTGTGGCACTGACCGCAATACGTAAAACATCTTCGATGAATTGTTTGTCGTCGAGAATGTGGCGGGGACAACCGCGCAACGTGAGCAGCAAATGTTTGCCTTCCGCTGGATGCGACGTGGCGGTCTCGGAGCTTGCAATAGCTAGAGTCTGACTTTGATGCATTTTAAATTTGTCCCCTTGACGGTTCGGACCACACTGATGAATTGTCTTTCATTCGCCAGATGAAGCCGTCCAACACGTAATGTGTTGACTGCGGCAAAGATAGAAACGGCACGAGAATTGCCAGAATTGCGGCGTCGTGAATTTGTGGCAGATCAAAGAAAATCCCAAAGATAGATAAGTGCTCGCGCCATATAAGCCCGTCCCACAAACCTTCTTCAAGGTAGGCCAACAGTACGAGGACTGCTAGAAACAAAGGTACAAAAGTGAGCGCAAGTTGACGCCCGCGGGACAGAGAGAAGGAGAATATCCTGTCTTTTCGCTCAAGTCCTTTTGAAGAGTGACTTAGCCAGATCAATGCCATGTACGGGATGCCGTGACTAAGTACGTTTGTCATAGTGAACGCCATGTCGGAGTTCAGGGCGACGATCCCCACCCACCAGCTCAGTGCCGTGCCCCCGATAATGAGATTTTTGGGGATGTTGAAGAATCCAGTTGTCCTTAGCAGGTAGATTTCCTTAGCTAGATAGAGCGCGGCTGTAATCACATACAGCATTAAACCTGCATCAACGAGCGTTATGGGAATCGATTCGAAAAAATCTCCTTCGACGAACCAGTTGAAATTGCGCGGCAAGTTTGCGTGCCAATAAAGAAGAGGATAGAGTGTCGCTATGTATATGATCGACTGATCGAGTTGTCTGTATTTTTCGAAATCTACTGGTCCTCGACGCGAATAGAGCGCCATGAACCCGTACTGCTGCCGAATGAAATGGAAAATTGCCAGATAGGCCAGAGCTTTCCAGAACAGCAAATAATCGATAGTGTATAGAAGTGTGCCAATCACCCAACAGGCAAGTGGTATTGCGATCAGTAATCCGCGTTTTTTTTCGCAGGCGGAATTATTGAAGTAGGTGCGGAAAAGCGTTGCATAGACATGTGCAACATCCACCAGTAATACAAATGAAACCCAGGCCCATAAAGGTATATGTTGATTGCCGGCGAGGGAATCGCGGAAGGCCAGCGCAACCAACGATGAAATGAATGCCGGTAGCAAGATCAATGCTGTATCCCAGCGCCCGGAAGAAAGCCATGGTTGCGGCCACGATCTTGTAGTTGCCAGATTGAGTATTTGTTCTGTCATGCTCGAGCTCCGTGTCCGAGCGCAGACAGCACTTTCTTAGCCGCTTCTACTCCGTGATACTGGGCCTCTTCGAAGTTCGAAATCCCACTCATGTCGGAGTGGGCAAAGAAGATGTTGCCAATGTTGCGTTGCATGTTGCGGCGAGTATCGCCCCAGATGAAACCTACAGAGGGGCGAATCATGCCGTGTCCCCAGGGCCACATATCAACGGAGATAATTTCTCTTCTAATACCAGGGTGCATGGCTTCGAGATCTTTGACGATTAGCGCGGCCCACTTGCCGGCAGACGCCGAACTTAGTTCTTCCCTTGCACGTGCTGGCGCTAGATCCGACAGGGGGTAGTAGTAAGTAATTACCGTCTTTCCTGCCCGAGTGGTTATGTTCTGATGTGTTGCGACCACATATCCTAGTGATTTGCTTGTGTAGCTGACGTTGTCCCATGACAGACCGGTGCCCGGTCCTTCAGGCGTACGGTTCAAGCTTATGTTAGCCACCAGCCATGGTGCATACGTCAAGTGGTGCGGGGCTACGCTGTGTTCGGCATCGATTACATGGCCGCTGATGAATCGTGGGGCGGCAAAGACTGCGCATTTTGATCGTATAAGAGATTCATTTTGAGATTCTCCATTGACTAACCGCGCTATAATTCCGTCCCCTTCCGGTTTGAGCTGGGCAACTGCCGTTCCCGTGACGATGTGATCTGTAAGTTGAGATCTCAACCTTTCGACAATGAAGTTGTTTCCTTCGGGCCAGGTGACTACCGAGTTATGTTCGGCGTTAGACGCGGTGCCGCGCCGTCCGGCAAAGTAATGGATTCCTGCCCAGGCCGACACATTCGCGGTCGAGGCTCCGTAATCGTCGCGACAGCAGTAGTTAACGTACCAAAGTAGCGGTCGGGAGCGAAAGTCCCTTATCTCCAACCATTGGGCCATCGATAGGTTATCCAGTTCTCTAAATTGAGCGTCTCTGGAACTTAGCTCGATCGGAATTGAAAAGGCGTGTTTGTCGTCAGCGCCAACAGCGGCTCTGAATTCATGCATCAAGTGGAAGAAGCGAGCGAGTTCCAGCTTGTCGCTTTCCTGTAAGCCTCTTTTGGGAATTAAGCCTTCGTGAAATGACCCGTCCTTGAGCAGGCGCTCCTGGGGATCATGGCAAAGGTAGAGTTCGTTATAAGTTGCAGTGCCGGACCCGTTGTAGCCGGTGATGATACCTAATTCTTCAAAAAGCGCGCGGACATATTCTGACTCCACATTTGCCAGCGGAACGTAGTGAGCGCCCCATGGGTATGGGCTGATGTCATTCTTTCCAGCGGCCGAATTTCCGCCCACGGTTTTTTCTAGTTCAAGCAGCACGAAATCTGAAAATCCCTGTCTTTTAAGCCACCATGCAGCCGATAAGCCAGCGATGCCGCCACCAATTATGGTGACTGCCTTTTGCGATTCCGCAACCTTCGACGGGGGAGCCGAGAGCCTCTTACTATCGCGAATCTTGTGTCCGAAACTCATTGAGGGACCGAGCCAGCGATACGTGATGGGCTGGCTGTTCTGAGCCCAATCGAAGAACAATTTGCCTGAAACACCAGCTGCGCCAAAGCCAACCAGCGCCTTCAGAAAACTGGAACGACTAATGAGTTTCGACATACTCGCCCCATTCGGACTCGAACAGATGGACCAGCGTTTGGTTGTTTAGTTTGTTTATGCTCTGGACGGTCGGTTGCATGTCACTGGGAAAGGTCAGCATTGGCGCCACGGTCTCAGCAGAGATGAATTTTAGCCCTTGCGGGTAGTTGGTCGCCGGCTTGAATTCGACAGGTGAAGCCATTACATAACCCCAATCGCCAAATGACGGAACATAGGCGTGATATGGCGTTGTGCGTAATCCGATCGAGTTTAAAGTGTTGACTACGCACCAGTAGGAGTTCTTTGCAAAATAAGGTGAGGTGCTCTGGATTACAGCTATTCCTTGCGGGTTAAGTGCGCGTTTTACGCTTCTATAGAAGGTATCGCTGTAAAGCTTGCCTAGCGAAAAGTTGCTCGGGTCTGGAAAATCGACGACGATAAGGTCAAAGCGCTCGGCACAATTCTTGAGCCAGACGAATGCGTCTTGATTGAGAACGTGCACTTTAGCGTCGTTGAGCGAGTCTCCATTGAGTCTTGTCAGCATTAACTGCTCTTTGAACAGGTTTGTCATTTGCGAATCGAGATCAATCAGTGTGATGTTTCGCACGGATTGATACTTAAGGATCTCTCTGACAGCCATTCCATCACCGCCCCCGAGAACGAGGACCTTCTGCGGATGATCCAAACTTGCCATGGCTGGATGAATCAAGGCTTCGTGATAGCGGTATTCGTCGCGAGAGTTGAACTGCAGGTTGCCATTTAGAAACAATTTTATGTCTTTGCCACCACCGGTTATGACGATCCGTTGGTAAGGCGTCGATGCTGCGTAGATCACGGGGTCCTGAAATGCTGAGGCCTCGGACCATGTTGTTATTTTTTCGGAGAAAGCAAAGCCGCATACGAGAAATACGATCAGCACCACCGCCACAGATTGGAGACTACGGCGCCAGGGGAGCTCTTTCTGGAGCAGCTGCATGGTCCAGAGCGCAACCAGCACGTTCAACAGTCCGAAGAGAAATGAAGACCGTAGCAGTCCGAGATGCGGCACCAGAACGAGAGGAAAACAAAGGGATGCCAGCAGCGCACCGACGTAATCGAAAGTGAAAACCTGTGAAACAAGGTCTTTGAATTCGAGTCGATCTTTGAGAATACGCATTAAGAGCGGGACTTCCAGACCGACCAGTATGCCTATGATTGCGACGATTGCGTAGAGCAGCACGCGGAAATGCTCGACATGTTCGAAGAGCATGAAGAGAATTGCTGCCGATGATCCTCCAACGACTCCAATCAGCAACTCTACCTGGACAAAAGTGAGCATCACGTTTTTGCCCACGTATTTAGAAAGGAATGAACCAATACCCATGGCGAACAAGTAAACGCCAATTACTGTGGAAAATTGCGTTATAGAGTCGCCAAGTAAGTAACTGGCGATTGTTCCAGCGATCAATTCGTATATGAGACCGCAAGTCGATATTACGAACGCAGTGATCAGTAGTGGATAGGTCAATGTTATTTATCCGTGAATGGCTGCCGCAATAATTTGACCCAGCGCTAAAGTGATGGCACCAACTGTAATGGCGAATGGAAGATTTTTTTCGATGATGATTTCCTTCCAGAGGTCACCGGGGGTGAGCTTGTCGATAATGAAAAAAGTAACAAACAGCAGGGCATTGCCTACCAGGGCATAGACAATTGCTGCCACCAGTGGCTTGGCTGAGAAGAGTTGTTCCATTTGCGTTCCTCCAAATTATTTGTGATATTGACCTGGACCTTTTGGCTTACCACCTGCCTCTGCAAATGGATCGAGAAAATTCCAGCCAGCGAACGTGGCATAGATGAAGAGCCCACAAATCAAAGTTCCAGAGACAATGTAAGTCTTTACCATGGCTTATGTTTCCTAATCGGAGCTGGATACGTAAGGGGAGTAATCACTATTGGACCAGCGCGCCACTTCTGTGGTGCGTTTCTTCAGCCAAAACCAGACCGGCAGAATCGACACGGCCAGAGCGCACCACCAAAAACTCCACCAGTACGGTACGTCGCGCAATACGGTGATGGTAAATTCTCGCTCGCCCTGTGGCGGGGGAAATCCGTCGCTTTCAGTGTCCATGTTCAAGTAATACTTTCCACCCGGAACATCTGAAAACCACAGCCTCTCATGGGTGCTTCCTTCACTCCATGACTCGCCGCCCTCGTAACCATGATAATACTCAATCGATCTTTCAAATGGATAACTGGTGCCAGTTGTATCGTCCACTAATTCGCCTGCTACGTAGAACCAGCTGTTATCCACTGCGGCGCGGACATTGATTTCCACATTTGCGTGGTCTTGGCTCAAGTTGAAAACCGGGCTGGTGATGTCGTTTCTCTTGGCGTTGGTGACAAAGAGGAATGTTTTTTCCATGGCGGTTTCGTTGGAAGACTTTGATAGCGCCCAGAACTGAATGGCCACAATCATGCACAGGAAAATTCCCCAAAACGGGACTATTGCTTTGAAGGTTGCCGCGGCTGGTGACGGCTGGTTTGCCCCGATACCGACGCGCACCGGCATCGGGTACGCACTCTTGAAGGCCTTTTCAATGACCGTGGGCTCGACATATTCGGAGATGGCCCAGTTGATTTCGCTTTCGTCCTTTTCACAAGAGAGCATTTCTGGCGGACAAACGTAATCAGTCATCTCGACAGCACGATTTACTTTAACTTTCCAGTAAAACTCGCCGATCACCCAGCGGACTGTTGCATGTCCCATACTGAAAAGTTTGTAGTGCTTTCCCAGATAATAAATTCCGCGGCTTGTTGCGGAATTCATATGTGGTTTGCGTTTTGTGGGCGTAACAAAGTTCCAATGCCCGCGATCTTGGAGCAGCCACCGGTATCCATAGTAGGGATTGAAGAGAAGGTACTCTTCCCAGCTATAGCCGCTACCTACATCCTGACGCAGGATAAATCCGCTAATTTCCCATTCTTTGCCGAAGAGCTTTCCACGCGTGCCCAGGGTGAAGCGGGGTGTATAGTCCTTCATCGCCTTGGCTAACTTGGAGATAATTCCATAGTTCTCATCGGTCACATCAAGGATGGCCTGACAGCTTTCACAAGCGACAGAAAGAGAGGCGCCAGCATTTCGGATCGTAACTGACGCCCCACAATTCTGGCAGGAAAATGTTTTGATGCGCGGTCTGTTCGGTTTCGCCGGCGGTACTTTCGGATCTACTGGATCGCTGCTACCAGCCATCAATCGACCTCAGGTTGCGAAATTTGTAGTCGTCGAAGTCCTGATAAACACCGCAAAAAGCGCGAATGGTATCGTCGCTGTATTCGATGGTGCCCATTTGATCTTTGTCGCCGCTAAGATCCACGCTGAGTGACTGCCGACCTTTGGTTGCATATAGAGGCAGTTCGCCTTCACTAAAGAGACAGCGCACTTCTTTCATATCTACAACTTGGAATTTACCCTGCGGCTCCAGGTTTACCGTTAGGCCCGGCTTCACCTTTTCTCTTGCCGGAATCCAGCGCGACTTACACTCCATACAGATCGCGTAGAATCCCTGAGCCTCGGCGAGCCACCAGGGTTCGTCATCACCGAACATTGCGTACCATTCATTCCAGAATCCCTCGTCGTAGCCGATTTTGACGCGGCCGATGATTTCAAATCGCTCACCTTCGAATTCGCCGGTGGTCCCGATTTGCAATGGTGTCATGTCGTCTTGCAATTCAGACATTTTCCCGATGTCTTCAAGATTCATATCCTGCCGGACCAGGCTTGACCGGCAAAAAGTGCACACTGCAAATACTGAGGCTTTTGACCGAAATGAAACTTCAGCACCACACGATGGACAATTGAGCATTAGCATCAAGAAATTCTCTTGAGTATTTCCACTTTCTTAGCGTCGAATTCTTCTTGAGTAATGAAGCCTTTGGCAAGTAGATTGCCAAGCTTTTCCAGTAACTCGAACGGATCCTGTTGTGGCTGCGGTGCCTCAGCCTGATTGTTGCCCATCGATTGTGCGAAGGCTTGACCGATTGCCGCACCGGCACCAAGCCCTACTCCAACACCAGCGATGCCGCCGGGATTTTCGGCAGCTTTTGAGATGCTGTCGGCAGCCTGGAAATTGGCGTATTTCTTGAGGTCACCGACAAGATTCATTGACGATTGTTTGTCCAGATACTGCTGCAGTTCTTCTGGAAGGGTAATGCTGGATACTAGGAATGTGGCGAGCTTCAGCCCATACTCGAAGAAGGACATATCGAGCTCCAACTTAAGCTGCTCGGAGAATTTCGTCTGATTTGCCGCCATGTCAAGAAAAGCAATTTCTCCTTGCCCGAGCTTAGTGGCAATCTTTGTCATGATCATCGAACGTAACTGTCCATCGAGTTCGCTGGCACTGTAGCTTCCGCGAGTGCCGCTGATTTTCTGAAAGAAAGTGGACGGTTCGTCGATCTTGTAAGAAAACGTCCCGAAGGTGCGCAGCCTGATTACACCAAATTCTTTATCGCGGACCTGGATCGGCGTTTGCGTGCCCCAGCGCTGGTCTATTTGTTCGCGAGTAGAGTAAAAGTAGACATCCGATTTGAAGGGTGACTTGAATAACTTGTCCCAGTTCAAGAGCGATGTCAGGATAGGCAAGGTCTTTGTGTTGAGCGTGTAGCGCCCGGGCGAAAATACGTCGGCAATATTGCCCTCATTGACAAATACCGCCATCTGCGAGTCGCGGACGGTCAATTGGGCTCCGGTTTGTATCTCTTTGTCTTCCGTAGGGAAGCGCCACGACAGCAAGCCATCACCTTCCTCGGTCCAATCAATGACATCGATGAATTGTTTCTTGAAAAGATCGAACATTGATAGAACCTCAGAAAATTACAGACGGAAGCGTGGAATCCGAGGTAAGAATATCATTGCACTGCTTAGAGTTGCCACGGAACGCAATATTGAATGGTCTCAATGTCAAGTAATTGCGCCGAAATCAGCAGTTCGCTTGCCCTTGCTGCTTGCGTTGATAGTATCGGTTCTCCCCATTGGTGTTTTCTGTGCGTCATATAGTTTTTTGTACTTTTGGCTCTCTGGGCGACCTTTACCCATACGTAGCGATTGCCGAACGAATGAAAGCGGACGGCTTTCGTGTGTCAATTGCAACGAACAACGATCACAAGAGTTTGATTGAATGCTCTGGAATTGGTTTCATCCACGTACGTCCTGATGTGGCGGCCCTTGTTTCGGCCGATCCAGACATTATGCACAAAGCCATGGACAGCCGTAAAGGCTCGGAATATATTATTCGCAACGTGGTTTTTGCAAATCTGAGAAATAGTTTTGAAGATCTATACAGCGCCACAGAAGGTGTTGATCTGCTGGTTACACATCCTCTAACCTACGCTGCAATTCTTGTTGCGCGCAAGAGAGAGTTGCCGAGGCTATCGACTGTGCTTGCACCAATCAACTTTTGGTCCAAGTCTGATCCACCGGCTCCGCCAAAGGCGGAATGGCTTCCTGAAATGAGCAAGCTCGTCGGTCCTCAAATCACCGGCACGTTCATGGATATCATCAAGGCGCAAACGTACTCATGGTCTGAGCCCTATCGGCAACTGCAGGCTGAATTGGGTTTGGAAATTGATAAGCGGAATCCAATTTTCGAAGGACAATTCTCAGCAAGTAAGAATCTAGCGCTCTTTTCGCCAGTCTTTGCCGAACCGCAGGTAGATTGGCCGCCTAATACGGTGGCAACGGGGTTTCCATTCATTCCGGAATTTGAGCCAGGCACCTTTAATCCCCAAGTGCAGGCGTTTTTGGAAAGTGGATCGCCACCGATTGTATTCACACTTGGTACTTCTGCGGTTTTTGATGCCGGTTCGTTTTATATTGACAGCATCGAAGCCTTGCGCCTCTTGAATATGCGCGGCGTTTTGTTGACCGGTCCGGTCCAGGATCCGCGCCTGACGGCGGCGCTGCAGCCGCACGTGATTGCAGTTGAGTACTTGCCTCATTCCTACATATTTCCTCGCTCTGTTGCCATCGTGCATCAAGGCGGAATTGGCACCACGGCGCAGGCACTTCGTTCTGGCAAACCTCAACTTGTGATGCCCTTCAGCCACGATCAGTTCGATAATGCGAACAGGGTTACATCTCTTGGATGTGGATTGACCGTAAGGCGAAACAGATACAATGCTGCGCTTGGAATGGAATTGCTTCGAAAACTCTGCAGCGAGCCTTATCAAAGTGCCGCCGGCTCCGTCGGACTTCAGATTGCCACCGAACGAGGCGCTGAGAATGCCGCCCGCGAGATAGCGGCAGTGCTGGCATGATCGATGTCTATTATAGAATCGTTCGGAACACCAGATAGTCTTCTATTTCTGATTTGAAGCGCCAGGCTTTGCTTCGGTCCGGGGGTCCGTGTCTGGCTTAGGCGAGTTCCCGAATGCGATGCCTTGAAATTCTCCGCCGCGTTGCACGCTGAGCAATGCGCTCTTGCCGCTTGGAGCGAAAAGTGGTGGCATTTCAACAGAGCCATTGGCGTCTTTAGCAGATTCACAGTTTCCGACTGATCCGTTCTTTGGCTGGCGAGTAACGGCTTCATTCGGGGAACCCATTACTTGTTGAAATAAGTCTGGTGCCGGCGCTGAACTCGAGGAGCTCTTCTCGACTTCGCTATCTATTTCTTTAGCCATTATGCCAACCCTTCCTTACCGAGGCGATGGTTACCGCAGCCAATCGATGCCAGTCGATTAGTTCTTGGGGATGGAAGCATTATCTGGGTAAGGTGTTAGCAATTTGCGGCATAGCGGCGGAATGGAATTTTCAATCCTTGTAGGGAGAGGCTGTCCTTGCCGAGCCTAAGAGCGCCGGCGTCTCGCCGGCACCTGATTGCACTTGTGCCGGCACATCTTATGCTGCCACGCCCACGACGATCAAATGCCGGCGGGACGCCGGCGCTCTCCCAGGGTTTGCTTATCTCGCCACTGCTGCGTCGGTTCCTGCCGTTTGCGGCGCTGGTTTACGAGCTTGGACCACTTTGATCATGCCGCGAACGTCATCCATTAATGCCAGGTCGGACTTGTGTGTGTTGAAGCTAAGTTCGGCGCTGAGCTGTCTGAGCCTTTCGCCTAAATGCAATTCCCGGAAGGTACGTCCGAACACCTGCATTTCGCACCAGCCAACCTGTAGCTGCATTCGGGCGCCTGGAGCGGGAGGATTTGGTTCGGAGACCGCCGGATCATCTTGAGGCACATCAACGCCTGATTGTGGTGGCATTCGCTGACTTGGAGCCGCGCCGACTCCCATCAGTCCAGGCACCATGCCCAGCATTGGCATGCCCATCGCGCTACCGGCAATTCCTAACAAGGAACTTCCAACCATAGATAGAATTTGCTTCGGCCTTGCATTGGACTGAGGCTGTGATTGCTGATACTTGCCTGACTGAACCCCACTCCCTGCTATTTGCCGATTCACCTGGACTCCCAGAGGTGTTTTGTGCAGGGTCTTTTGAGCATAAGTCTCAAGGGCGTCGGTCCGACCACTTAAGTCTAGCTGCGTGTCCATACTTCCGAACGCTTTGGTCTCCATACGCGTAAGGCGGGCTGCAAGCTGTTCGGTAGGATAAGTTTGTCCGAGGATTATCTGCTCCAGTGACGTGACTCGCGGATACGATTCCGTGGTGTCATCGGAATTGTCGGTATTTGCGGAGTAATTGGATGATTCTGAATCCGCGTCCGCTGCTGCTTTCGCCTGATCCAAGCGCGGCTTGTGCAGAGTCTTTTCTGCGTAAGATTCGAGGGCGTCTGTTCGACCGCTTAAGTCCAACTTTGAATTGATGCTGCCGAATGCTTTGGTTTCCATGCGGCCAAGGCGCGCAGGAAGCTGGTCCGCAGGGTAACTCTTCCCAAGGATTGCCTGTTCCATCGCTGTTACCCGTGGATACGTTTGCGCCCGACCATCATCACTATCGGAAGGGGCGGTGGAAGTTGGTTGATTTAGGAATTGTTGAAAGTCACTGTTTGATTGGTCTTGCGAATCATCCTGTGAAGCTGCCGCCGGAGCTACTGAGACTGGCGACGAGGTATCAGGTGGCAGGCCTGCGAACATCTTCTCTATGCGGTCCTTATTAGGCCCAGTGGATGGTTGTCCGAAAACTAATTTCTCTAAGCGCTGCGTGCGGTTCTCATCGGAATCAGTGGCATAGGTGCGCGCGAAGTACTTTTGTTCCAACTGTGCCAGTTCCGCCAGCGTCACTTTGTCTAAGCCGCTAGCTATAGCGTTCGGGCAAAGAGCCAGCGAAACGCCCAAAACTAAAGAGCTAACAATCCTACGCAAGACCGATTTACCTGAGTGCCAAAGTCGCCGGATTGTACCATGACAATCGATTTTGAAGTCACTGAATTCCGGACAGGAAGTCGCCCTGGACCTTCTCAAGCCGCCTATAACGGCAAAAACACTGATGGGGAAAACACGAAAAACGAAACTTCAACCTCACTACTCGCTCACAACTCGTTTGTAGTATGAGGAGGTTGCTAAGAGCTGAGTGCCGCTGCAGCGCCGCCCAAGACCAAAGTAAGAGCTCAAAAGGGGATTTGTCTGATGGCAATTGAAGACTCAATAGGCCGCGCGCCTGCAGCACCTCCACCGGAAGATCGCCTGACTCCTGCGCAAGCGGAAGCCCAGTCCTCTTTCGAGCAAAGATACAGAGGAAACATCGGTGCAGCACAAGGTAGTCCGCGATACGACAACGCGTCGCACCTCGACATTCCGCCTATTGAGACGGCCTATCAAAGACAAGCCGCACTGCAATCGTCCTTCGAACCTCTAACTTTAACAACCACCACGACAACCACACTAACCGGAGCAAGGCTACCCTACGACCGCCTGGACAGTCCATCTACGACATTCCTTGAGCAGAGAGCACAACTGAATTTTCTCAGCACTTATGGCCGCGTAGAAGCGCCTCGGTCATCGACCTACCTACTGCAGCCCGCTGAGTTTTGCTCAACACCGACACTGTATCGGCCCCGGCCAGCTGAGCCTTGTCGTCCATTTACACTTCCACCCCCATGTGACTCAGATGGCTCATTGCTCGTCTCCGTTGCTCTAAAAAATCTGAACATATTGTTCTCGATCGGAGGGGAGAGCCAACGTCCAACGATCTGCAATCCTTGGGACCTTCCGCGATCGAGCCCGTACGACTGGAATCGAAACAATACAAGCGATAACTCGAATCGTGACATTTGCGACCCGTATCGTAACCACACCTCCGATAACTACGGTAGTTATCGACACTCCTCGGGAGGAGGTGGCGGAAGCTCCGTTCGGGTTGGCTTTGGCGTGCCCGGACTGGATTTCGTCTTTCAGAGCAGCTCGGATCAAAATCGCAGAGACAATGACTATCATCCTCACCGAAATATCCCAAACTTCAATCACAACACCTACCAGCGGCATGTTGGTTCACAAAACACCACCGACAGGCAATATCGCGCGCCACAACCGACCACGGACAATTCGCAACGCAACAGCGGCAATACTAAAATCAAGTCCAGCGGTGGAAAAGGCGATGACATCGTAGCAACTAATACTGGGTCCGGTGCCATCACTGTCAACAAAATCACAAACATCTATAACACCGAGAAGAAAACAGTCATCAACCGGACTGAAAATAGCAACAATAAGATTGAAACCAATACAAAAAAGGAAGTCCACCAGCCACAGCCCACTCGTGAACAGGCACCGCAACGTCATGAACCAACAGCACAAGCCAAGCGTCCTGAACCGCGTCAGGAAGTGCCACAACGTCATGAACCAACACCACAACCCAAGCGTCCTGAACAACGTCGGGAAACACCACAACGTCATGAACCGGCACCACAACCCCAGCGTCCTGAGCAACGTCGGGAAACACCACAACGTCATGAACC
>JADYXS010000159.1 GCA_021772155.1 Candidatus Obscuribacter sp.
ACCTGTCGCGCTACAAAAATGCCGACGGAGGTGCCGAAGTGATGGCCACGACAAAATTTGAACCTTGCGACGCACGACGCGCTTTTCCCTGCTGGGATGAGCCGGCGTTCAAAGCCCGGTTTAAAGTTTCGCTGGTCATCGACGAGAATCTGAACGCCATCGCAAATGCGCGTCTGATCAAAGAAACGCCTCTGGGTGGTGGCAAAAAGTTGCTTGAGTTCGCGCCCAGCATCAAGATGTCTTCTTACCTTGTCGCCTACGTCATCGGCAAGATCGAAGCTTCAGAGCCGGTCTTCGCGGACGGCGTTCCAATTCGCGTTTGGACCGTGCTCGGCAAGAGTCATCTCGGTGCCTTTGCTTTGAGCGCGGCAAAGTTCTCACTTGAGTACTTCGCTCGTTACTTCAAGCAGCCCTACCCGTGCGACAAGCTGGATTTGGTCGCGATTCCTGACTTTGCCTCAGGCGCCATGGAAAATTTCGCCTGCATCACGTTCCGCGAAACGGCGCTGCTCGTCGACACAAATACCGCTTCCCATACGGAACTGGAACGTGTGGCGGAAGTGGTGATGCATGAAAACGCGCACATGTGGTTTGGTGATTTCACGACCATGTCGTGGTGGAATGGGCTGTGGTTGAACGAAGCGTTCGCTACTTTCATGGCCGCAAAATCGATGCACGCGTGGAAGCCGGAATGGAATATCTGGGATGGCTTTAACGTCCAACGCGGCGTGGCCATGCGCACGGACGGGCTGTGCGCAACGCGTCCGATCGAGTTTCCGGTGGGTAATCCGGACGAAGCGCGCGGCATGTTTGATGTGTTGACGTACCAGAAGGGCTGCGCCATTTTGCGCATGCTTGAGCTGTTCCTCGGAGAAGATGAATTCCAAAGCGGAATCGTCAACTACCTGGAAAAGCATGCCTTCGGCAACGCCGACACGTCGGACCTCTGGGCGGCGCTTGAGGAAGTGGTCAAACCCTTTTCGAAGGCTATCTCGATAACCGACCTGATGAACACCTGGGTTTTCCAACCCGGATATCCAGTTGTCACTGTCGCAGAATCGGTAGTGTCTGGCAGTGTCACGCTCAAGCAGACGATCTTCCGGTACATGGAAGGCAACCTGCCAGCAACCTTGTGGCATCTGCCAGTGCATTTGCGTGCCACCGTATCTGGTGAGAACGGAAAGCCGACCGTAATCGAAAAAGTGGTCCTGCTCAGCAAAGAGAGCGAAACGTTTTACCTTGGCGAAAACCTCTCGTCTGTGGTGGTCAACTCAGGCGGACACGGCTTCTACCGAGTCCAATACGAAACCAACCTGCGCCAGAAAGTGCTCGACAACATCGGCACGTTGACGGCTGGTGAGCGATTCAACCTGGTAAACGACCTGTGGGCATCGGTGCAATCCGGTCAAACATCTGTGCGAGACTATCTCGCCATGATCGGCATCCTCACCTGTGTTCACGCCGAACTCGACATCAACGTCTTCAGCGTGATCAATGCCTCGCTGCAAATCCTGCGCCGCATTACTCCACGGGACGACGACAACGCTGGCGCGTTGCTCAACCTGGCCCGCGATTTCGCCGGCACGGCTCTAAACAAGCTGACCGTGAAGGCGCAGGCAGGTGAATCACCTCAGCACGCTCAACTGCGTGGCACGCTGCTTATGCTGCTGGGCACGTTCGGTGATCCAATTGTGATCAAGTGGGCGAAAAAAACATACGCGCAATACAAGGTGGACAAGACTTCGGTCGACACCAACCTTGTCGGCGCGATGGTCGAAACGCTCGCCAATCAAGGCGATACCGCGCAGTACGATGAATTCGTTGCACGCAAAGACACGGCTACCACCCCGCAAGAGGAGCAGCGTTTCCTCTTTGCGCTGGCATCTTTCCGTGACAGCTCACTGGCGGCTCGCACGTTGGCTGACTGCATCAACGGAGCGGTGCGCACCCAGGACGCTCCGTTTGTAGTGCGTAACGTTCTGATGAATGCCACCACGGCTCGCCAGGCGTTCGACTTCGTTCAAGCGAATTGGGAGAAGATGGCGAGTCTTTACCCGGCAAGCGGACTGAGCAGAATGTGCGAAGCGATCACGACGATGGTTGGTGACGATGTTGCCGACGACGCTCGTGCTTTCTTCGCCACCAACACAGTCAAAGGCGGAGAAAAGGCGCTCAAGCAGTACGTCGAACAGCTCGGCATCGCGTTGCAACTAAAGCAGCGTGAGCGCGGAGATCTGCAAGATTTGCTGCTCAGCGCCTATCAAGACGTGTAGGGTGTCGCCATGCGCTGCCCCTACGTAAAAAGATGACCGGAAACAGGGGCTCCGCATTTCGCGAGGCCCCTGTTTTTCCGGAGCAATGCAAACAGGAATCGCTCACATGAGCATTGATTTTGAGTACTGGTACTTACTTCTCGTACTGGCATTTGCAGTCCGCGGTTTCATTACTGGAGGTGGTATCAACCACCTCTACAAAGCGCCGAAAGACGATCCCGGGATATCAGCGTCAGTTTTGGGTCTTGCGCTCTTGCTGCTTGTGCAGTTCTGCTCAGGCTTCGACTGCTCCAGATGGTGTATCGTACCCTGGTTTGTTGGCTTCGCCGTCGGCACCGGCACCTGGAACATAATGCGCGGTAGATGCCGGTCGCTCACACGACCCTGGCGATGACCGAAAAGAAGGAATTGCACATTGCCCGGCACCTGTTTTCCCTGTAACTCTCGATCAGCATCTTGAACGCTTTGGCTCACACGTTGAGTGTGCGCCTCGAAAGGACATCTATGGCAATCCTTGTGATTCTGTTCTTCATCTGGGTCTTGGTTGACTAAGGGGGCCGACCATCGGGCATTCTCCTGACGGTCAGAAAGAACCCAGCAACCACGATCGAGCTCGCTATTCGGCACACCGCCGAGAAAGAAAAGCAAATGCACACAGTACTACTGGTGTTGCTTCTCGTCTTGCTCTTGTCCCGCCGCTCTCGGCTCTCGCCCAGGCGATCGCGTAGGCGTCGCTGGTAAATCGGAAAGAAAGAGCCTGAGACAAAATCGCGCGTGACAATACGCGTACCAAGACAGCTGTCCGGCTGTCAACCACGGGCGTGGTGCTGCGCCCCTATCTAGTTAACAGAAAGGCAACTTATGCGTAATCAACACAACCTCGCATCAGAGGTTGCAATCGTGCTGGGTGGGGGCGTCTCCAGCACTGGCATCCCGAATATCGAAACGTTATTGCGTGCTGAAGCTGGTGTCAAACTGGCGAAGGCTCGTGCTGACCTTTCCATCATCGTTTCTGGTGGCACGGTTCATACCGGCCCGCTGGCAATCAGCGAAGCAGAAGCGATGGCACGCATCTTCGAATCCAACGGCATCCCACGCTCCCGGCTGCTGTTGGAAGAAGAAGCTCGCGACACTCTCGGCAACGCCCTGCTTGTAGCAGCGCGCTTTCTGAAAGGTGTCACGCCGCGCAAGATCTACGTTGTCACCTCCCCGTTCCACTCGGAGCGGGCGATGTCGTATTTCTGCAAAGTCTTCCCTCCGGCGTGGGACCTTAGCGTTGTTTTGGCTG
>JADYXS010000160.1 GCA_021772155.1 Candidatus Obscuribacter sp.
ACGCCAGCCGCTCGAAGTCAACAAAACCGAGGATCTGACAATCCTGCCAAGCGGCAGTTCTGACTGTCGTCAATCAGAAATTTACTTGACGCTAGACACTTGGGCGTACTTGCCACACTTCACATACAGGTTGGCAAGGTCTGCCTTCACGATATCAACTTGTCCGGCACTGAAAAATCGACTACGCATCTCAATGGCCCGATTCAAAGCACTTTCGGCCTCGTTGAACTTGCCCTGCGCAATGAATAGTTGAGCCATGCCACCAAGCGTATGCGGCACCACATAAACCTTATCTCGTCCTGGAATGTTTTCGCCAATATCCAAAGCGCGCTTAAACAGCAGTTCGGCTTTGTCCAGCTTCCCCTCTTCCATATAAATGCGAGCAAGAGAATCGGAGTAGAAACGAAGCAAATCGCCATTCTTACCAGGCGACTTCTCGAACACCTTCATTGCGCCGTCATACATCGTTTGCTCTTGGTTCAGTTTCTTTTCTTTGTGATAGAAGTTGCCGACCGCAAAGAGCATTTCGCCATAGACCTGATTGGTCGTTCCCACCGACTTTTCCGTTTGCTTGAGTTTCGAAAGCCACTGTTGCTCAGTCAAGGCATGGGCCGGACCCGCGTTTTGGAATGAAAGGACCAACGCAGCCGCTCCCAGAAGAAATGCGTTTCTCATTCGTATCACCTACATCACACATGTGCAGTTTCAATACTGCACCAAAGAGTAAAGTCGTACCACCATCAGGAACATCTCTGCGTTCTCCAAAGGTCAACAGTAAGACTAAACGTCGGGAAATCCCTTGAAATTGTTCCACTGTCCGTCAAGTCCAAGCACCTGATTTGGTTCGAACTTACCTTTATACTCCATGCTGCGACAGCCTTCTATGTAGTAACCCAAATACACGAACGGGAACCCATTCAATTTGGCTTGCTCGATTAAGCTCAAACATATCCAATTCCCCAGCGATCGCTCCCTGTAGTCCGGGTGATGATAAAAGTAGATTCCGGAATAACCTTCCGGAAGAGTGTCGATATAACTCACGGCTAACAATTTACCATCAAGATAGTAGGTCCATTCCTCGACGGGAAAAGGACCGTCCATAATGTTTTCGATGTGGTCCATTCCTCCGCCGAAGTCCGGGTTTGGCCAGCCTTTTTGTAATGCGTGATGTCTATGATGCCGAAAATAAAGATCAGTTCGTTCGGCGTCGATTACAGGAACCCCGATACGCAGCTCCAGGTCCTTATTGGTTTTCTGAACACGCCGTTGGTTTCGATCTGGTTTAAATTGATCCACAAGCACTCGGATCGGTTGACAGGCATTGCAAGCCGCACAACGAGGCTTGAAAAGCATGTGTCCAAACCGCCTCCAGCCTCTGTGCACAAGCTGGAGATACTCATCCTTTGTAAGTCCAGGAATGACACGGTACTCAAGCTGAGATAGCCTATCGGGAAGATAGGAGCACACGCTCGCCGGCGGCAGGTAGGTGTAGATCTCTTCAGTCATTCAATGAAGGGTTATTCCCGGTTTAAGTGACTTTTTGCACAAGTTACGGGATAACCAAACATTTCCTGGTCGTTAAGATGCCGCTTAGCTCTATCAGGCCTGACTAGCAAGCCCTGTCGGTCTTGCAATAATCGGGTTCATACCAGTCATCTTCGTCTTCCGGGAACCATTCGCGATTTGGCTGATTATTAGCATCGAGATTTTCGCCGCTAATGTCCTCGATGGTTATAGCATCCACCTGGATTTGGCTGTTAATAGAATCAGGCTGATCCATTTCGTATCTCCTATTGTCTGGAGTCTTGGCGTTCCGGACGTCCAGCCAGCGAAATTTGCTCCCAATCTGTTGCCCATTTTTTCAACTTCCCAGTGCTGATGAGGCAGAATTGGAGAAGCATTGCGGCAGCCATGTCACGCTCTGATGGTGGGTCTTTCGAGACTTTATCGTGCATCACAATTTCGAAATAATCTCTTATCAGCCAAGGCGCCCGTCGAATAAACAGGGCAGACTGTAGGTACTCAAGAAAATGCGGGGGCGTCTTCGAAACCAAGGTTTCGAGGGCGTTTCCGTTTCTGGAATTACAGTTCGGAAATCGGTAGTTCGGCAATGCAAACAAACTGTCCGCTTGCCCGCAAGCGATTCAATTCCGTTGACAGAACACGCATTCGATCGAACTCTTCTATCTCCAGTCCTTGCCAGGCACATGCCTTAGTGGTCGATGCAGGGTCAATTTCTCGCAAGGCACCATGAACGACAGTCAAAACTCGTTCTACGGAATTTTCTTGAAATGTAATTGTGGAGTTTAGGAGCCGGGTCAGCCTCTTTGTCAGACGATAAGCAGAAGCTGCGCGTATAAGGAGGCGCTCGAACTTGCCTGCGACGTCCTCCACTGTTAGCGCAATTTCCTCCAGCGATGGTGGCTGGTAGGGGAGGGGGCAGGCGCCACCGTTACCAGAATGAATTCGACCGGCACTATCGTGTTCACAGACTACCGCGCTACAGCAGCTGTGGTCTATTTCCTCTTCAATGACATCGAAGTTGCACCGACGTCGATACAACCATGCCCCCAGTGCAAGTAGGCTGCGTGGATTCAACAATTGCCTTCTCTCCACAGCATTTCGTAGAAGGAACACTTGGAACCCTTCCTCAAGCAGCTCAACTGTTAGTTCTTCAAAGAAAATAATCGGACTCCATTGCTCGGCTAACAATGATTCCATCAAGCAAATGAACGAATCCATGACGAACTCGTTGCGAAAAGGACCGATCGGATGCAACATCGATTGCTCGTTCGATTGCGACGTAAAGTTCACCGAATAGAAAAGCAGCGGACGCAGTCCAGTATTCATAGCAATGTTATACGGTGGAGACAGCCGCTTTATCTCTTGGACTTCCAGCAAGCAAGCTTCCAAAACTGTCGGACACGGTTCAACTTTTATGTCCCACGCCTGAGTCAACATCTCCAATTTCCGAGGATCACGATTCTTGCGCCCTCGAAAGTAGCTGTTTACGCGATCTTTCAAAGATGTTGCTTTACCCACGTAAAGCACGTCACCACGTCGCGACATCATTTTATAGATGCCCGGACAGTCAGGCAGCGACAAGCGGAGACCACGATCCAATGGATATTCGTATGCCGTCCGCCTGAGCGCAGGTGACTCCACCAGCCAATTAGCCAATTCCGCTTGAGTGGTCACACCTTTTTCAGCGAGCAACTGGCAAAGGTGCTTCCAGATCGCAAAGGTTGCAGTGGCATGAGTTTCGGCTCGCTTACACTCATCCAGAGGAAATCCGAAATAACCGGCAAGCCCTCGGATTCCCCTTGACGGTAAGTTTGGAAATAGGCGCCGAGCGATCTGGTGCGTGCAAATTGTCTCCCACGTGGTATCACTTTTGGACAACAACATAGTCAGGAAGGGTCGTTCGAATTGAGCATAATGAATCACAAACGCCGACACATGCGATTCCAGCAATGAAGAACGCAGCTGCACCTCGACATCGTCCCAGGCAACGGCCTGCGCCATGTCCTGATCGCTGATTCCTGTAATAGACTGAATCCGTTTAGGAATAAGCGCATCGCCGGGCTGTTTCAACAGGTGTTTGGTCACCGCAGAGTGCTGCTGTTCTAGAGCGCACCCGAGTGTCCAGGCGATTTCCAAAGGCGCACCTGTACCTGGCGATGCACCTGTGGTTTGCAAGTCCAGAAACAGCATCCGTGAGTCAAGAAGTTTCAATCGGCGTCGCCTTCGGTCCAAAACTGAGTGATGTCTTGGACAATTTTAACTGAGACCAGCTCACTAACGGTATTTTGATACCAATCGGACGGCATCGTCGCGGCATAAGCTGGAGCAGTAAATCGCCTGTCCATAAGAACAATTAGACCGCGATCGCTTTCCGAACGAATAACACGTCCAGCCGCTTGAATCACGCGTGCCATCGCCGGATACGTATAGGCATAGTCGAAGCCTTGTCCAAATTTGCGTTCGTAATACTCGCGCAATAGTTCCCTCTCTATGTCGTAACCGGGCAATGCAGGGCCGACAATGATTGCCCCGATCAACATATCGCCTGGATAGTCCACACCTTCGGAAAAGACTCCGCCTTGTACAGCAAAGATTACAGTCGGACGTTGGTTGATGCGCAAAGCGTCCATGAACTTTTCCACGTCCGCAGCGCTCATCGACGGCTGTTGCTGTAATATCGCACAGTTCGGCAATTGCACTCGGTCGAAGACATTCCGAAGAAAGGCAAAACTTGGAAAGAATACAAAATAGTTGCCCGGACGAATAGATACAATTCGTTGAATGGCCTCGGCAATCTTTGGATAGTTGCGATCGCGGTCGGTGTACTTGGTTGACACCTGAGGTATTACGATCAACTTGCGATTTGTTGTCGGAAATGGTGATGAGAATTCTACCGATTGAACTTTGTCCGCAGTGAACCCACAGAGATGACGGTAGTACTCGAAAGGCTTTAGCGTGGCGGAAAACGCAATGGTATGTTCGAATTCTTTCAGGCAATCTTTTAGTTGCTCGGACGCATCACAACAGGTAATTTTCACCGCACTTTGATTTTGATCGCGTTTAAACGTAGCGAAACAGTTGTCGCCCGGTGAACCGGCCAGAGCGGTGAATTCAGACCATTCCCGAGACAGCGCGATGATCGGATCGCCGCTTTTGGGATTTGGTGTTGCCTGCAAATACATGCTCATGTAGGCGGTCATGCGCTCGTCGACAGACTGAAATGCGGACAAATCCAGCTCAATTTTGGCTTGGCTGGAACCGCTTCGTGGCTCGTGTTTTTTAATTGCAGCCAGGCAAAGATTCAACAACGCAAAGCCTTCCGATTTCACATCCAGCGGCATGCTGTCGAGGCGAACTTTGCAAGCAGCAAAATGCCACGTGCCAACTGTCGGCGAGTAGTAGTCGGCAGCTCGTGCAGGCAAGTTGTGTGCTTCATCGATGACCAGGTTCGGCTTTTCATTGTCGCCAAATCCATAGCCAGTCAACCTACCAATCAGCCCGCGCGGTGCAAAGACATAGTTGTAGTCTCCTATGACAATATCGGCACGTTGGATGCAATCTACCGACAATTCAAAAGGACAGACTTCATACTGTTCACCGAGCTTTAGGAATAACTCGGCATTCATGTTCGGCTCAGAAGAAGCCATTTGAACAAGGTCGTGTTCCGCAACCTTGCTATAGTAATCGAGCGCAAATTCGCAGTGCTCCGGATTGCAGACCGGCTCGCCTTTAAAGCACAACTTACTTTTAGCAGTCAAAGTGAGAGCATGCAAATCTGATCCATCGGACTGAATGCGGCGAACCGAATCTTGCGCAACCTTGTGTTGACTATTCTTCGGAGTTACATAGACAAGCCTTTGTCCACGACTAAGGGCTTCCCGCAAGCTGGGGAACATGACACCAGCAGTTTTACCTAATCCGGTCGGTGCCTGCAAGATCAAGTTTTCACCGGAAAGCAAACTTCTCTCGATAGTGTCAATCAAATCAATCTGTTTACTGCGCGGCTTTTTAAATGGAAAAACCATTTCCGCACCAACTTTCTTTCGTCTTACGCGCTGATTTTCCCGATACTCAGCTTCTCGAGCAAGTTCGTCCAAGCGGCGTTCCAGCCACTTCTCATAGGCAGCAACATCAAGCTGCAACGAAAGACTGAAAGTGCTATCCCACGCGTAAGACGCGATATGAAATCCAAGCGCTGGTATCACCGCGTTCTGAAGCGAGTAGATGTATCCATACGTCAAAAGCTGGAGACAGTAAGGGTGTTCATTATTACTAGCGAGCTTCTTATGCAACTCTTTCGAGTCAAAGGTCGTTTTGATCTCTTCGATAAACGGCGGACTTTTAGCAGATTCAATAATGCCGTCAGCGCGACCCGATACAACAAATGTGTATCCGCTCCGCTCAAATGAGTGACTAAGCTTCACCTCCGTTTTGTAAGAAGACATGGATGACGCGCGTTGCCGCTGGATATTGCGATGTACCTCGTCAGCAGAATTGGGAAGCAGGTCGTAGCCGGAATGAAGTTCGATGCTCCCGCTGCGGGGCACCGGTACTGCAAATTCCCGAGCGGCTATCTGGATTCGTTTCATTCCACGCAGCGGTGCACGGCTGCTAGAACAGCAGCCATTTGAAATAATGTCTCTCGATGCTTGATCGACGGACTGACTGAAAGTTGGTGAATACCCAGTGCGCACTATGCGAACACAACTACAATACCTTTGTATGGTACTACCGACTTGCCCATCGGTCAAGAGAAAGTAAATATCCACAGACACCGGGTGCCAGACGTCAAAACTGGGCAAAACTCGATCACTGCGGAGGGACGCGTATGTCCGAGTGGAGAAAACCGGTTTATGCCGACGGAAGGCTTGAGCTCAGCTTTTGGGCTGATGCAAGAGCGGCCATGGGCGAAGTGGCATGTGGCGTGAAAGCAAATCCAATCCCTGCCCTCATTTTGATGGTGCTCTGTTTGGTGGACTCGACTGGTTTGAAGGTGCCAGGTATTTTGATCGCGGAAGAGATCGCGGTCGTATACATCTCTTACGGCGTTATTCGAAAAGTCTGGGCAAAGCTAAACGCGGAGGACCCAACGTTCGAACCCGCTCAATTCAAGGCTGCAGAAGCGAAGATGGTTGGCGTGAGCATCATTTATGGCATGGGCGTACTGTGTTGGGCATTGCTTCTCATAGTGCCTGCCTTCTGGTGGGGCGTGCGTTGCTCTTTAGCGATTGTCGTTGCTGCTTTGGAAAATAGCGAACCTATGGCTTGCTTGAAACGCAGTGAATTATTGGTCAAGGGACAATACTGGCGCGCATTTCGATACGCATTTGGCGGTCCGGTTTTAATATTATTGGGAATCCTTGTAATCTCGGCGTGCGCCTACACAGCAGTGGATGGTCTTCCAGAAGGTGCAACGAAAGTAGGCGTTAGCGGAACCATCGATGCGATATTATCCATGTCGGCTTCTTACTGGCAAATGATGATCATGCCATTGCTTGTCCGTCTTTATGCCTACCTCAAATGGGACAAAGAAGTTGCGCTGACCGATCCGGTAAATAAGGGATTCAAGCCATCCGAACCGCGCTGGGGCAACAGCTAATTGCACTCGTTCTAACTTGGAACAACGTTTTCTTCCTCAGGCACCACTGTTGCGGGAATGGTTCAAACATTGAATAGACTTCAATATCAATCGACACTCATGTTGGCTGCACTCAGCCTATCCATGACCGCGGCATCAGCAGACGACGATGCCATGGCGAGGGCTTACCAGCTGAGCGAGCGAGCCTACACTCTGATCGAGAAAAATCCTCAGAAGGCAGCTGAACTGCTTTGGCAATCTGCTGCTCTCAATCCAAACGACGGAAACACGCAATACAATCTCGGAGTTTCATTTTCACGATTGAGACGATCGCAGGACGCTTGTAATGCCTATCGTAAAGCAGTAGCGCTCGAACCTTCAGAGTTTGATTATTGGCGAGCGCTTGCGAGAACTTACGTCGAGTGTAAGGCCAACAAGAATGCATTATGGGCACTGAGCGAAATACGAAAGCGTTTTCCATCTCAGGCAAAACAGCTTTCCGAAGAGCTGACAGAAAGCATGTCTTCCGAATCACTGGCAGCACCATCCACGTCAAAATCGGGTGCGACAACAAAAGACCAACCAGCTATCGAGAGCCGCATCGCGCAATTGCGCATCCTCCTTGCCAGTAAACCAAACGATGGTCAATTACACTCGGAACTTGGTTACTGGCTAGGTCAGGCAAAACAGTACAAAGCGGCGATTCAAGAATACAACAAGTCTACAGCACTGTTGCCCAACGATCCGCAGCAACTGCATTACTTGATGTGGGCACAAGGTAAATCGGGCGATCTCGAAGGCCTGCAAGCATCACGCAACCTGTATGTGACCATGTTTCCAAAAGCATCGGACATCAAGACTATCAAGGACGAAATTGCGTACTACGGCACAGATTTTGCGCAAACCAGAAGCAACGAGAAAGCCCGACAACAGGGCGGTAAATCCAGTGACAACGCCAGTTACAAGAGTGTGCAAATGCCTCTGAAAGTTTGCTTGCCCGTCGGTTCCGTCCTGGACGGTAAGTACAGACCATATGTGCAGCGCGCTTGCACCGAATGGGCAGCGGCTACAAATCATCGCTTGAGGTTTGTGACGGTGACCAATCCTGCGGACGCCGGGCTCGTTTGCCAATGGACCAATGACAAATCGAAATTACACCATTCATTTGCCAGCGGAGAAACGCACCAGGGCAAAAACAGCGCCGGAGATGATCAAGCGACCGTGTACCTGCTGCTGAACGAGGACAACTCGGTCGATGACAAGTCGTTTTACGATACATGCTTGCATGAGATCGGGCACGCAATAGGACTTTCGCACAGCTCGAATCCAGCCGACGTTATGTACTACGCAAGCAACACTGAGAACGGACTTACAACCAACGACAAATCCCGCGCTCACGACCTTTACTGCAACTGATCCCAAAGTTTTTTCTCAGTTGCTAGAACTCCACGCTTCTTAGCATCCAGCGCATGATAAGACACTGGGACTGTCCTTGCGGGAAGACTAAACAAACATGCGAAATATTGGAATCATAACTTCAGGTGGCGACTGCGGCGGCTTGAATGGCGTCATCAAGGGGGCAGCCCTCACTTGCCTGGCAAAGGGTATGACTGCTTACATCATCCCGAACGGCTACGCTGGACTTTACAATCTAGTCGACCTGAAAGCGCTGACCAAGCTCACCAAAGAGCGCATCGAAGAAATCGAAGTATTTATCGCCGGTAGCGAAGCCGGTAACTCCCGCGTAAAAATTTCCAAGATCAAAGACGAAAACAGATATGCGCGAATAAAGGAAGGCTTGAAAAAATTCCAAATCGACGCGTTGGTTATTGCAGGTGGTGATGATACCGGAAGTGTGGTGGCAGATCTTGCTTCCCAAGGCATTCCTTGTGTTCATGCGCCGAAGACAATGGATCTGGACCTCATGCCGTACAGCGTAGGTGGCGATTCGACTATCAATAGAATCACCGAACAACTCCGTGATCTGCGAACGACAGGAAGAACACACAACAGAATCATCGTTGTGGAAGTGTTCGGTCGTTACGCCGGACACACAGCATTCCGTGGCGGAGTAGCGGCAGATGCTGATGCAGTGCTGATTCCAGAAATCCCTGTAAACTTCGACGTTTTGTACAAGCACATCAAAGAAGCATTCATTCGCCGAGTCGAGCAAAGTGATGTCCTTGCCGGTACTGCAATCGTCGTCGTTGCAGAAGGTTTAAGGGACGCTTCCGGTGGCGAATTGGTTGATATGACCGGTGAGCCGGATTCTTTCGGTCACCGGAAGCTTATGGGAGCTGGCCGATACGTCGTAAAACAGCTGGAAGATCGAGTGAAAGCCGATCCAGAAATCAAAGCGTTTATGAAGCGCACCGGACAGTTTGTTGATGGTGTTTATGAGATTCCGGAAGTGCGCGAAATTCGTCCGAGCCACCTGGTTCGCTGCGGGTTTTCATCTTCACTAGATTCCAACTTCGGACTTGAAGTTGGATCAGCTGCAGTAGAACTGGTCACAGCCGGCACAGTCGGCGTCACAGTCGTTTCCTATCGCGGTGGCACCATCGAGTACATGGATGTGAAAGACGCCATTGTTCAAAGGTTGGTTGATCCTGCAGATGTTGCGCTCTTCGAGAGCCTCGGCGTATCGTTCGGGCGCGAACCAGTTAAGACACAAGCCAAGACTAAGAAGGTCACTGGCACTCCAGTGCGCGTCTACTAATCTGGTATCCCTTTCGAACAATGTAGAACGGGAGGGGACAAGCCCCTCCCGTTCTGCATCCACAGCGCCAGGAAAAATCCGATCAAACAGGGAATTCCAATCAGCCCCCATTCTCGGAGGCTGGAACCGCTAATAACTGTCTCGCCTGACTTCCAGTCATGACCAATGTCGCTAGGATCTGGACCGGCCAGAAGTTTAAGTCCTACATGAATAAGGACCAAGATCCCTAAATACGCGATGAGTACTTCGTTACAGTGATGCCGCGATACAGTATCTACTGGCATATGCCAGCCAGTCGCCGGAAGAAAGCAGAGGGGAAGCGCCCACACAAACCCGCATCCTAACTGAATCCAGGCAAACAGCGGAATGCCGCGGTATTTCTGCATTAGGTCCTGGCGTTTCATGTAATCTGTCCAGCATAAAATTGGAATCCATACGAGTCTAACCGGCCGAAATGACTAAATCGTGGATATCACGAAACAGGGATTGCCGCGGCTTTCTACCCTTACCGCCACGGTTCGTTCAGTTGCTACTCGTCCCAATTAACACTGAATCTGGCCATCAGTTGTTCAGTTGTTTGAGTCGGCGAATGTAGTCTTGGGGAAATTTGTACGACGGATTCGGTGTACTTAATCCAAGGCTGTTCGCAATTTGGTGGGTGTACTGCACGCAATCGCTTTGTCCGACACGAAAGCGCTTTCGCGTGCCAGACAAGCACTCATTGTGCAATTGTTCGAATTGCGTTTCGTCTATCAAAACAGAAAGAGTATTGAGATTGCGCAGATTCCCCAGCGCGGCATGTGGAATGACGACACCGGGCACATCGCGCCACATTGAAGGAAGCTGGTCCTTTGAAAATTCGGGGACGAAGCCAATGGACTCGACATCGGCGAAATTCGTTGGCGGTGCGGCGCTCCAGGCAACATAACAATGCCCAGGAAAACCATGCGGGTTATTTGCCAGACTTGAACAGAACGAGACGCAACGACTCGGTCTGCTAGTGCCTGTTCGCAAATCAATCACTTTCACGGGCTCAGAAGGAAACCTATACCAGCATGCCCAAAAGACAGCATATGCAGAAACTGCAACGGTTACGGAGATAAAGAGAGACACAAAATTCTGAACAACTAGCATCTCACGCCTCCCCGACCAACCTGCTTGCAGATTAGCAAAAGAGGCAAGCGGGCAGTCTCGAGAAAGAGCAATTAATCAACTGTTTGCACTTTGCCAGAGAAAATGTATTCTACCTAGCAGACTTTTTGTTGACAACCGCTATTATTGATCTGTTCCTAGGGCCCCACCTTACTATCTGTCTTTCGTTCGCCCTAAAACCCGCTTAATTGCAGTGATCCAGTCAGGACTGCGAGGTACCCTATGCAAGATGTCGATTCCGACAATTTCAAACAGCTATATGACTACGAAAAGCCTTCCCCGAAAGAAAGGCCGTATCAAAGCTATCACCAGGCGCTAACCGCGCATCTACTGAGGCCGACTCGCGTAAACGGTTCCGCCCCTGTAGCAGAAGACACCGCCGTCGCGGACACGGATCCTGTCAGAGCTCTGCTTACATCAATGAAACGCGCAGCCAACCAATATCTCAGCGAGCCGATAGCCGCTCGCTTTGCTGAGATTAATCGCAAAAGATAAACCCCGCGCTTTCACCTAACCAAAGACGCAAGCACACCAAATGGCTTTCCATGTTCCAGCACAATCATTCGGTTAGATAGCGTTGAGATGATTTCCCATCTAACTGCTCAGGTGTTGGACTTTCGACCAGGTCTATCGGCAACATTTCAGGTAAAGCCGTGTGTTCGCTCAGCGCGTCTTCTTGATCAGCGTCCGCCAACTCAAGGTTCTCCTCGTCTTCGACGCCCTCCGACCAGCGGACGTCGGGTTCCTTGATCGAATAATCCACTATAGGGTCACCAAGCCTTTCTTCGTCCGCATTGAAGTAATGCTGAGCCTGAGTGGCCTCACGTTGGTCGTCAGCCGGCAATTCGCCCTTTTGATAAGTCATAGAAACTTCCTCAATCGTCAGTGGGTTGGACGGCCGCATCTGATTTAGGTTTCCTACCCCAGCTGGCGACAAATGTGGCCAGAACTGCCATTCCTGCTGCGCCATTTAGGAACTCCAAACAGCACATAACGTCCACCCAGGGAAGACGCCCTGAGGTGTTCCGATGCCATTTCGAAAAACAACTGATCACGAAGAAATCAAACTTTGGGTAGAGTCCCACGGTGGCCGCCCAGCGGCCATACGTACGCTTGATGGTGACCTCGGAGTAGTGCGAATCGACTACAGCCTAAATTCGGACCGGATCGCAGGCTCAGTTCGTGGCGACAGGCACCGCGGCAGTTTGACCGGCGGGTTAGACGCTCCGGGCACACAGCAGCCACTCACCTGGGACGAGTTTTTTGAACAATTCGAAAACCGCAAACTGGCATTTATC
>JADYXS010000020.1 GCA_021772155.1 Candidatus Obscuribacter sp.
AAGCCATCTCCGTTAGGGGATCAGGCTAAGATAGCATCAGTCCTCGGAAAAGGCCAGCATGACATCGTTACTTGCAGACTTTTGCCAAAGTCCAGTTAATTATCCTGCAGACCCGGTGTAGGCTCATTTATACAGATAGTTCTATATTCCCTTGTCCAGAGTTTCGTATGCGTCGGCACAATTGAATCTAAGATGGTCTAAGAAAGCCGATGGCGCACAAGTCATTAAAGTTACGAACCAGCTTTGTGCAAACGACTGGAGGCTGTGCGTGCTCGCGTTTGCCTCGCTCAAGAAGGAATTCGCGACGGTTCGTTCGCAACTGACCTCTGGGGCTCGATTTGGATTACATAACGCTCGGTGAGGGCGAACGATGCCTAACATTTTGATCGCTGCTACGCCTGCTGATGCTGTCACCATGGAAGCCATCTTAGCTTCGCGGCACGAATTAGCTATTGTCACCGACATGGCCGAAGCCAAGACGAAGCTCGAGGAGCAAACATTCGACTTAGTCATGATAGCTGTGCACTTCGACGAATCAAGAATGTTTGAGTTGCTTGCTGCTATCCATGCAAGTAAAAAAATTGGGCACCAACTCGTGATCTGCTTCTGTGTTAGAGATACGCCCCTTACGCGCACTATGCATGAGAGCATATCTGTTGCCAGTAAGGCGCTTGGCGCCTGGATGTACCTCGACCAACATGAATACAACGTCACTCAAGATCCCGATGCTGAGATGCTGCGAATTATTGAGCGCTGTCTTGCAGGCGGAGCGAGGAAACAAAATCAAGCACGACGGATCGATGTACAAAAACAACGCGAAGAGCTTTACCGTCTCCGGGAAGCGATGGAACACCATGAATGGTCCGATAATGTGGAAGAACGGGTAGTTGAGCTGCGGCGGAACTTAGCGGCCGTGATGCTGGATCTGTGTAACTTGCATTTGAATAACATTGGACAGCGCGAACAAATCGCCGAATCACGGGATCTAGAAGATCGAGTCCCAGACATCATCACGAAGAATGAAAACGTGATGGCCCGCACGGAAAGAGCCCAGCTGCTCGATGAAACTAAGCAATCGATAAAAGAAGTACAGATAGGCGAAAGAGAAGAGATTAAACGGAAAGATGGTCGGCGGAAGTAGCGGAATGCACGAAAAAGCGAGCAGCACAAGGCGACGAGCGCCGATTCGAGTATCCATAATTGCGCAGCATCACCTGGTACGCCTGGGTCTAGCAAGCGTTTTTTCCGACGTTCCCGGCTTTGTCGTTGTTGGTCACGCGGAAACGGAATCCGGTGTACGGGCCGCTCCTGACGACCCGCCTGCTGACGTTTTCCTTCTGAACGGCGAGGCTGGCGCGGCCTGGGTGGAAGCCTGCCGTAGAGTTCGAGCCCTGAATCCCGAAGCGGGCATCATCGTTTTAATGTCTGATTCCAACTGTGCTTTGATGGTGCAAGCCATTGATGCCGGCGCAAATGCCTGCTGTCTCAGGGATATCAGTCCCGATCGGTTGATGTCGGCAATCGTCGGCGTCAGCCAGGGTGATATCTGGGTTGATTCCCAGGTTGCCTGGCAGTTGATTGATGAGTTTGGCCTTTCGCAGCAAACTCGTCTTGCCTCGCCACTAGAGAAAGCCGAGGCGGGCGGCGCATCGATTCAATCTGGTTCAATTGATGACAGCATTTACTTAACTGGCAGAGAGTCCGAAGTGCTCAAGTTGATCGTGCAGGGTCAACAGAACCAAGCCATCGCGAATTCGCTGAACATCTCATTGCCAACTGCAAAAGCTCATGTACGGAACATCCTATTGAAATTGGGAGCAGGTCATCGAACTCAGGCGGCTGTCGAAGCTTTGCGTCGAGGACTGGTCTGAAATTCTTCAGTCACTGTATGTGGTGGCATGTACTCGGGCTCATTCTGCGGACAAAATAAAAACGAAGGGTCGGAGTGACTCTCCAACCCTTCATTTTTATTTTGTTGACTGAATTATGCAGTCAAATATTTGTGCAGTTCTTGCATGCGGCTCGGATCCAATCTGAGTCCTGGTCCCATTGTGGAACTGAGGTAGATCGAGCGGATGTACACACCTTTGACGGCTGGTGGTTTTACTTTAACGATCTGCTCATAAACGGCAGCAAGGTTTTTCAAAATGCGATCGTCGGTGAAGGACATCTTACCGATTGGCAATTGCACTACGCCGCCATCTTTTTCGGCGCGGAAGGAAACCTTACCTGCTTTGAGCTCTTTGACAGCTTTAGCAATGTCGGTGGTTACTGTTCCGTCTTTCGGGTTTGGCATCAATCCACGGGGTCCAAGCAACTTACCCATTTTGGACAGCATCAACATGGCGTCCGGAGTAGCAACTAGCTTGTCGAAATCTAAGAAACCTTCGCCAATTTTAGCGACAAGGTCTTCCGAGCCGTAGTGATCAGCGCCTGCGTCCTTCGCTTCCGTAACTTTCTCACCTTTGGCAACAACAGCGACGCGAACGTCTTTGCCGGTACCGCCAGGGAGGCTTACGGTGGAACGAACTTGTTGGTCGTTCATCTTAGGGTTGATTCCAAGTTTGAAGTGGACTTCGACTGTTTCATCGAACTTCGACTTTTTGGAGTCTTTTAAAAGCTTTAGGGCATCTTCTGCCGTCATAAGAACGCGGTTTTGTTCGCGGATATCTTTTAATTGTGTCCGTCTTTTTGTAAGCGTGGGCATAACGAATCCTCAGATGATGGACACAGTTTTAGCTGGGCCCTTGGAGTCTCCCAACAACTGCTCGCGCTGGGCGGCAGCATTGGTACGGTTGGTGCGAACTACTCGGCTACCGAAATGCCCATGTTACGGGCTGTGCCAATAACCATGCTTTCAGCTGCTTCTAGCGATGTGGCGTTTAAGTCAGGCATTTTTGTTTGGGCAATCTCACGCACTTGCGCGCGGGTGATTGTGCCTATTTTAGTTTTGTTGGGAGTTGCTGAACCTTTCTCAACGCCGACGGCCTTCAGTAATAGAACTGAGGCTGGTGGGGTTTTGAGAATGAATTCAAACGATCTGTCTTCGAAAACAGTAATCTCAACAGGAATAATAAAGCCCATTTTATCTTGGGTCTTGGCGTTGTATTCCTTGCAAAATTGCATGATGTTAACGCCGTGTTGACCAAGAGCTGGTCCAACAGGTGGCGCAGGGTTTGCCTTACCAGCTTGGAGAGCTAATTTGATCTTTCCAACTACCTTTTTCACGGCTCTATATCCTTTTGATGTCCGAATGAGTGATCTTATGACAGGCTGAGTGTTTCGGCCTACCTATTTACACTTTTATAACTTGGTTGAACTCAAGTTCAACTGGCGTAGCGCGCCCGAAGATAATGACTGACGCCTTTATGCGCTCGCGCTCAAGGTTGACTTCTGTAACTTCGCCAGTGAAGTCGGCGAACGGTCCGCCGGTGATACGAACATAATCTCCGACTTTAACGTCGATGACAGCCTTCTTCGTGCCTTTGACTCCGACAACAGCCATTTGACGGCGAAGAATCTTTCGAATTTCTGAATCCTGCACCGGAATCGGCTTCTTGCCGGCTCCGACGTACTTTGTGACGCCTGGTGCTTCGCGTACAACGCGCCAGGAATCATCATCCAAAATCATTTCCACGAAAACGTATCCGGGATACTCGCGTTCTTTCTTCTCAAGACGCTTACCGTCTTTGACTTTGGTCACCATCTTCTCTGGGACGATGACACCGAATATTTTGTCTTGAGCGCCCATCGTTACGATGCGCTTTTCGATGTGTTCTTTTACTTTGTTCTCGTGCCCTGAAGCTGTTTGAACCGCGTACCAACGCCTGATTCCGTCACTCTTGATAAACGCCATAAAAGTTTGGTTCTCTCTACCTTAATTTCCACTCTGTGGTTGTGCAGGGGTGGTTGTGGGGGTACCACCAGATGGTGCTGGCGGATTGGTCGGTGCCGGTGCACCCGTTGGAGCCGGGGAAGGCTGTCCGGATGGACCGTTAGAATTTGGAGGCAAGGTCTGCGGAACTGGCAATGCGTTACCAGGCACACCTGGTTGATCCACCGGTGCACCAGGTTCAGCTTGTAGTGGTCCCCAAGTTTGGGTCTGGCTGCCGCCTACACCACCACCAGTCTTTTTCGCGTACTTGTCTAATGGTTCAAACACTACTCTGGCAATTGCAAAATCAAATGCCAGGACAGCTAAGGTAAGCGCGGTCACTAAGACAAGAACGCTCCATGTCTCTTTGATTACTTGGGTGCGTGTGGGCCAACTGATTTTGCGGAACTCGACAACAGTCTCGTTGAGGAACTGTTGTAGCTCTACAAGGGTCTTGAGAATGCCTGTCGGCTCACCATCGCGCTTCTTGCTGCCAGCCGGTTGCGCCGTCGGCGGAGCTTCAGCTTTGTTGGGATTTTTTTGCGCATGCGTTTGAGCCGAGGTTACATCCCTCGGTGCATCGGCGCTGTTGTCATCCTTAACTTCCACTTTTGCTTCTTCTCTGGCTAGCGCCGTTTCGTGTCGCAGGTTCGGTAAAACTCGCGCCCTGAAGGAGTCGAACCCTCAATGATGGTTTTGGAGACCATAGTTTTACCATTAAACTAAGGGCGCATGCTGGTTATCAACAGTCTCGCTCGTTGGCTGGACGTCGTGCACCCAGGCTTTCGAGGGAGCTTGTGCGCCCTCGCCCTATGCAATTTTATTTCTTGGTTTCTTTGTGCTCAACGTGTTTTTTGCACCAGCGGCAATATTTCGCGATATTGAGCCTGTCTGGATCGTTTTTCTTATTCTTCATACTTGTGTAATTGCGGCGTTTGCATTCGCCACAAGCCAAAGTGATGATGATACGGTCGTCTTTCTTCGCCATGCTATTAAACCTCTGGGTCTCTGCTGTCCTTAGAGCACCGCTCAAAAGAAACAGAAAAAAAAGACCCCTTGCCAGGTGTCAATGCAGCATTCTACATAGTCCCTTCAAGCGCTGTCAAATTCCCGCGCACACTAGTTCAAACAAACGAAATAAAAGGCCTGCGGTCGTCCTCTTTGAGAGAATGTGCTGAGGCACTTTCTTAAGGCATTATGAATAAAAGGCTTTCAAGTACAGCTTTAGCGACGATCGGCTCAGTTCTCATTGCGGCGGTTATGGCGATCACTGGCTGCGGCTCAGTCGCTGGCGGGCCGGTCAAGGACACGCTGCGCATCAATCTCGGCACTGAACCGCCGAGTCTGGATTGGCATCGAAGCACGGACTCCACGTCCTTTGATGTGATTTGCAACATAATGATCGGCTTGTCCCAGTACACAGACAAGCTGACTTGCGTTCCTGGTGTGGCATCCAAGTGGGACGTATTGGACGACGGCAAGCGCTACGTCTTCCATTTGAACCCCAGTGCCCGCTGGACGGATGGAAAACCGGTGTTGGCAAGTGATTTCTACTATGCCTGGGAACGGCTTTTGAATCCTGCTACGGGCGCTGAGTACGCATCATTTTTGTATGACGTGGTTAATGCCAAGGAATACAACACTAAGAAGATAAGCGACCCAACGAAACTTGGTTTCAAGGTGTTGGATGAGCAGACATTTGAAGTGCGGCTAAAACGACCAGCGGCCTACTTCATCTAATTGACTGCCTGCGCCCCGACGTATCCGATGCGCAAGGATGTGGTGGAAAAGCATGGCGACCGCTGGACCGAGGCGGAAAATATTGTCACCAACGGTCCCTTCAGCCTCAAGTTCTGGCAGCACGAATACAAGATGGAGCTGGGAGCAAATCCGCAGTTTGTGCACGGCGAGCCGAAGCTCAAGCACATCAGGATGTTTATGGTGCCGGAGCAATCAACCGCGTTTGCTCTGTACGAGAATCACGAACTTGACTATATAGATAACCGCAGCATTTCAACCCCTGATTTAGAGCGCTTCCGTAACTCACCGGAGTACCACAACTTTCCGCTGTTGCGAAACACTTACTTGGGATTCAACGTAACGAAAGCTCCATTCACAGATCGACGGATTCGGCTGGCTTTTTCTAAAGCAGTGGACCGCACCATTTTTCCGAAAATATTGAGACGCGGTGAAATGCCTTTGTACACGTGGATTCCGCCGGCGTTGCCGGGCTATGATCCTTCCAGCTCAGTTAAGTTCGACGTGGCGGAAGCGCGGCGATTGCTTGCCGAGGCCGGCTACCCGAATGGCAAAGGGCTGCCACCAGTTGAGTTCTTGTATCCTAATCGCGATGATGTTCGCTTGATTGTTGAGGCGGTTCAGGATCAATTGAAGCGCAACCTGGGCGTTTCTGTAAGGCTTCAAAACATGGAATGGAAGGTCTATCTTCAGACTTTGAATCTGGACCCACCAGTGATGTTTCGTGGCACATGGGGAGCTGATTTCCCCGACCCTGAGACATTCGGAAATTTGTTCACGAGCAGCAACGGCAATAACAATACGAGATGGAAAAACGCCACTTACGATCGCTTGATTGAAGAGGCAGAAGGTGAGCAAGATCAACAGAAACGATACCGCCTTTACGCTCAAGCGGACCAATTATTGTGTGTGGTTGAAGCCCCCATTTCACCAGTGTTTTCTGCCACGCAAAACATCATGATCAAGCCTTGGGTCAAGGGCATAGCAATGAATCCCTTAGACCTTCAGTTTTTTCAGAACGTGGAGATCTTAGATTAGTTAGCTGCCGTGACACCCATTTTGGTGGCAATCAGATTTCGCGCTCGTGTAGCGTCTTCGTTGTTGGGGTCTATGGCCAGGACCTGCTCGTAGCAAGCCAAGGCTTCATCAAGCTTTCTCTGTTGGAGCAGGGCGCGCGCTTTGCTGGACCAGCCTGCAATGAACTTAGGTTGGACGATTAGCAACCTGTCGTATATTGCCATCCCCTGATCCGAGCGCCCTAGCTTCAGCAGGCACTCCGCTTTTCGCAGCATTGCTTTGTTGTTGTCCTTGTCGAGATTCAGCACGTGGTTGAAGCAGTATAAAGCGTCTTCGAAGCAATTTTTCAAATGCAATGAAGAGCCTTTGCAATACCAAGCTTTGATGTCGTTCGGGCACATCGTGGTTACTTTGTCGAAAACTTTGATTGCTTCATCCAGCTTTTGTTGTTGAACTAATGCTGTTCCCTTGCGCAACCACAAATCACCGTTGTCAGGATCCGCTTTTAGCGCTAGTTCCAGCAACCTGATCAATTCTTCTGGTGTTTTTGCCGCGGCCAGATCGCTTTCTTCTATTTTGACGACTGGGATAGGCTCTGCTTCAGTAGCAGAATTTTGTGCTGCCACCGTATTCGGTGCTAAGTTTCGCTCTGCGATCGGCTTGTCGAAGCGATCGTCTGCTGTCTTCGATTCAGAAAAAATGTTAGCGAAAGCATCGTTGAGCGATCCTTCCAAGTTTTCGGAATCAACTGATTCTGGTTCTAGTATCGCTTGCGGTTCTGGTGCTGCCTTTTTACGTTCGGCGATAGGCGTATCAAATCGCTCATTGACTGGCGCGGATTTCATCCGTTCTGCAATTGGCACGTCAAATCGGTCGCCTGTGCCAACTTTGTTTTCGCCCAGCAAGCTGTTGAAAGCATCGTTCAGAGAGTGGTCCAGTTCATCATCTGAGAATAAGGCGTTTTCGGCAGCCTGGTCTAAGACTGGCTCTACAACTGGCACGGCTGGTTGTTCTGCCTTGGCTTCGTTAACCGGAGCGGATTTTACGCGCTCGGAAATTGGTGTGTCAAATCTATCTGCACCGACTTTGGGATCGGCGAGCAATTTGTTGAAAGCATCCGTTAACGAGTCGTCCAGTTCCGTATCCGAAAATAGGCTTTCTTCCGCCGTCTGTTCAGCAGGCGCAGGCGCTGGCGCTGGAACGGGCTCTCGGCTCACCACCGGAGCAGGTGGGGGCGGCGGCGACTTTATGCGTTCGGAGATCGGAATGTCAAAACGATCGGCGGCCGGAGGCGGTGATTTTACGCGTTCGGAAATTGGAATATCGAATCGATCAGCGCCCGGACTCTTGCCTGGCTCAGCAAGCAAATTCTTGAAAGCGTCTGTTAGAGAATTTTCCAGGTCAGCATCATCAAAGACCGCACTTGACTCATCAGCACTTTCCTGAGCCTTAGTTGCAGCAGCTTCTACTTCTTCTACGAATGGCTTGATACGTTCTGAGATTGGTTTGTCGTAGCGTTCCGTTTTGTCAATTTCATTAAGAATCGATTTGTTGAAGATATAGGAAATCTCTCCTGCGACCGAAGCATCAAACAAATTTTTCTTCTTTTGTTCAGATACGTCCGGTACAGCGGCTTCCGCAGGCGGTTCTGCAGTGGACCTATCAGCAAGAGGTTTATCGTATCGACCGTCGCGTGTGATCGGGCCGATCATAGAGCTGTTGAAGACTGCAGAAATATCCGCGTCTACCGGTTTTTCAAAAATCTTTCTGTCGGCACCTGGCGATGGCGCGATCTCTTGCACAACGGGTATGGCGGTCGAAAGAGAATCGGCGGCGGTGCATGCAGCAGCTGCCGCCGCAGCGTTTCTTTTGGAGGAGGCGATCAGCTCGCCCACGTCGGTTGCTGCAGCTGCTGCAGCTGCTGCATCTGCGGCATTTCTTTTCGTGGATGCGAAGAGTTCGTCCACACCGACTGAGTCATCGACCAGAGTTTCTTCCAGCAATGAAAGTAATGAGCTTTCGGCTGACTCTGTCTGCGCTTTGGGCGGAGCGTCGACATCTAAAATCGCGCCAAGTTCCGGCTGCTCGCCGGTCTCGTGAAAGAGACCTTCAAGGTCCGTGTGAGTTACGGCTTCAGCGCTTGTGTTGAGGACAGCAGCAATGTCATCGTTGTGAACTTGACCTTCCAGGTCAAAGAGATCTTTGGTCCCAAAATCTGACTCTGTCCTGTGCTCGAAGTCTGAGCTGGCGGCGGTCTCCAGGTCAGCTCCAACCGGAGGCTCGAAATCCCGATGAACTGGAGATTCGAAGTCGCTGTGAGGTGGTGATTCGAAATCGCTGCGAACTGGAGATTCGAAGTCGCTGTGAGGTGGCGATTCGAAATCGCTGCGAACTGGAGATTCGAAGTCGCTGTGAACTGGTGACTCAAAATCCCTATTTACTGGTTCAACTTCGTTGTGAGCTTCGGCACCTCCCTCGACGGACAAATCTTCATTGACGTTTCGCGACTCAGGTTGGTCTACGTTGTCTAGAAAAGCACGCATTCTTTGCAGTGCTTCGGCTTCCGAGTCCAGCGGCTCTTTAACTTTTTCTTCCGTCGGCGATATGCTGGCATATGTTGCCCGCGGTTGGTTCTTCATTGAAGACATGTCTAGCAGCGGGAGGTCGCTAGGTTTTTTCCCGGGCACACCATATCGCGGGCGTGATGCTTGCTGGTCTGCTTCGGCCAATCGATCGGTCTCCGCCTGTGCCTTTGCTTCAGCCAGCTCGTTGAAAAGCGCACCAATAGCGGCTAGATTCGAGGTTGAGCCTTCTTTTTGATAAATTTCCATGGCTCTGTTCATCAACGGCTCGGCTTCCGAAAATTGCTTTGCTGCCGTATGTATCGCTCCGGCACGATGGGCTGCTGTGGCAATATCCAACGGACGCATGCGCTTCATATTTTCTGCAACGCTGAGCGTACGGAGATAGTTGGCTAAGGCATCCTTCGGTCGCTGTTCGATTTCGCAAAGCGCGCCCAGTTTGTTAACTACCGCGGCAAAGTCCGGGTGATTCTTTTCCTCAAGGGTGAGTGCCGCTCGTTTGTAATATTGCTCAGCTTCCGTGCCATTCTTCTCGTCAAGCTTTATTTCCGCCAGCTGGCAGAGAATCCGCCCTATGCAATCCGGCTTTCCACCGGGAACGTTTTCATAAATTTCCAGTGCGCGAGTTAGTAAAGGAGTGGCCATACCCGCTTTTTTGTTCTCTATATATAAGGTTGCGAGGGCTTCAGATGTCCCTGCCACATCGAGGTCATGAGATCCGGAAATTTCGTATATGGATAGCGCTCTGCGGTAAACCCATTCGGCTTCCGTCAGTTTGCCCTGAGTGCGCATCGACCTTGCAAGCTCAAGGTTCAACTCGGCTGTGACCGGGTGTTGCGGTCCGGGATCTTTCTGCGCAACGCTAATGGCTGCTTTCAATACACCTTCAGCATCGTTGTTCAATCCGGCACGCGTGAACTTGGTTGCCAACGCATGAAGTTTGCCTGTATCGCTTGCCTTGTCGACAAATACGGTGTGCTGCCAGCAGCGCAGTTCCAGGTGGGACGAGCTTCCGGGATTGAGCAGCAGGGCGTTGATACCTTTGCCGGCAGCCAGGATCAAAACCTGGTCGCCATTCAAAGCCACACAGGCTGTGCTATCGGAAAACTTTTCTAAGGCCTCATTATCGGTAAAGACCGCAAATTGTATTTCGCCTTTGTCGCTGTTTTGAGTAGTAAAAGGAAGACTGATTGCGTCGCGAATCTGTTTGATTTTGCCAAAATTCGACCGCCCTTCCTCTGTGGTTGCCAAGAGGACCTTTGACTTCATCAGTTTTTGCCAAAGGTCGACAGTATTTTCCTCCGAGGCATTACTTGCGTATGCCTCCATCGCGCTTATCAGCACTGGATTAGTTACTTTGGTCTTGAAGAAGTTGTCCAGAAATCCCATGACTGACCCTTGAATCCCCGAAATCCTTTACGCCCTACAGACACCGTTATGTTTATACCCAGTAAAAAGAGATAGACATGCAAATGTGGATTTCTTTGACTGACAGATTAGCCTATGGCAGTGTTGTCAATGGAGTTTGGGCTTACATCACGGCTAAAATAAGGCTTGTTGCAAAAGGCTAGAACCGATGTTTAGTCTGATACTGAAGCGAGCGCTTTGGTCTATACCGGTGCTCTTAATCGTTGCGACCCTTACGTTCGTAATGGTCCGCATTGTGCCGGGCGGACCCTTCGATGCAGAAAAGAATTTGCCACCGGAGATAGTGGCTAACATTAAGGCTAAGTATCATCTGGATAAGCCTGTTCTCGAACAGTACCTGCTCTACATGGGACGGCTAGCTCACGGTGATTTGGGTGTCTCATACAAGTATGTTAATCGGACAGTCAACGATATTTTAGGCAATGCGTTGCCAGTGTCCGCCCAGCTTGGGTTTCTTGGCCTTGTGATTGCAATCCTGATCGGTGTGCCCCTGGGCACTATAGCCGCCGTTCGTCGCGGGACAAGCAGTGATATCGGGGCGATGCTGATTGCTACCATCGGAATTTCTGTTCCCAGTTTCTTGGTAGGTTCCTTGCTGATTTTTGTGTTTGGAATTTCTCTCAAGATTCTTCCTGTCGGGCTCTGGGAAGGACCACGTCACATGATATTGCCGGCTCTGACTCTGGCGGCCAGCCCGGCTGCTTATCTTGCGCGGCTGACCAGAGCAAGCGTGTTAGAGGTTCTGGAAAAGGATTGGGTGCGAACAGCGCGATCCAAAGGACTTTCCGCGAACAAAACTATCATCAAGCATGTCTTGCGAAATGCCCTGGTTCCGGTGGTCACTGTCCTTGGTCCATTGACTGCCATCGTGATTACTGGATCGTTTGTCGTCGAATTCATTTATGCCATTCCTGGTATGGGTCGCTTCTTCATCACCGCCGTGTCGAATCGGGACTACGACTTGATCATGGGTACCACCTTGATTTTTGCCGTGTTGCTCATTGTCACCAACACAATCGTTGACGTCATCTATACGATTCTCGACCCCCGCATGAGGATTGAATCCTGATGAGCAGCGGATCGGGTAACTTGTTTGCGGAAACAGAGCCGTTGGCGCACGAACTGGAGATGACCGGACCGATGGTGCGCCCATCGCAGGGCGTTCTGCGCGATACTTGGTCAAGGCTGCGGCGCATGCCGATTCCATTTTTTTGCTTTTGGATAATTATGGCGCTACTGGTGGTGGCCGTTCTTGCCTGGTGCGGTTTTTCGCTTACGCCTTACGCCTTCGATCAGACCACCGAACAGTTGTTAGCCGGACCATCCTGGCAGCATCCCATGGGCACCGACGAACTTGGGCGAGATTTGTTGACGCGGGTCATTTACGGTACGCGTTTATCAGTAGCGGTCGGATTCGTGACGGCCGGGCTAGCCTTTGCAATTGGTACCACATATGGTTCGGTTTCCGGCTTCTATGGTGGCAAGATCGACGGCATCTTAATGCGTGGTGTTGATCTGGCTTATTCAATTCCGGACCTGCTTGTGATGATACTCATTGGCGTATCCCTGCCTCCGGCCATAGGACGCACTCCAATAGGAATCTTGCTTGCTCTTGGCCTTGTGAGCTGGATGGGAACTGCGCGCCTGGTGCGCGCACAACTGTTGCAGTTGCAGCATGAAGAATTCGTTGACGCAGCCCGAGCTGCCGGTCAAGGGACGTTGAACATTATTGTTAAGCATCTTCTTCCCAATGCCATGGGGCCAATTATTGTTGCGCTCACCTTCACAGTTCCTTCAGCAATTTTGTCGGAGTCCACTTTGAGTTTTATCGGTCTTGGTCTGGCTCCGCCAGCGGCCAGCTGGGGCACGCTGGCCAACGACGGCTGGCGGGCGTTGCGTTCGCACCCACACCTGATTTTCTTTCCTAGCCTGTTCATCTTTGTTACTGTTCTGTCGTTCAATATTCTTGGAGACGGATTGCGTGATGCACTAGATCCGCGCATTCGGATGAAAAAGTAGTCAAGGCTCGTAAAATGTTAGCCACAATGCCACTGGAAAGTGCAGGATAATCTGTCTACCTCAGGAAAAACCGCGATATTAGGGGCAGGCAGCTGGGGCGCCACCCTCACTTGGCTCTTGGGTTCGCACGGAAGAAACGTCTCACTCTGGACGCAGGATTCTGAGAAGCTAATAAGACTTCGCGAGACCCGTAGGCTTGGCAAGCCGCTTCCGGTCACAATTCCGGAAAATGTCGGAGTTTGCGATGACATTGCCGACTGTGTCAATGACGCGGACGTCATTGTCTTCTGTTGCACTGCTCAAAGTATGCGCTCGGTTGCACAGCGTGTGGCCGGTGCGCTCAACGAGCGAGCCTTGGCGCGAAAGCCGGCATTGGTGAGCGCGGCGAAAGGGATTGAGTTGCATACATTTTCGCGGATGACTGAAGTGCTGGCAGACGTCCTTCCGCTACTGCCGGTTTGCGCGTTGTCAGGTCCAAATTTGGCTGTTGAGGTCCTTAACGGTTTGCCTTGCGCCTCCGTTATCGCCTGCAACGATAGCGCGGTGGCAAAAGCCGTCCAGGAGCAACTTTCCGTCCCCACCTTCCGCCTTTACTCAAATAAGGATGTGGTCGGAGTGGAGTTAGGCGGGGCGTTGAAGAACGTCATCGCTATTGCTGCCGGGGTTGTTGATGGCTTTGATCTTGGCACTAACGCCAAGGCTGGGTTGATGACGCGTGGACTTGCGGAAATGACTCGCGTTGCCGTAGCCATGGGCGCTCAGCCGACCACCCTGTCTGGGCTTGCGGGGATGGGAGATCTAGTAGCAACGTGTTATAGTTCGCTCTCAAGAAATTATCGAATGGGTTATCGCATGGCGCGCGGCGACAGTGCCGGTGCTGCAGAAAAGGAGTTAGGTGCCACTGCTGAGGGGATCACAACTGCCGAAGCAGTTTGTGAACTTTCGAAAAAGCTTGGCATCGAGCTGCCAATAGCACAGCAAGTTGATTCGACCCTCAAAGGACTGACAACACCGAGGCAGGCGATCATGACATTAATGACTCGACCTCTTGCAAGCGAATAAAGTAGCAACACAACAAGGTCTCCAGATGAAACGACGAGTGCTGATGCTTTCCTGGGAATATCCACCGCGAATTGTTGGCGGATTAGCTCGTGTGGTCGCTGAACTGTCGAAACAGCTGGTGAAGCAGGGTTGCGAAGTACACGTTGTGACCGCTGATCACCCCGGCGCCAGCGAACACGAAACTGACAAGGGTGTCTTCGTGCACCGCGTTAAGACCCAGACAGATTGGACTCCGGATTTTTTGACATGGGTGGCCAGGCTCAACTTTGGTCTGCTCCAGTACGCAATTGAGTTGCATCGCAAGACGCCGTTCGACATTGTGCATGCGCACGATTGGATGGTGACCGATGCTGCATGGGTAATGAAGAAGGGCTTCGGCATTCCTCTGGTTGCCACCATTCACGCCACTGAAGGTGGGCGCATGCATGGGATACATAACGACCTCCAGCGGTACATCAGTCAGATTGAATGGCGCCTTACTTTCGAAGCGTGGGAAGTGATCGTCAATAGTCAACACATGCTGAAAGAACTGCAAGGTCAGTTCAAGATGCCGGCAAACAAATTAGTAGTGATACCAAATGGCATTGATCCGGACCTATTCGATTTCGAGTTTGACCCCGAGCCGTTACGTCGCCAGTTCGCAACAGAGCATCAGAAGATTTGTCTATTTGTCGGACGCATGGTGCGCGAGAAGGGTGTGCAGGTTTTGTTGCAAGCCGCCCAGAGCATAAGTGCCGCTGTTCCAGGCACACAGTTCTTGATGGTTGGCACCGGATATTATCTTGACGAATTGAAGGTTCTGGCAGGCAACCTGGGAATTTCGCACAATGTGCACTTTCTTGGCTACGTAAGCGATCATGAGTTGCTCCGACTTTATAAAGTGGCTGATGTAGTTGTGATACCAAGTTTGTATGAACCGTTCGGGATCGTGGCGTTAGAAGGTATGGCGGCGCAGGTGCCGGTTGTTACCTCGGATGCCGGAGGGCTGATAGATTTCGTTGAACACCTTGAAACTGGTGTTACCACTTATGCCGGTGATGTAGGCAGTTTGTCCTGGGGCATTTTGGAAGTATTGCGCAATAAAGCCTTAGCGGACAAACTCAAGTCTGTGGCTCATGACAAGGTTAAGCACATCTACAACTGGCAGGTGATCGCCAGGCGCACTAACGAGCTGTATGAGAAGGTATTGAGCGAAGCTCAACTGATCGGTCAGGACGGCGTAGCTTCGACACCGCCGCAACCGTTGCCGGTTGCTGCACCGGCTTTGGTATCACAGAAGAGCAAGAATAAAGAATAATCATCGGCCCGATCGAGAGTCGGTGCCTACGCAAGATGAATGTCGGCCATTGACAAAACGGGGGTAGGAGATGAAGGCAGTTATCATGGCAGGCGGGTCCGGCACAAGGCTGCGACCGCTGACGAGCCATCTACCCAAGCCGATGGTGCCGGTGGCTAACAAGCCGATGTCAGAGCATATTGTGACGCTGTTAAAGCGCCATGGTATCAATAATGTTATTTTTACTTTGCACTATTTGCCGCAGGCGATCAGTGATTACTTCGATGATGGTTCCGAATGGGGCATGAAGATTGGCTACTCAACTGAAGAAGGTCGCCCGTTAGGCACCGCTGGGTGCGTCAAAGCCATTCAGGACCAGCTCGATAGCACTTTCGTTGTTATCTCCGGAGATGCCCTTACCGACATCGATTTGACCAAGGCCATTCAATACCATCGCGATAAGAAATCGAAGGCCACGTTGGTGTTGAAACGCGTGGAAAATCCCTTGGACTTTGGCGTTGTCATTTGCAGTAACGATGGTCGCATTCAAAGATTTGTAGAAAAGCCAGGCGCGTCGGAAATCTTCTCTGACACAGTCAACACGGGCATCTACATTCTTGAACCGGAAGTGATGAAGTACGTCGTGATGGGTCGAGAACAAGACTTTTCAAACGACCTGTTCCCGTTACTTTTGCTGCGCAACGAGCCGATGTTTGGTTATGTTGCTGACGGCTATTGGTGCGATATCGGCAACCTGGCGATGTATCGTCAGGCGCATAAGGACGTGCTCGACAAGAAAGTCCAAATCGACAATTCCTTGCCCGAGATCGAGCCCGGAATTTGGGTTGGCGAAGGCAGCCAGATCGATTCGTCAGTCAAGCTGACACCGCCTGTGATGATTGGTAAGAACTGTCGCATCGGGCAAGACGTGCATATTGATTCGTACACAGTGATTGGTGACAATTGCTTGGTGCAGGAAAAGGCTTCGTTGAAGCAGCCGGTGATCTGGTCCAACAGTTACATCGGTAGTGAAACTTCTTTGCGTGCTTGCATAATTTGCAATAACGCTACCGTGCATCGGTCCGCAGAAATTTTGGAAGGGGCAGTCATTGGCGCAACCTCCGTGATCGGCGAAGAATCACAAGTAATGCCGGATGTAAGAATTTGGCCCGACAAAACCGTCGACTCCGGAGCGCGCGTTCCGAACTCTGTCATTTGGGGAACTAAGGCACCGCGTAGTCTCTTTGGCGCAAACGGAATCGTCGGTCTGGCAAACATTGAAATTACCCCGGAGTTTGCCGTAAACATTGCTGCTGCCTACGGTGCCACGCTCAAAGGAGGACCTGTACTGGTCAGCCGAGACTACTGGGGCGTCAGTCGCATGATCTCACGAGCGATTATCTCCGGATTGATGTCGGTTGGCATCGAAGTGCAGAACTTGGAAGGCATGCCGCTGCCTATTTCTCGCTACTACTGCAAAACTCAGCGAGCTAGCGGGCTAGTGCATTGCCGGGTTTCACAAAGAGAGCCGGACAAAATTCGCTTGGAGTTTTACGACAGCGATGGTGTGGCCATCACCAAAGCGATGGAACGCAAAATTGAATCAACTTTCTTCAAAGAAGACTTCCCCAGATCTCAGCCGTCGGATATCGGTAACATCAGCTACCCGAGCCGCGTGCGCGAGTACTATATGAGCGAATTCGCCAAGAGCATCAAAGGACAAGTGTTCGAGCAGGACAAGGTTGCCTTTTGCATAGTGCCGGGATCTAACTACACGCGCGTCACCAAAGATGGTGGTACCACCACTCAATCTCCCAAAGTAGTGCTCGACTATGCAATGGCCGAAACTGGTGTAATTCTGCCTGATCTGTTGGGGCAACTTGGTATAGATTCCGTCGTGTTGAATGCCACCATCAGAGGCAAACCACCGCGCCAGGAAGAGCGAATTGCCATGCGCAAGCAGCTGGCCGATGTGGTGCGAGCGCTTAACGCTGATCTCGGCGCGCAAATTGGACGTAACGGCGAACAACTGACGCTTGTCGATGATACCGGGCAGATCATCCGCGGGGAGCTTTTGCTTGCCGTAGTCGCCGATATTACGTTGAGAGACAAGCCTGGTCGGACAGTCGTTGTACCGGTGAACGCCAGTTCCGTAATTGAGAAGATTGCCGCTCGTTATAACTGCAAAGTAATCCGTTGCAAAGCATCGGATGCCGACATCGGTACAGTAACGGCCAAGGTCGGCGACGCTGTTTTGGGCGGCAGCGCAAACGGCTGCTTCATCTTTCCGGAATTCCAAAACGGCTACGACTCCATGTTCACGATCGGACAAGTCTTGGAGCATCTCACTTACCAGGGGCGATCCCTCAGACAAGCGGTGGCGGATCTGCCTCCTCTGGTCTACCAGGTCGATTCAGTTCACTGCCCTTGGGAACGAAAGGGTCGTGTCATGCGGCTTTTGGTGGAAAAGCATCAGGACAAGCAGATGGAGTTGTTGGACGGGGTGAAGATTCAGACTCGTGCAGAACACTGGATCCTAATTTTGCCGGATGCTGTTGAACCGCTGGTGCATGTCTACGCCGATGGAGTCGATTTGCAGCAGACTTCGCAGGATTTGAATGAGTACACCCAGTTGGTTCGTTATTTCCAACACGAATAATTGACTGATAAAAGCGCAAGTGGCTTAGTTTTACCTGTTTTAGGGCAAGATAAATGCAGGCTTTGGATGCATATTCGAGGCAGTGCCGAAAAAGTTGCATAATGGTCATGGTGCCTAAAATTCAGGAGTTCTAAATGCCTAGCGAGGAGATGCTCAAAAAGCTGCTCGACGAGTTTGTCGAGAAAGAGACCTTCGTCACAGAAGAGCTGAAACTCATGAGCGAACAAATTGAGCAGCTTGAGACGCGGCTGGATGGATGTCGGGCGCGACTGTCAACTATTGGAACGGACCGGGACAAGGTTCTCAGTATTCGCTCCCGCTACTCCGACGGCACTTTCTACTCCTCTTCTGCCTCTTCATCGTCGATGAGCCCGCTCTCGCATGCGTCCACTTATCAGCCGCAGACTTCGGCACCGCCTACGCAAATTGCCGCGCCTGCCGCCAGAATGCCGATTGCCCCTCCGAGTCCGGCCGCGCCGGTCTCCCCGCCACTTACGGCCGCGCCTATTGCCCCGCCGATGCAGCCCGCGCCGCTCCCCC
>JADYXS010000161.1 GCA_021772155.1 Candidatus Obscuribacter sp.
CGAGCCTAGCTCGCGCAGCAGGAACTCACGAGTGGCTGGATGATGTGGTACCGATTTGTCGATTTCATGCAGGCGTCCGACGGTTCTATATTTGTCAGCTGCACCATTAGGTTTAAAAACCAGATCAGACTGTGCAAGCCATTTAGCTTGACTGCCAGCTTGAAGTACGGGCACATCCCAACCGGTGGCAGCATTTTTGCCCCAGACAATCACTGGCTCAGCATCATGTGAATGGGCGCTGATAATGTAGCTGACGCCCTTAACGTTTTGCGCCAAACGCAGGTCTTCATTGCGTCCGAGGTGAGAAAGCAGGATGACTTTATTGACGCCTTCTCCGCCTTCGCTTTTCGGCGTGTTCAAATGGCCGATCCAGCGTGTCGCTTCGCGCTCGGCGTCCAGATACACCAGATCTCCACGCTTGGCGGCATTAACCAACTCCTCGGTCACCAGTCCGACAACGCCTACGCGTTCGCTAGCACCATTGCCTCCGGTGACTTCGACAATCCGATAGGGTCTGTACACAGTTCCTGTCGGTCCTGAGAAGCCCGGGTGTCCTGGCAATTCAATATTGGCCGCCACTCCAGGAATATCTCCCAGTTCCCCGCGAATCTGCTTAATGACCCGCACCCAGCCATCGACGTCGACTTCAGCATTGCCCGCGTCGGCCACGTGATTTCCCGGGACAAATGCGTCCACCTTCATATATTTGTTAATGGCCTTTGTTTCGACAAGGCCAACATCGGAGGCTCCGGCTTCCGGCGTGCCGGAGAAGTTATCGCCGGCGTCAAAGAGCAAAGAACTGATTCCCTTCTGTTTGGCATCAGAACGCAGCTGCTCGGATTTTGTCACCAGCTGCGAAAGGGTGGCTTCGTCACCGAGCAAAGAGCTGTGCAGATCGTTAAAATGCAACAACCGCACTTTGGTAAGCCCGGCGTCACCGCGAATGCTCGCAGCAGCATACATTGTGAGGTCTTTAGCATTTGCCAGCGCCGTGATGGACGTGGAAAGCACACCGCCTGTAACACCACCAAAGGCAGTGTCTAGGAGCAGGGAGCGCCCGAACTTCGACCAGCCGTCTTTGGTGCCTAACTCATCACCATGGTTATATAGCTCGTGCGGTACGCCCCAGACGAAACCGCCGGTGGCACCACCTGCAACACCACGAACGGCATTCATGCGGAACTTCGGGTCTAGCGAATTCTCCACTGCCTTCCTGCCGGCTGTAGCGGCAAGCCCATCGCTAACGCCGGGGCCTAGATAGGCGGTGCCTAACTTCTTGCCGTACCACTGTGCGGCCCTGGCCTCAGCGGCTGTTCCTGCAACACCGGCAAAGCCGTCGACCATTCCCCAGAGGAATTTTTCCTTGCCCGTTGTATGTTCTTTTGGATCTAGAAAAATATCCTCAAGCTCGCTTTCAACGCCAAGCCGGAGCAAACCGGAAGTGGCTGCAGTACCGAGCACCTTTGTAGCCAGCCCGAAACCACCGCGTCCAGCGATCGCCCAAAAAGCTGTTCCACCTATTCCCGAAACGAGCGAGCCGCTAAACTCAACTCCCAGCTTTGTCCAACTAGTCCCGCTTTCCTGCGCCTGACCCATTAGCTCAGCTTGAAAATTGTTGCCGCCCTGGGCCATCAGCACGTTGCCTCGAATGGCCGTGCTGTCAGAACTTTGCGAAGAAGGCCTCTCAAAACCCATAGTCGCCTTAATTGGGTCTAACTACACAGACTCTAAGGCGTATTGATACAAGGCAGTAATGGGACAAGTACGCAGCTAAGACTAAGCGTTTCTCACATTCAAGTGGCAACAGCAACTTTGGCATTGATTTTCAGGCTGACGAAAGCATGCTCCTCTTCCGTTAGGTTAGCTTGCGCTAATCTGATGGCGAAGGCTCTCTCGAAACCCATTTTAAAGGCCTGCTCAAGTTCTTCGAAAGTCAGCACGCCTTTGGTCAGGTCAAAAAGGTTCAGATGCCGCTTCGAATCGGCAGTCGTTTCGCGCAACAGTGAGGGCATTAAGCTCGGATCCTGATTCAAGGGAACGGACCCATGCTGAAGAATGGCTCCGCGTCGCCGAGTCTGGGCGCTGCCAATCAACTTCGTACCTCCGTGCTGAAGATCGCAGCCGGAGGTTGCCATAAAACAATCTTGCAGATGCCTGTAAGCAACGCCACTTTCGCCAAGCTCGGTGATCACTCCAAGCCCCTCTAATGCAGCCATTAGTCCCTGACAGATTTGCCGGTAGGACTCGGTCACTGACGTGCTCAGGAACCCGTCCCTGGTTGAATCAGAGCCGACAAAAGAATAGGTTAGATCTTGCAGGTGGAGAACGGCGCGTCCGCCAGTTGGTCGACGAACTACCTGAATGCCTTTTGACTGAATCTCTTCAATCAGTTCAAGATCCATTTTCTGGCTCAACCCGATAGTCACTGCCGGAGGACAAAAACCATACACGCGCAACGTCGGTGGCACCAGTCCGCGAATGTGCGAATCGAGAATCGCTTCGTCGATGGCCATGTTGGTGGCACCGTCGAATTCAGCATAAGAAAGTAATCGCCAGGATTCCATCGCTCTCTCTTAAACAGCAGCAGGCGCGCCGATCATCGCGCGAATCACTGGAGGTACGTCGACCTTTTCGGTACTGTATTCGATACCACTTTCGATCACTTTGCACGCCAGTTGCAGCTGAGCCTCATTGTCAGCGTATACAGTTGCAACGGACTCACCTGGTTGCAGACAGCTACCGACCTTACCATGTAACACCACGCCGACCGCCATATTGATCGGATCGCCTTTCTTGCTGCGCCCTGCGCCCATCAATTTACAAGCCTCAGCGATGCGCTTGCCGTGCAAGCCAGAAATCCAAAGTGGCGTCTTACCGGGCACTTTCATTTCGAAATGAATTTTGGCCTGTGGCATCAAAGAGTAATCGTCGACGACTTTCGGATCACCACCTTGTGCCTCCACCAACTCAACAAATTTGCGCAGCGCAGCGCCGCTGTGCAAGACATTCTTCAACTGCTCACGCGCATCGGCCTCATTTCGAGCCTTCCCTGCGGTGATCAGGGCAAGCGAACCAAGCGCCAGGCACAGTTCGTGCAAATCAGCCGGACCGCGCCCTTTCAGGGTCTCAATGGCCTCGATCACTTCGACAGTGTGTCCGACAGCATTGCCCAGTGGTTGGTCCATATCGGTGACAACAGCACTGACCGGGCGATTCAATCGCCGGCCAACTTCGACCATAGTTCGGGCCAGCTCGGATGCTTCAGCTTCCGTAGACATGAAAGCCCCGGCTCCACATTTCACGTCTAGAATAATCAAATTGGAACCAGCTGCAATCTTCTTGGACATGACCGAGGCAGCGATCAAGGGAATCGATTCGACCGTTCCAGTGACATCCCGAAGGGCATAAATTTTTCCGTCAGCCGGAGCCAGCTCTTGAGTTTGTCCGGCAATGGCCGCACCAATTTTCTTCACTTGGGCGATGAACTTATCGATCGGAAGACTGCAATCAAACCCAGGTATGGCCTCCAATTTATCAATGGTGCCACCAGTATGACCGAGTCCGCGTCCGGATAACTTTGCCATCGGGATACCCAATGCCGCCAACATCGGTACGAACACAAGTGTCGTCTTGTCACCCACTCCGCCAGTGCTGTGCTTGTCTCCAACAATGCTGCCGACATCGGAAAGGTCTAGCACCTGACCGGAATTGGCCATGGCATCGGTCAAGGCAGCAGTCTCATCCATAGTCATGCCGCGCCAGCAAACCGCCATCAGCCAGGACGACATCTGATAATCGGCCACTGTATGGTCCATCAATCCTTCAATGAGGAACTTGATATCGTCTTTTGAATGTTCCTTCCCGTTCCGCTTGGCAAGAATCAAGTCGATCATGCGCACGATAAAAGCCCTCACTGTCAGTTCTTTGAGATTCTAGCGCGCGCTGAACGCGCACATGCGCTTACAGCCAATAAATAGCTGCTTAGATATTTATTGGATATAGCAAACTGCCACCCGCCAAATACTTGACAACAGTGGCGGTGGCGTGGTTTATAAAGTAGTGGGAGTGAGGCCGCGTGAAGCTTACCAAGAACCGATCGGCCTCCTCCCTCCTTCTTCTGTTTGCAAAAACGGCCCTCTTCTCGAGAGCCGTTTTCGCTTCGTAATTTGACGCTTATCTTTGTTGCCTTTCACACTCAGATGACGGCTTTGTTTTATCCTTAAGCCGGATCGGAGGATAGTCACGTGACAATCGCATCAAATACCGGCACGAGCCAGGCAGTATTCAATTCAAACTGCGGAATTCGAACGTCGCCGGAAACTGTTGTCACCCAAGCTCTAGTAACACCCAAGACGCGGATCGGGCAGATATCCTTCATCAACTCGCTGCCAATTGTTCTGCCGCTTCAGCAAGGAGAGGTGGCGATACATGCGGACACTACGCTTGAAGCACCTTCGCGATTGAACCGTCTTATTTCAGAAGGCGCACTCGATGTCAGTGCAATGAGTTCCTTCGGATTCCTTTCTCGAAATGACCTTGCCTACATTCCTGACGTCTCCATTTCCTGTTCAGGACCAGTCGGCAGTGTGCTGCTGTTCAGCAAGCACTCGCTGGAAGATCTGGCTAATGGCCAGCGGCTTGTTATCGCCTCGGCCCAATCGGCAAGCTCAGTTAACCTGTTCAAAATTTTGATGCTGGAGCAGTTCGGCACGTTGCCTACGTTGGCAGCTGATATCAATCCGGAGATCGACCCAGAGGGCATCGACGCTGTGCTCGTGATCGGAGATCGCGCACTGGAAGTTGATACTGCGTGGTCAACAAGATACCTGCGTATCGACATGGGTGATTGGTGGTGGAGAACCTGCAATTTACCGATGGTATTCGGATTGTGGGCAGCTCGCATGGACTGGATTGGGAAATACCCTAAAGCATATGCCACCACAAGTGATGCATTGAGACAAAGTAAATTCATCGGTTTGAGCACAGCATTCGAGGCCGTGCTGGATGAAGCAGAGCAGCGCACCGGGCTTGCACGTTCACGCTTGCAACACTACTACAAGTCTCAACTCAATTTCGATTTGACGCCTAAGCACCTCGAAGGGCTCAAGCTCTTTCAAACGCTGGCAAAGAAACACGGTTTACTCTAGTTGAGCAATTATTCGACGGGAATGCTAGGGGTGGCGACCGGCTGCCGCGCCACTAAGGATCGATTCTGTAGCCAAATCCATGAACGATGGCAATCATCGATTTCTGTCCCTCTCTATCTATTTTTGAACGCAATCGTTGAATGTATGTCCTTACTACCGGTCCGGTCATACCGGGTATATTCCAGTCCATAATGACCAGGTCATAGGGAAACATCTTGAGCCGGCTTAAGGCTTCCTGTCCATCGGCAGCATGGTCGACCAGGTAATTGCCCGCCGTCAAGAAATCAATGACCAGGTCGCTCAGTTCCTTTTCATCTTCTATCAATCGGCAAAGAAAGACTCTCTCGTCGCAATCTCAATGAGTAGCTAAATCGCGCAGGTGAACGGCGCAAGCTGTGAGCCGCTGAAGAGTCGCTGGTATAATTGGCACCGACGGCTTCTGGTGGATTTTGTGGCAACGCGCCTAGTGCCTGGCAAATCGATCCTATCAATATTCATTTTGCTGTGCTGCCTTTGGCCATGCACCCCAGCGCTAAGCGATTCTAGCTTCAAGCAATACCGGCGCTCCGTGATTTCGAAAGTAGCGAGAAATTGGATTCCGGTTCGCAGCACGAAAGTTTGTCCAATTGAGCTAAAATTCAAGATCCACAAAAACGGCTCTGTCTCGAACATTGAAGTTTGCAATCGAGCCAATGTCCCGGTTACCAGTGAGCAGAAAGTTCTCGATGCTGTGCGCAGAAGTGTCCCCTTCAGTCCGCTGCCGCCCGGTAGTGCTAATCCTTTAGAACTGAAAATCACATTTGAAACGACTACGGCGCTTCGGCTGACCGTGTCGCAGGCAATAAAGCACTACGGACCATACGCAAGACAAAGTCTAAGAAAAAAATGCAAGGACTCCGGCATATCCTACCCGCCAAAACGACTGGTGCTGATCGGCTTGAAAGATGAGCGCAAGCTACTAGTATTTGGTGGAAGTGAACAGATGAAGCTGATCGGATCATTTCTTCTAGTCAGCTATAGCGGGATTCTTGGGCCGAAGCTGAAACAGGGCGACTTGCAAATACCGGAGGGCATCTATCGCCTGACCGGTTTTCAGTCCCACAACATGCTAGCGCTGTGCGTCAATTATCCAAATGAACTCGACAAGAAAAATGCCACCGCCGATCATCGCAACAATCTTGGAGGCGACATTTTGATCCACGGAGGCTCACTATCTACTGGCTGCCTTGTTGTTTCTGACGATGACATGGAACAAGTGTTCGTCGCCGTTTACGACGTTGGTTGCAACAATACAAAGCTGATTATTGCACCATGCGATTTAACAGCCCTCAATCCGGCAATCAATTTCAAGAAACAACAACCTCGTTGGCTTCCGGAGTTATATAAAGAGCTGAAAGCAGAGATGCTTGCTTGCCCGTTGCGACCGTGATGCGCGGAGCCGACGGTCGGACAAAAGTTATAATGCTGACAGTTAACGGATAAACATGATGCGCAAAGGTCTGACAATTCGCCGTATAGGTTTCTGCCTGCGTATGATAAAGTAGCTCTTCCGGGAGAATCCCGGCAATGCGACTTCAAGGAACCAAACATGAATCCCTTTAGGCTCAATCACTAAGCACCTGACCCAGTCGGTGTAGATGAGCGCGTAACGCACGTTACGCGTGTTATGAGCCTTTTGAAATTCATGATTCTGTTTCCAGCGAGGAAGTCGCCGTGTCTAGATTTTTTGTCGATAATCTCATTATTCTTTTGCTGCGCAAGGGCTGGCAGTATGCCGGAAATCTACGTCCTCTTTTAGTTTTGTGCCTCGGCATGTTCGTAGTCGCGCAGGCAATCATGCTGGCTGAGCCCTACGTGATTGGACGCCTTTTGAACTCCGTGCAAGCCGTTGCTTCCAAGGCCACAACCGTCAAACATATGTGGTCGGATGTGACCTTGAACCTCTGGCTGATTTTCTGGATCCAGTTCGTCTTCTGGCTCTTTCACGGGCCGGCCCGTGTTTTGGAACGCTACGCGGCGTATCACATCAAAGCAAACTATAAACAATATCTCTTTGACGCGATTGCGCAACTGCCCTTGCAGTGGCACCGCCAGCACCATTCCGGTGAAAGCATCGATAAAATCAACCGAGCAACCAACGCGCTTGGCACATTCTTCGACTATACGTTCGAAATAACTTATATGCTCACGCGGCTGCTCGGGTCCCTTGTGGTGCTTTTTTTATTCATGCCGTATTCCGGTTTGATTGCCATGATCGCCACGGCTGTGGCATTTGCAAGTGTGTATGTGTTCGATCACTTTCTGACCAAACAATATGATCAACTCAACTCTTTAGATAACAGAGTGGCGGCTGCTGTGCACGACTATGTATCCAACATAGCCACTGTGATCACGCTGCGCCTTGAAGAGCGCGTGGGTAAAGAGGTCATGGCAAGAATGCTTGCTCCGCTTGCGCTGTTCAAACGAAATATTTTCTTGAACGAAACAAAGTGGGGCATCACCTCAATGCTAATTGCATCGATGACTGTAGCTGTACTATTTCACTACACTTACGGCGAATTGAATGCCGGGCACACCATCCTTGCCGGCACCTTCTTTACGCTCTTTCAATACCTGAGAATGATTGGTGACTCCTTCTATGACTTTACGGACTTGTATGGGCGCGTAGTTAAGAACGCTGCCGATGTGGAAAGTGCCGAATCCATAAACCGTGCCTTCTTAGACATGAACCAGAGTCATGTTGCCAGTTTGCCGGCCGGCTGGACGACCGTTGAGGTAAATGATCTATGTTTCAAATACCATGATGAGAAGCACAGAGAGCACCACTTGCAGAATGTGAAAATCAAACTGGAGCGCGGCAAGAGAATCGCACTTGTCGGGGAAAGTGGATGTGGCAAAAGTACTTTGCTATTGTTGCTGCGTGGACTTCAGGATGCAGATTCTGTCACCATGCGCTGCGACGGACAGTTGATGGCTCATGGACTCAAGCACCTGGCCTCACACACAACCTTGATTCCGCAAGATCCTGAGATCTTCTCAGACACGATCGGATTCAACATAACCTTCGGAATGCCGGCTACTTCAAACGAAATAGACTCTGCAACACGGTTGTCCAGGTTCGATCAGGTGTTGACGAGACTACCGAGACAACTGGAGACGAACATCGCTGAAAAGGGGGTCAACTTGAGCGGCGGTGAGAAGCAGCGACTGGCTCTAGCTCGTGGTGTCTTTCTGTCCAGGGACAGCGACATTCTTCTGCTGGACGAGCCAACCAGCAGCGTAGACTCTCTAAACGAAAGGATCATTTACGCCAATATACTGGCTCAAAGCAAGGATCGCTGTGTAGTTTCGTCGATCCATAAATTGCACTTATTGGAATTGTTCGATGAAATCTACGTGTTCGGACACGGCTTACTTCTTGAGCAGGGAAGCTTGCCTTCGTTGCTGAGCCGAGGCGGTGAACTGAGTACGCTTTGGAGCAACTACCAATCCGAAGCAGACAGGGGCGCCGCTGAGCACAGCGGATTGGTGGAAGTAGCGGCAACTTAAGAGAAAAGAGGGCAGCTGTAACAGCTGCCCTCTTCCTTGATTTAGGACATTGCTAAGCAAAAGTCTCACTATCTAACGACTTCCTTGAGATCGGACATTTTGATATGACGACTCGTACCGAAGCTGGCGATGTGATGACGAAAGCGGTACAGGAGTAGAATCGTCGCGATGACTATCAATGAAGCGATAACTATTGTCGTTCTAAGAATCAGCACTAGCATGTAGTTTAGTTCTTTGAGACCACCATTCATGTTCGACAGTGGCGAAGCCACGGCTGTCATCGGTACTTTCAGCTCTTTGATTACGCCCTTCAAGTCATGAATTTGCGCATTGGTCTCATTGACCTGATTACGTAGCTGACTGAGTTCGCCGCCCATGCTGGACATTTGATCGTGAATTCCGCTGATTCGCGTTTCAACGGTGCCCAGAGGTCCGACCATGTTTTGCAGCGGTTTTTTAAGCTCGGTCATCTGATCATCAAGGTTCTCGATATGTTTGCCCATTTTCAGAACTTCGCGAAGTTCTTTTTTGATTCCCGCAGTTTCATGGAGATCTTGACGAATTTCGTTCATTTGCTTTTGGATTTCGGACACATGGCTGTTTAGCTCGGGAATATTAGTATTCATTCCAGCAAGAGAAGGCACCATGCCGCCCATTTGCTTGTCCAGTCCGGTCATTTTTCTTTCAAGGCTCTCAAGCGCCGGAGCCAGTTTGGACATCGGTTCCTCAAGCGCTACGAGCTTTTCTTCAAGTTGCATCATATTCGAGCGCACCTTCCAAACCGGGCGCATCAATCGCTTGATCGGGTGGAACCCCTTAATTGGCGCATTCCATTTGCGTAGCTGCTCTTCCGTTGGTGGCGGCTCTTTGAATGCCGGTTTTACCTTGGTCGAATCTTCGCCTGCCGGGGATTCGATTACCGAGACTGCGCCGGACTGCACCTTTGTCGTGGATTCTGTTGAATATCCAGGGACGAAGCTGTTCAGACCTGCCATGGCCACCAATACGATGAAGAGTCTAAGTCTTGCGTGACAGCTATTATTCATGGTCCCTCAGTCAGACTTTAAAATGCCTTCACTGCTTAACGCCCAAAGTTGGAGATTTAGGAGTGGTTTGGAGCATCCTCCCCCATGCCCGACATCATCGCAAGGTGCTTTGGTTAAGGATGGTCTTCCAATAACAAACTATCACGGACAGTCAGCTTGTCGCCTGTCAGCAGGACAAATGTGACTCTTTGTCCTACCACTTTCAACAGGCCCAGATTCCGTCGGCTAAAATATGCGCATGCGTTGGCTAAACGTTACCCTGTGCATCTTTTCAGCGACGACTGTAGTGTCGGCGCAGGCACAACTGATTCGGGATTTCTCTTCAGTCGAAATCGACGATAGCAAATTGCAAAAAATAAGAAGCAAGGTCAGTGCGGCTAAAACTAGATCAACTGTTCCAGCTGGTCAACAAGCAGCAACCAAGCACATTCAACCTACGTTCCTAAACCAGGCACAGACGGCCCGTGAAAATGGGCAGTACGAGAAGGCTTTGCAGATGTACCGCTTTCTCCGCCGCAGTCAGCCGCGCAATGCCGCTGCACCGGCCGAAGAAGCCGCAATACTTTGGATGCTCAATCGTCCGATTGAGGCCCGCGCGTGCGCCGATGAATCACTGCATCGAGATCCACGCAATGCTGAAGCACACATGTTGCTAGCACGGATTCATCTAAGCGAAGGCGACATGAGCTCAGCGCAGATACAGCTAAAGGAAGCAATCAAATGTGCGCCTGACCATGTGGCAGCAAGACTTTTGCTTGCAGACCTTCTCGGACGCACAGGTCAACATGCCGGATCCGACGAACACTTCTCAAAGGCCCTGGAACTTGCGCCGGGAAATGTAAGTGCCCGGTTGAACGTAGTTTCGCAGATGGCAGTTAGCGGAAAGGTTAGCGACGCAATAAAACTTTGCCAGGAAGGAATAAAGCTTGACGCTCAAAATCCGCGACTGCAACTTGAGCTGGGCCTGCTCCACATGCAGATGGGACAGGCCTATGAGGCCAGCGAGTGCTTCAAGTCAGCGCGCAATTTAGACGCTCGCGACTCCGCCGCGCACCAAATGCTTGCCATCAGCAGCGGTGCACGCAATGACTGGAAGAGCGCCGTGGATCACGCCCAAGTGCTTTGTGAATTTGATCCAGATGGCATCAACGCTACTGTCTTGTCGGCCTGGTGCGCCTATGCATCCGGTGATGTTTTGGAAGCAAAGAATCGCCTTGAGCGCGCAGTTGAACTGCTTCCTGCCGACGCGTCCTTACGCAACCTTTACGCCATCACTCTGGCGGATCTGCGCCGCTTCCCGCAGGCCAGGGAACAACTGGAAAAGGGATCTCAGCTGGAACCTTCCAATCAGGAAATACAGCTTAATCTAGCCATGCTCGAGCTAATGACCGGAAAGCTAGCAGACGCACTTGCCCGCAGTACGGCCATCGTCGAAGCTCACGTCGACTCCACAGCGCCCTACTCACTGTCCGCCTACGCTAACCTTTTATCGGGGAAAAACACGGAAGCCCAGATCTTGGCAAAGAAGGCTCTTAGTAAGGACCCTTCCGACCCGCTTGCGCGCGTTGTGATTGCGCGCATTCTACGGAATGAAAATGAACTGGACCAAGCGCTCAAGCACCTGAGGGAGATAAGCCTCAGTGCCCGCGGCAGCGCCTTCATTCAATGCGAGTTAGCAGAAACGCTATTTCAAAACGGAGAGTATCAGAAAGCTGCGGAAGCTGCGCAGTTCGCACTTCAACTATCCTCGGCAAATCAACAGGCCAAGGCAATTCTTGCTCATTCGTTAAGTAAGCAAGGAAATTGGGACGGCGCGTTGCTTTATCTGCGAGAACTGTCCGGACGAAATCCAAAAGACCTGGCAGCAAAAATAGAGTTGGCTGAAGCGCTCATAAGTCAGGGCGATTACGACGCGGCAAACACGGCTTACGAAGCTGCACAGAGAATTGATCCGAGATCGTCAGAGCCGCTGAAAGGAATGGCAAAAATTGCCATTTTGCAAGGGAATATACGCCTCGCTCGAAAGCTGGAAGCCAGGCTTCACGCCGTTCAGCACTAACAATGCTGTTCAGAAAGTCGTGCCGAAATCGAAAATAGCCACGAACTTATTGCCGACGCTTTTGCCACGCTTGACCAACGGACGACCGACTAGCTTCCCAGCCAAGCGGCAAATCAGCAAGCTCTTTCAACGTCGGATCGCGCTGCACAACTGAATAAAGGGAAACGAGCTTGGCTTCAGACATGTCGACAGTATCACCTGTATGGAACTGCCATCCACCATCATCTTCATCATGGCTAACGTATAAGATGGGGCTTTTGCCGTCGACGATTGATGCCGTTGTAACAGCGGCAACGTTTTTGGGATCCGCAAAAGGCCAATCGGGATCTTTGGCTTGCTTTTCCATTCTGATTCTACTCACTACCTGGCACGTAACGTGTTTTTTCAAATTGCAAGGAGTGGTGCTGCGCTTCGCGCATCATGTTCATGCATTGTTGAAAGATCACAACGAACAACAATACAGTCACACAGCCCATCAAAAGCATCCACGGCTCTCGCCCTTTTGGCACGGAAGGTCCCCGTTTGGCCGCAAGGTAATTCAGTCCCCGTGCATCTTCCACCCGGCGCGGTAGCATTTCCTCTTTAGGAAACTCTCCTTTCAAGGCTCCATCAATGTCAACCATCACATCCTGAAGCGTACGGTGGCGCCGAGCCGAATCCTTGTCCAGCATCTTAACCAAGACAGCTTGCAGCTGTTCTGAAACCTCAGGTGTGGCAGGAAACGAAACCTCGACGTTCATATGCCGGTCCATAGTCTCCAGCAGGTCTGTGCCCTGGTGCGGTGGACGTCCGAAAAGACACTGATACAAAATACAACCTGCTGCATAGACATCAGTCCGTGAATCAATACGTGTGCCCTGGAACTGCTCCGGGCTCATATAAAGTGAGCTTCCGGTTGCCGGTCCCTTCTCATCAGCCATTTCCAACTCGCGTTCGATCAACATCTTGGCAAAACCAAAATCGCATAGCTTGATGAACGGCTGTCCATCACGTTGGACAATAAACATATTGCTTGGCTTCAGGTTGATGTGCACTTCGCCCTTGCTGTGTACATAAGTCAGGACGTTTGCCAGTTGTTGAAAGATGTTCTTGATGGTATCGAGCGGCAATGTGCCATCGCTGGCAAGCAAATTTGCAAGTGTCCGTCCCTCCAGCCATTCAAGAGCAAGCCAGGGCTCTCCTTCTGCAGTCAGTCCACAGCCGTGCATCGTGACCAGGTTGGGGTGTTGCACATTCAGCTTAGCATTGGAGGTGAACAGCTCAAAACCAGACCGGCCATTATCGTTGCTGATACGAATTATCTTTAGAGCAACAGTGCGAACAGAAGCCATTTCACAAGCTTTATACACATCACTGAGTCCGCCGGAATCAACTTTGCTCAGTATGCGATATCGGTCACCCACCATCGTGCCGATCAGCGGGTCGCTGGAAGCGGCCGAAAGGATCGTCTGCTGCGTTTTTTGAGTTTCCAAAGGCAGCCACCGGCCGGGACAACTAATATATGCCCAGTCCGCAGCCTACTGAGCCGTCTCCGGCGGTTGAGTTGCTTTCAACACTTTCTCTTTGTATTGCCAGGCCTCGGCGTACATGCGTTGGGACTTGTAGTAGTCGCTCATGTAGTTTAGGTTCTTCAATAGCCGTGGGTCTGTCGGCGATAGAATCATCTCCTGCACCGCCACTTTGTACTTAGCAAGTGCCGGCAGATCAGGATCAGTCAGCGCCAGACCGACTAATCCGGCGATGAATACAGCCAGCGTGCCAACGACAATTAGCAGCGGTTTCACCAGATCGAGTGGTCGAAACTTCGAAGATTTGCCGGCAAATTTCTGCGGCTTGAGCTCGACAGGCTTCATACATATGGCCTGCGCTGCCCAGTCCTCAACACCTACTTCATTGAGCAAACTCAAGTCGCGGCTCATCTCGCCAGATTCCTGATATCGCTCATCGGGCTTTTTAGCCATCGCTCGAGCAAGAATTGAATTCAGTTGCTTGGAGAATTTGAGATTCGGAAGCGCAGCTGAAAGCGAGGGAACCGGATCATTGAGGTGCTTGTTCATAACATCGAACGAGTTGCCTGCCTTGAAGGGCGCTTGTCCGGTCATGCTTTCAAACAGTAGACAGCCTGCCGCGTAAATATCCGAGCGACCATCCATCTTCTGTCCCGTGCACTGTTCCGGGCTCATATAAGAAGGATTCCCGAGCATCTCCCCCTTTCGCGCAAGACTCTGACGTGTCTCGCGCTCGCCTATTCCTTTGGAAACACCAAAGTCGGCGATTTTGACGATGAAAGTTTCGGCCGGAGCCGCCAATAACATGATTTTGCTGGGCTTGAGATTACGGTGTACAACGCCTTTGGCATGGGCATAATCGAGCGCGTCACAGATTTGGCTGAAAACGTTAATCGCCTGCTGCTCGGACATCGGGCCGGACTGGCCAAGCAATTCGGCCAGATTTCGACCCTGCACGGAATCCGTCACGAAGTACGGTCGGCTATCGGCTGTCGTGTGAAAGGAATACATGCGGACAATATTCGGGTGAGTAAGAACGCTTGCCGTCTCAACGCCGTGACGAAAACGTTCCTTCATCTTGTCGTCGACACGCTCTTGCAAAAACTTTAAACCGACCGTGTAGCTGCGCGTCAGGTCCTCTGCACGATAAACGGCCGAGCCATTCTGACCGCTACCGACAAAGGCCAGTACTTTAAATCTTTGGTCAACTGTTGTGCCGATCAGGGGATCGTTTTGGACCACTGCCAGACCTCAGGCCTTCTGTTCTCTTATTACCCGCCATTGCCCTCATTCATGTACTTCTTCTCGACGGAAATGACCTTATTTAACCGGCGCACGTGGCGAGGGGCCCCCGAGAACTCGGCGTGGACAAACGATTTCAGGATTTCCACAGCCAGACTCTGTCCAATGACCCTTGCGCCCATGCAAAGCACGTTGGTGTCGTCGTCCTCACGGCCCTGGCGAGCGGAGAAAGTATCGTGGCACAAACCGGCACGCACTCCAGGAATTTTATTTGCCGCCACGGAGGCGCCCACACCGCTGCCACACAGGACAACTCCCATCTCGGCTTTGCCCTGCTTGATCGCCTCTCCGACGGAGATGGCGTAATCAGGGTAATCGGTGGGCTCTTCATCAAAAGTACCGAAATCCAGCACCTCAAACCCGGCCGACTTCAGGTAATCGACGACGAATTTCTTCAAGGGGAAGCCTGCATGATCGGCACCTATGGCTATTTTTTTACTCATGATATTTCCTGCGCTGCCAAGAACAATCGGTCTGGCGCAGTCTCTGCGCCGGCAACATTCTACCGTAGCAGGCAAGGTATGCATCGCGTCGCTACAAGCTCTTACATAGGCCGGGGATGCGCCGTTGGTCGCGATATACTATTCATGTTGAATAAGGTACGCGGGTGATCGATAACTGTCCGAGCTGTGGCTCCTCGCAACCGCACGACGGGCAATGCCCGGCGTTTGACGGTTCGACTGTCCTCCAGCAGCGGCAAAAGCCCGAGATTCAACAAGAGCGGATTCTTCAAGGTCGCTATAAAATTCTGCACGTGCTTGGCCAAGGTGGAATGGGCACCGTATACATGGCACAGGATCTGCGGTTAAAAGGCAGAAATTGTGTAGTGAAGAAGCTCCGCGACGACTTTTATCGCGAGGAAGATCGGCACAAAGCCCAAGCCTTCTTTGAGCGCGAGATGCAAGTCTTAAGCGATCTGGAACACCGGAACATCGTTCGAATTTCGGACTACTTCTGCGAAGGGTTCGATTATTATCTGGTCATGGAGTACGTCCAGGGGAACAACCTGCACTACATGCTTCATGAAGAACGGCAGGGTGAGCCATTTTCTGAGAATTCCGTGATCGAATGGGCGATCCGCATCTGCGATGTACTGGGACACCTTCACAGTCAGATTCCGGCAGTCATCTACCGTGACCTTAAGCCAAGCAACATCATGATTGACTTGAAGGGTGAACCCAAGTTGGTTGACTTTGGCATCGCCCGTCCGTGGGAAGAACAAGGTGAACACACTCACGTAGTATCAGCTGGCTACTCGCCACCTGAACAGTATTGGGGGCAGGCGGATCCGCGCTCGGACATCTACTCGCTGGGCGCCACCATGCAATTTCTTTTGACTGGGCAAGATCCTGAGGCGTTACACGTTTCATCCCCGATGTCCCTGAATCCGGAAGTGTCTGAATACACCGACCAGATTGTGCGAAAAGCGACAGCGCAGGCGCTCGACCAACGATACCAGACCGTTGAAGAGCTTTTGGAGGCTCTGCTTCACAAGGATTACGTTCCGGCGCCGGAGACCCCTCGCAGTCGCATCGGGGAAATTGTCACCGGGCTGATACTACTTGTAGTGGCAGTGTTTATTTTCCTGATTGAGAACATGAATATAGGCGATCCCAATGCCGCTAAGAATCCGCCTGCCACTCGAACAAGCTCTGAGCCGCAAAATATCAATGTTGATGAACGTGTGTTTCACCCGAGCAAAACTAGCGCTCTAACAGGTAACAGTGGACAGAATCCGAGCAATGCTCAAACTCCTTCCAATCAAACGGATCTGGCAGTGCAAGTAATGGACGAAAAGGATCTAACAGATCCTGCAGGCGTTCCGGAAGCGGCCAACAAGCAACAACAGCAATTTGGATTCAACTTGCCCTGGGTCAAGAACGGACAGTAAGTAGTGGAGCGCCGCCTTCCCAGAGGCTGTGCGCTGCCCCCCTTACACCTGCTGATCGTACTGATACACAGAGACGATCTCCGCAATGCGATCTTCTGTTTCTTGAGCGTCTGAAAGTCTGCCGTCGCGCCGATAGAACTCAGCAAGAAGATTCAGCATCAATCCCACCTCACCGTGATAAACACCGAATATGATTTCAGCGGCACGGATTGCGCGTTTGTAATAAATTTCTGCAACTGCCGGATCTCCGTTATCGTCGATTTGCTTGCCGATATCAACAAAGGTCGATATGGATAACGCATCCAACGTTTTGCTGATCTGAATTTGATTAGACATGAACGGAACCACCTCTCATACGGATGGACATCGGCGTTGACCAACGTCACTGTCTTAGGAATACGGGATACCGATCTGATGAGATTGTCGTTCAATTCCGCCAAAAGACAATAGGGATGTGAACGAGGTTACCCCCGGCCTTTGCATGGTTTTGCCTATCGCTCGCCATGAAACGTACACAATTTTTTTGGCTTAATGTATGTAACCCAGCACAGCAAGGGAAATTACAGCAATACCGAAAATTACTCTGTAGGCAATAAAAATGTTAGTCGTATGGGTTTTTAGAAAGTTAAGTAGCCACCAGATTGCTGCATAACTGACTACAACGGCAGCAATCAATCCGACAGCAAGGCTACCCATAGAATCAACAGTCATCGGATGCTCAAACATCGACTTCATTTCCAGTAGGCCGCTGAGGACGATGGCCGGTATTCCAAGTAAGAAACTAAATCTAGCCGCGTCTTCGCGTTTCATTCCAAGGAACAGCGCAAATGTCAAAGTTGAACCACTACGTGAACATCCAGGAATGAGCGCCATCGCTTGACCTAGCCCAATTACCAGCCCGTCCTGCGCGCCCATATCATCCACGCCCCGATGACGCTTACCAAAACGTTCAGCAATGAAGAGCAACGCCGCCATGAGAAGGGAAGCGCTGCCAATCAAAACCAGCGATCGCAAAGGACCACCGTCTTGTTCAAGCACATGTTTGAAGATCAAGCCCAATACACAGATTGGAATGGTGCCCAATACGATGGCCGCAACTAAACGAATATCTTTATTGGTGTAATCCTTGGCGGCGATTGCCTTGCAAAAGCCGCTACCAATTTGCCATATGTCCTTGGCAAAATACGCCAGAACTGCAATTACCGATCCTAGCTGTATAACAGCTGAGTATTCAACACCAGGATCGCCCCAGCCAAGCAAAGCCGGTACTACACGCAGGTGGGCAGTACTGCTGATCGGGAGAAATTCAGTTAATCCCTGAACTACGCCTAGCACAGCGGCCTGAATCATCGATAACCCGTGCTCAGAACTCAATGTCATTCGCCTTATACACTGGTTGATTCAGCCACAAGCTGCGTTGCTCGGTTTTAGATCTCATCGTCCGTATCTGCGTCATCATCAGAATCTAGTTCATCCAAATCATCGTCCGACAACACAGCTGTTGATTGAAAATCCGCTGCCTTCACGAAGCTAACGTTGTCTTTGGTGCTCTTTAACCAGCCGGAAAGTGGTCCTTGTGGAGCAACGCCGCCGTCTTTGCCTTCCGGTGCCAGACGCGCCTGGGCGCCGAGCGATTGCAGTAAACGGCCAACAATTACGTTTGCCTCTTCTTCAATTTTGACAAACTCAAGCCCAACATCAGTACGATTGGCCAGCCAGTTATAGCGTGCCTGAATCACTCGGGCAGTGACAGGAACCGGACCTAATTGCGTTTCTATCACAATATCAATATGATGGCCGACCGGGAAAATGTCGCTGCAATCCTCGGCCGTTTCCATGCCGATGCCGGAGCGGGACATATTGCGAGTCGTGGCATAGAGTTTTTCGAACTGTTCGCCGTGAAGTTTGACTGGGCAATTGACTGCAATGCGCTTATGCTTGCGCTTCTGCATCTCTGCTTCGAATTTCGGGCGCGCGCATTCCAGGGCTGTTTTGCCACCAATCAAACGAGAGCTGACAATGGTTGTCGACCATAAGCCGTTGAAGGGATTATCGGCCGTGTCGCTGACGAACCAAACACGCGTGCCCTTAGGCAGCGTTCGCTTTTCCCCTTTTGCCGTTTTCAAATGCAGGAATAGCCGTTTTCCTTCTGACTCTACGATGGTCGCGCGACCAAAGCCCACGACATCTGGTGAGAGCTCGACTTTAACTTTGAGAACTTTGCCGGGCCGGAACATATAAGAAGAAAACCTGTTGGCTAAAGGATTATCTCACGGCTACGCGTCCGTGCCCTCCTTCAACGTAAGACCAAGTTTGTAGATCTCGGAAGACGACCACCCCGTCTCTTTAGAAAGTATTGAGGCAACCTCTTTCAGCCGTCCGCCGTGAGATAGAAGATCGTCCAGGCGACGACTGACTTCTTCTGCAGAAGGTCTGGCAGCCGCCTCGCGGGTTGCCCCGCCTACCACCAGCACATATTCTCCGCGTATAGGCTGTGTTTGCACATGATGCAAAAGCTCTGTCAAAGTGCCACGAATGAACTCTTCATAGAGCTTAGTCAATTCCCGACCCAGGCAGGCCGGACGCTCGCCGAAACATGAACCCATATCGGTGAGAATAGATGGAAGGTTGTTCGGAGCAACAAAGAAAATCAAGGTTCGATCGTCCTGAGATAAGCCTGCAAGCCGCTTCTCGCGGTCACCTTTTTTATCCGGTAGAAAACCTTCGAAAGCAAAACGGTCGGATGGCAAACCGCTGCCTACTAGCGCGGCCAGCGCTGCGGAAGGTCCGGGAATCGGAACAATGCGCATGCCAATTTCTATCGCCTTTTGGACAATTTGATAGCCAGGGTCGGAAACAAGCGGAGTGCCGGCGTCTGAAAGAATGGAAATCGAGTTGCCAGCTGCTGCATGTTCTTCCAGAACGCTCAGGCGTCTGGTCTCATTGAACTCATGACAGCTGAGCATAGGGATCTTCAGGCCGAAGTGATAGAGGAGCTTTACCGAAACTCGTGTGTCTTCGGCCAGTACAAGTGCTGATTCACTTAATGCCTGTTTGACCCTCGGAGTAATATCGCCCAGATTTCCAATTGGTGTAGAAACTATGAACAGTGTGCCTGACAACCGGAACCTCCTCGTGATAACCGCGAACGGCTTCGTGTGCACAATTATCGTGGTCCTAAGCCAGCCTCCGATCTAATGACAACGATACCTTTTCGACAAGTTATCTACAGTTGTAGATAATTTAATCGGTTGTCTGATGAGTTAAGCCTTGAACTTTGTCGTTAATGAATGAGGGCTGACTGGTTTTGCATTTCAGGTTTTCAGGCAACGAAAATGGCGCTAGAATCAGCTCAAACCGAGTACAAGGTGCATTAGTTGGTCGAAACGACACTCGCAAAGTCCGCCAGAACAAATGGCAAGAAGCTAGACAAACTGAGGCTCATAGTAGCGGAAGCAATATTTTGTTACGGAGTAAATAGGGACAGAGCGCTGAAGCATATATGGCTCACTGCCGCCTCCCATGAGCTATACGAGCAATATAGCCTCAAGATATGTTTGTGTTGGCTTGCCACCAGATATGGTTTTCCGATATACACATCCGGCATAGACCAGGGATCTCATGCGGATCGAGACGCATTGATGTCATGGAAGTTCTTGGCCAATCGATATCCTTTGGATACACCAGAGTCGGTGCAGTTACCTGAGAGCGTCTGGGATAAAGCTTTTGATTACCTTGACGAAAATTTCCAGCCGCATCTGGAGTTGATCGGACAACTGTATATGCGCACGCTCTCAAGCGAACTATCGCTGACCGACGACGGCAAAGCGAAAATCAATAAGCCCGAGGACCATGGCGGGCGACTTCGCGGGGAGTTCTATACACCATCATGGTTAGTAGATTATTGCGTCGCCCTGGCATTGCGCAAAAAGACTCCAGTGCGTTTGCTGGATCCGGCCTGTGGTAGCGGTAATTTTTTGTTGGGCGCAGTCAGATACGCGGCAACTTCGCTGACATCAAAGCAACTGCTCGATTTCACTGCCGACACTTTGTACGGGAAAGACATCGATGGTCGGGCAGTAAGTCTGGCACGATTGTCTTTACTGATCCAACTATCACCGCAGCTCGAGTCCATAACGAATACAGAAGCTACAATCGCTTCCGTGTCTGCCGCGCTCGACCAACATATTGAGGTCGCTGATGCCCTGGTGCAAATACCGGCAGCGCAACAAAGCTTCGATGTTGTTATCGGCAATCCGCCTTACCTGAGCTTTGGTGCGCGCAACCAACCATCGATAGGGGCGGGCTGGAGCCAATACCTGCGCACCACATACGGAGCTGCAGCTGAATACAAGATTCGAATTCATTCCATCTTTCAGCAGATTTCTCTTGAGCTAGTGAAAGAAGGCGGCGAAGTAGTGCTGCTCGTTCCGGATGCCTTTCTCAACGGCGCCTACTACAAGAAATTGCGACAATATGTCTGCCAAAACGCTGCCATAATTACCTTATGCGAACTGCCAGAGTCCACCTTCGACGATGCCGTAGTTGGCAAATGGTGCGTGGCTCATTACCGCCGCAAAGGTACGCAAGAATGCGCGTCACCCGACTCAATTGACATACAGCAAGTGACCCGCAATGACCAGGACCGGCAAATTGAGAACTACAAAATGGAGCAAGCTGATCTCGTATCCACAGAAAAACATCGATTCCAGATCGTCTTTTGCGACCATGATCGGAACATTCTTCGCCAAGTAGCGCAGTGTCTTCCACTGCGGAGCCTGATGCGCGGACACACAGGCATGCGCGCAAGAACGGGGCAAAAAAGTATCATCGCAACAGAAGCCGCTGATGAAAAATGGCGCCGGGGCATAATTTCCGGCTCAAGCGTCAGTCAGCACTCAACAGCCTGGAGCGGAAATTGGTTGAACACGAATCCTGAGAATCTCTTTTCCGGTGGTTTCGATCCATCCGTTATTGAAAGAGACAAAATCCTTATGCGACAGACAGCCGATCGCATCATCGCTTCAGTTGATTCGGATCACCTTTATCATCTAAACAATGTCCATTCATTCAGTTTGATTGGCGATTCTACATCTGCCGATCAGCGTCTATATATGATTGCTGGATTGATGAACTCCAGCTTCTGGCTTTATCTCTATCAATTGAAAAGTCGCGAACGGCGCCGAGCACTCGCGCAAATCGACATCGAGATGATCGAATCAATGCCTTTGCCAGTGCTGGATCCTACTCAGGCTAAGGATATTGCAGCACTCGTTCAACAGATAATGCGATCGAAGCAAACCAACCCGAGTGTTAATACTTTACAGATGCAACGCACCATCGACCGGCATACATACGCCATGTATCAGCTATCGTCATCAACCATCTTGCATATAGAATACGCTTTGGTTGCCTCTGGCTACCTGACGGAAACAATGACGGTAGCGACATCGGGCAGGAATTGATAAAGTCAATTATGTCTGTTCTGCGCTCTTAAGGAGTTTGTGTAAATGAGAACACCGAACGCACCCGTTGTGCTTCTGGCTGGCTCGATAATACTGTCCACATTCTTCAGTGAAGCTTTGCTACCGAGCGCATCAGCGGCACACTTCAAAGATCTTCTTGCGAACGCTTCCAAAAGGAACGACAGTGCGCCACTAGTCATTCGCGAGAAATGGGCCTTGTTAATCGGTGTAGATAGCTTTCAAGATCCGTCGGTCCCTAAACTCACAGCAAACGCAAGGAATGTTGCTGACCTGGCAGCAACTCTGAAGAATCCGAATGCCGGTAGGTTTGCGCCAGATCACGTGGTGACGCTTACCGGAGCAAAAGCCACCAAATCCGGTATCGAACAGGTAATCAACGATTGGTTGATGAAAAAGGCACTACCGGATGATCTGGTTCTTTTATACATATCTTCCGCCAGCATTGCCGGAGCCAATGGCGAACCGATGGTTTTCAGCTACGACACTCTCGGGTCGGAACCGGAACTGTCTGCAATCGATTTGCGCCAACTTGCAACGGACATCAAGCGCCGTATTCAGTCCCGCAACATAATTCTGGTCGTAGACGCCAGTCCGGCTCAGGCTACCGGACCGGATTTTGCCGCCCTTTGCGACCTGGGCATTTCCGTAATTACAGCAGCATCAGGAAACCAGAAATCGATCGTCAACGGCGCTTTGAATACATCAGTGTTTGAACATCACTTTGCCGAAGCGTTGAAGCATAGTGCGGGAGGTCTGACGCTGCAGCAAATTTTCGACCATCTCAACAGCACCGTGCCGCAAGATGCCCAGACTTGTTTCAACGCCAAGCAAACTCCTCTTTTGGCGCTGGCGCCAACCAATCCACTAATAGGTGGGGTTGCCCTTGGTATGGCCGTGAAAAGCTCGATGAAGACAACTGTCTCCATTGGTCATCCTATAGATAAGTTGGCCTTGAGCCGTCCGGACCTAATTCTGCCGAAGGGCGGCAATACGCCAACAAGCTCCGTGCCGGCAATAGCCGCAGCCTCCCACGTCGGTGAACCGGCAGCAGTTGCCAAAACAGCCCTTAAGGCCAAGCCGGCGGACGATGACGACGATGACGATGACAAGCCCCGTGAGCATGTCGATTTCGGCTCTTACATGGCAAAAATGAAGCAAGATATTCAAAAGAACTGGAAGCCACCGAAAGGGCTCGAAAGCCGCAAGTTGGTGGCGGTTTTCACCATTACCAGGGAAGGTAAAATCGTAAACCCGACAATAGTGGAAGGCTCCGGGGTGGAGGCCATCGACAAATCTGCTATGGACGCGCTTGCTGCGGCGTCGCCGCTTGATCCTCTTCCCAAAGGTTCACCCCGCTCCATCGATATTAAGTATAAATTTGACTGGACCGTTCGTCAGGAATCAGCGCCTGAAAAGTGAGCTTTTGCAGTCAAAGCGCAATCCTGCTAGCGTTTCAGTGAAATTATCTATTGACACCTGTGAGACTCAGCCATTCCCATGAATCGGGATTTAAGATTCCGCTACGTATAAACCACATTGACGATCCGCTTACCAAAAAGTAACCTGAGTAGTAGCTGGCAAACGACAGTGAACGAGAAATCAGTTACTAAAACAAAACAGCCGGACACGATCCGGACGCCTTCGGGGGTAACCAGAGGAATTATGGTATCAGGCAACGGCAATCACAATAAAGAAGTCAACAGCAAGGCAGCTGAGAACGTCGACCGTCCGGACGTGGCAAAAGCTCAGGATGAGGCAACTGACGCGTTACAGGCGCAATCGCCATTCAACGTAGCAGCGAAGGCCGGCAAAGCGGCCGAGACGGCAAAACCGACCGAGGCAGCCAGCGAGGCTGAGAAGGCGGCAGAGATTGCCGAGATTAAGGCAGCATTGGCTAAGAGTGCAGCGGCAATCGCCGGTGCGATGGAGTCGGTCGGGAAAACAGTCCTTGCTCTTCAGGGCGTTCCGGGATTCCAACGCGATGAACAGTGGATTAAGGTCAATTATCCGACAATTGCAGGACTGATAAGCCCTGATAAGCAGACTGCACCTGGCATTCAGGGCACGATGAAAAACCTCTATAACGCCACGAACTCAGGCGATAGCCTTCAGGCCTAAGCCAACAGGCGACGCAAAGTAGACTTATATAAGCCCGATCTCAGCCAGAGGTCGGGTTTATCATTTTGTGCCGATGATTAAGGGTTCTATAGCACTTGGCTAAAGCGAAGCAGGGAGCCGTGCTAGAATCTTTCCCGTTTGCATCATACATAATTCGGAATTTTCACAACGTGCCAAGAATCAAGTCAGCTATTAAGCGCGTAGAAATTACTGAGCGCAATCGTGTCCGTAACCGGGCATGGAAATCTTACATTCGCTCGGCGAGAAACAGAGTAGAAGAAGCCGCCAAGGCTGGAAAGCCCGCCGAAGACGTCAACAAAGCGTTGGGCGAAGCCTACTCCAAGATTGACCGCGCTGTAACTAAAGGCGTTCTCCACAAAAACACTGCTGCTCGCCGTAAAGCAAGACTCAGTAAAATGACAATTCGCATTGCTGCTGCTCCGGTTAAAGCCGTCAAAGGCAAAAAAGCCGCTTCATAGGCTTTTAAAGGCCCATAACGAGCGTCCAAAACGCGGATATCATCATAAGCAACTCTCTGCAAAGGGAGTTACTTTCTTACAGAGGGATTTACGCTTGGAACTGGGGATGATGCGCGGACGGGAATTAGGAGAACATGCACCGGCTGAAGCTTCTGTCGATATCGACGAACTTTCCGGCACGTTTCACTTCATCGGCATTGGCGGCATTGGCATGTCGGCATTGGCCAGGTTGCTTTTGGCTCGCGGCAAGCAAGTCTCCGGTTCCGATAAAGAAGCAAATGAGAGCACTGTCGAGCTTCAAGCGTTAGGCGCAAAAATTTTCATCGGGCATGACGCGGCCAATGTTGAGAATGCCTGCCTGGTAATTGTTTCAACTGCAATTACCGATGCCAATCCAGAAATCAAGCAAGCCAAAATTCGCGCCATACCAATTATTCATCGCTCGGACATGTTGCGGGCCCTGACTGAGAAGCGCAAGCTGGTCGCTGTCAGCGGTACGCACGGAAAGACGACCACCACAGGCATGATGGCTCAGGTATTCATCGATGGCGGACTGGAGCCGGACGTCGTAGTTGGCGGAATTTTTTCCCGCATCGGCTCGAACTCATATGCCGGTAAAGGCGAATACTTCGTTGCTGAAGCCGATGAAAGTGATCGCACGCACGCTCGTATGAATTCCTATATTTCGATGGTGACAAACATCGAAACTGATCACTTGGAAAATTATCCAGGTGGAATGGCTGAAATTTGCGACAACATGGTGAGCTTCGCCAATCGCAGCAGTCATGCCACGGTCATTTGCGTAGATGATGCCGGTTGTCGCTCAATTGTCGGACGCCTGAAAGGGACAGTTCTCACCTACGGTACGCGAATAAAATGCCCGCAGGCCGATTACACCTTAGACTCAACCAACGAAGGTTTCATCGCTTACCTTCGTGGAGAAAAACTTGGACCCATTCGCCTGGCAGTTCCGGGTGAACACAACAAACTCAACGCACTGGGCGTAGTGGCAGTCGCCCTGGAATCGGGACTGCCGTTTGATACGGTTGCCCAGGCACTGGAAAGCTTCGGAGGCGTCGCCCGACGGTTCCAAATAATCGGCACCGAATCCGAGATCACTCTTGTTGATGACTACGGGCACCACCCGACGGAAGTTCGCGCTACTCTGGAAGCAGCACGCCATTATCAACAATCGAGAAATTTCAAACGCGTGGTAGCTGTGTTCCAGCCCCACCAACCTGGCAGACTTCGGGATTTATGGAATGATTTTTGCGAATCGTTTGCAGACGCTGATCTGGTCCTGATCACTGACGTTTATATCGCACGAGGCGGGCCTATAGACGGCGTGAACTCCGAGCGGTTCTCTAAGGAAATAAAACACGGCAATTCAGTTTATTTGCCAGGCACCATCAGCGAGTTAGCCAATAAGGTTAAACCGCACTTAAAGCCCGGCGATCTGGTGTTGACCATTGGGGCAGGTGATATTACAAAGCTCGGAGCGGAACTGCTGAAGCTGCTGTAATGGAAGAGCTGCTGAACACTTCGATTGCCCGATACACGACCCTAAAAGTTGGCGGTTCAGTAAGTCGTCTGGTTCATCCGACGTGCACGGACGAAGTCCTAGAAATTTTAGAGAAGCTCAGAAAAAGTGGCGAGCCGTGGTTTGCCCTGGGTGGAGGCTCCAATTTACTGGTGTCGTCCAGTGGTTTCGACGGTACCGTGATTCGTATGACTCAAATGCAGCACATGGAACAGGTGGAACCGGGCATTCTGGAAGCTGATGCCGGCGTGCGCCTACCACATCTGGCGAAGTACGCAGGCTCCATTGGGCTGTCCGGCCTGGAGTTCGCCGTTGGCATTCCCGGCACCGTAGGCGGTGCGGCCGTGATGAATGCTGGTGCTCACGGAAGTGCGATGTCTGAAATCACAGAAAGTGTCACCATATTCGATACCAAGGCGTGGAAAGTGGTGACTTTGTCTAACAAAGACGTTCAATTCGAATACCGGCGTTCGGCAATTGACCCGGACGTGCACATCGTTTTGTCATCGCGCTACCGCCTGTCATCTGACGCTGCTGAAACTATTCTGGCGCGCACGCAACACAACGAAGAATACAGATTCAAGACCCAGCCTTTAGGCTGGCCTAACGCTGGCAGCACATTTAAGAATCCAGAACCGACACGCGGTGCGGGCATGTTGCTTGATCAAGCCGGGGCCAAAGAAATGCGGCGAGGGAATGCTGGTGTTTCGGCTGTGCATGCCAATTTCGTCATAAACTTAGGCGGCGCGACTTCAGAAGACATCACCTCTTTATTGCGTGAGATGCAAGAGAAAGTACATGAGAAGTTCGATATTCGCTTGCATCCGGAATGGAAGCGACTGGGCAAATTTACCGACGAAGAACTGAAAGTTTGGAGCTAAAGCAATGAGACAACCAGTTACGATTAACAAGACAACACGTATCGGCGTACTGTACGGTGGGCTTTCCAACGAGCGCGAAGTATCTCTGCGCTCCGGGAAGAATTGCCATGATGCATTGCTGCGACTAGGCTATGAGAATGCCGAACTTGTGGACGTTGGACACGACCTCGTTTTCGTTCTCAAAGATCGCAAAATTGAAGTTGCGTTTCTGGCTTTGCACGGAAAATATGGTGAAGACGGCACCGTTCAAGGGCTTCTCGAGTTGCTGCAGCTTCCCTACTCCGGCTCAGGAGTTTTGGCTAGCGCTCTTGCAATGAGCAAGCCTCTGACAAAGCAAGTACTCAAGGCAAACAATCTGCCTACTGCCGAAACAATTGTCATTGACAAACATGACGCCAAAGACTACCGCCAGATAACCAATAAGATTTCCTGGATGCCGGTAATGGTTAAGCCCCTGGCCGAAGGCTCTTCAGTCGGAGTGGCAAAGGTTGAGGAAGCGGCAAAACTGCTGAGCATTGTAGAGGACACGATAAACAAATTTGGTGGTGCCATCGTCGAGAAATATATCCAAGGACCAGAAATCACAATTGGTGTTCTTGAGGAGACTGGTCCAAATAGGAATGGAAAGAGCATTTGGGCACTGCCGATTCTGGAACTGCGACCCAAGTCGAAGGCCGGGTTCTATGACTATGAAGCGAAATACACCAAGGGTATGACCGAATTCATTTTGCCGGCGGAGCTCAGCCCAGAAGTCACCAAGCATGCGCAAGAAATCGCCGTCAAAACATTCCGCGCCATGCAGTGCTGTGGTTATGCACGCGTGGACATGATGGTTGATTCAGATGGAAATCCGCACGTGCTAGAAGTAAACACCCTTCCTGGAATGACAGATACATCGGACTTGCCGGCCATGGCCCAAGAAGCAGGTATGAGCTACGATGAGCTCGTAGAACGCATTTTGATGAGCTGCGGTATCGACAAATAGCTATCGGCCGATATTATCAAACCAACGCCTGACCTTTGCCACCAACAAATTGAGCGTGTTCGGCTCCTCAGGAGCCAGTTGCGGAATTGGATTCTGACCAGTTGAAATACTTCGATTGATCATCTGCTGCTGACCGGATGCCATGCGAATACTCTTGCCTCCTGGTAAGGAGCGGTATTCATCAGAGCCAACACTATTAGGCATCATGTTGGCGCCTGTAGAAAGATTTCGACCCGCCTTCGGACGGCCCAGATCATCCATGGCCGCTTGCTCGTCCCACGGCTGATTATCAAGCCAGTCCGGAATTTCAAATTCTGGGTGCATTTCCTTGTATATCTTAAGTAGCGAATATTTGACCGCCTGTGCACTGGGGGGACGGTCGTTTACCTCATGAGCTGTCATCTTGCGAATTAAATTGTTTAGCGACTGAAGCACCGATGGATTGTTAGTAATTGGATTGCATGCAGTCAGCGGCTTCGGGCGCACACCGGTGAGTAGATGACTCATGGTGGCACCTAATGAATAGATATCGCTGCGTGGCTCAGGCCGACCGAAATACTGCTCCGGTGGCGAATAACCAGCTGTTACAACCCGCGTTGCGGCTTCCTTCGGCATAAGGCGAGCGATACCGAAATCGATAAAGATTACACGTCCTTCCGGAGTTAGCATCAAATTGCTCGGCTTAAGGTCGCGATAAATAATCGGCTCAGGCCGGTCGTGCAGGTATTCAAGTATGTCGCAGCAGTGAATGGCAATGCTGACGACATTATCGGAACTAAGCGGGCCGCCCTGACTGTTGACGATCATCTCCAGATTTCGCCCGGGCACATAGTCCATTACCAGAAAATATTTGCCATCTGAGGAAACGTGCGAGTCGTGGATCTTAACTATCCCATCGTGATTGAGCGTTCGCAGCATATCGGCTTCGCGTTTGAACAGCCGCACAGATTCATTGCGCTCGAACTCATCCCCGGGTTTGTGGATCATCTGCTTTATTACGCGAGTGGCATTGTCCGCAGACCGATCTTCTGCAAGAAAAACAGTACCCATCCCACCTTGACCGATGGGTTGAAGAAATTTGTATTTCGCGAACCAATCGCTATCGGCCACAGGCTCCTCTTCAATCACCGCGATTTGCCCATACACGGCACGGCTCTTACTTCATACCCGCCAAATAAGGCACCGATGCGGCTGGAAAAAAACTTGCCTTTCAGCATTGACATACATCCGTATGGTTGCTATTCTATCTCTCGTCTCCCAAATCAAAACCGCACCAGAAGCCCGTTACAGCTTCGTGGACTTCGTTTGGAGGGTCAAATATGAGCCTGGTAAATGTGTCGATAGTCGGAAATGTTGTTAAACCACCTGCACAAACCTGCTTTTCCAGTGGCAACACCAAGACTACATTGATAATCGCAGTAAATAACCCTGGAAAGAACGCGGACAAACCATACGGAACAGCCGAATTCTTCCGCGTAGAAGCCTGGGGAAAGCTTGGTGATGTGGCACACCGCTACATCGAGAAGGGCAATCAGGTAGCCGCTACAGGGCGTCTGGTGCTCGACAAATGGCAAGATCGCGAAGGACGTGACCGCATTACACCGGTGGTTCACGCCTATCAAATCAGCCTGCCGCCTAAGCCTCGCGCTGACTCATCCTACCTTGACACTCAAGCTAACGGCCACCCAACTAACCCCATCGACGGTGAACTACAGTTTTCCGAAGAGGAAGAGGACGGTGCGATAGCTCATTTCGCCGAAGCGACAGCATCATAGTTTTTATTCCGAGAGAGAAAGAGACGTTGGATCTGGCAGTCGTTGCCGGGTCCAACGTCTTTTTATGGTCTGGTTCCGGCCACTGCCATGTGGAGTTTGCTAGGCGACTCGTTTCAGCTCCCCCGGCTCCTTAGCTTTGACAAAACGTCCGACGACAACATTCGACGGCTCACTCTCCGCTTCCAATTCCTCAAGCTCCCGAGACCATTTGTTCATGAAATGGCAAAAGACCATGGCGAAGATGACAAATGCAATGATGTCCATAATTACTCCGAACGTCCCAACTAGGCATATCAATAAACTAGTGGCTCTGTAGCGTTGGACTGAAAAAGTGCTGCTTTGTTTCAAGCACAGCATTAATTGGCCCGGATTCTTCTTCGATAAACGAGTCGGTGTCGGCATGGTTAAGTTACATGGTCGACTGAATGTGCCCGGAAGGGTTACACTAATGCCGCCGCAATTCAGAATAACAGGATCTTTCTGCCTGCGATTGTGGTCTTGAATGCCAACAAAACAGGAGCATTAGCGATGACTGAGTCGGCATATGAACCGGTTTACGTGGGATTAAGATCATTCAATCCCGAGTCCGTTCAGTTCGCCACAATCGAAGCATTGAAGGATCTTGGATATGAACCGGACGAAAAAACCGGCGACGAGTATTGCGTGGCGGAAGCCAAGCTTAAAGCAGGCGGCGAAGTCTACGAAGTTACATGCTGGTGGGCTGCTGCGCGCGAAACTCAGATAGCGGCGCCGACGAAGTTCGCGCCGCCCGAGCAAGCGAAAGAAATGGGCATCTTGGTTACCGGTGGCAATCCGACCCTGGCGGAAATTCAAGCCGAACAGATTGCGGATCTGGTGGACAACCTACTTGCAGAGCTGGAAAAATCTACAAACGAATCCCCAAACTAGGTCCTGCCCGGATTTCAGCGGCAAAGTGATGCCTGATACCCACTACGTAAACTCTAAGCTTGCGGAAGTCTATGATCTAGATAGCGGATGGTCCATTGATCGCGATTTCTATTTGTCGCTTGCTGGACAGCAGCGTCAAAGTATTCTCGATCTTGGGTGCGGCACTGGACTCCTCTGCAACGCGTATGCAGCTAATAATCATGACGTGACTGGAGTAGATCCTTCGCCTGCAATGCTCGAAGTTGGACGTCGTAAACCTCACGGCAAAGAAATCGAGTGGGTTCAGTCGTTCGCACAGACCTATCAATCAGACAAGCTTTTCGACCTCATCATAATGACAGGACACGCATTCCAGGTGTTGCTTGAAGATGTCGACGTTCTCAAAACATTTTCAACAATGCGCAAGCATTTGAAACCAAGCGGCTTTGTTGCTTTTGAGTCGCGCAACCCATTAATCGATTGGGAAAAAGAATGGAATTACAGCGTGGTCCTTGAATTGCCAACGGGCACTGTTCATGAATCAAGGCATTTCCTCAGGATGGAAAATGATCGAATGATCTTCGAACTTCGCTATGATTTTCCCAATGAGAATTTCATTTCCGCAAGCGAGCTTCGGTTTTTGTCCCCAAAAGACATCGATGAGCGTTTAACTGCATCTGGCCTACGTATTGACAAATTGATCGGAGACTGGGGTGGCACGCCGTTTGATGAAAGATCGTCGCAAGAGATGATCTTCATTGTGCGTGCTGCCCTGTAAATCCTTTAAGAACTACTGTTTTGCTTTTAGAAACTCCCTGCCATGTCCCACCTTGTCATTGATTGGAATTCCTTTCTTGCACAACGGGCAGTCGGCTTCCTCGTAGGCTGGTATTTCCATCGACGCCAAGGCATCAAACGGCACTCCAAGCGTGTCGGAATTCACCCCTTGTGGATTACGATTAACCAGAACTGTTGCGGAAACTAGATTCCCACCACACGCCTTGATAGTCTGGGCGAACTTCTTGATCGTTGCCCCGCTTGTTGTTATGTCATCGACAAGAAGCACATTCTTGCCCATAATGAATTTATCGTAGCCTCTCTGGAAAACGAAATTCTTGTTGCTGTCCCTTTCGCCAAACACTCCAAAAACTTCCTTCCCTTTAAGGCGCGAAATGTGATACGCCGTCCAATGCGCAGGAATAATTCCACACATGGAAGGTCCGGCTACTGTATCGATAGCGGCATCCTGATACTTTTCCGCAAGAAGTTTTCCAGCATCATCGCAGGCTCTGGTATGAGCGAACAGATCGTTCTTGTTGATATAGATAGAGCCATGCTTACCGGAGCTGTACACGAAGTGATCGTCGCTGAGAAAAGCGCCAATCTCTTCGAGAATTTGAATTATCGTAGACATGTTCAGCCTCCAACTGGTCGCTGTGAAATTGTCTCATGTTGTATGGGCCAGCGTGATTTAATAACTGGTGATGAACACCTGCGGTCAAGTCATGGTCATTGCAGCCGTCGTCGAACGTGACGGCAAATTTCTCGTATGCCGCCGACCGGCACACAAGCGCCACGGAGATTTGTGGGAATTTCCCGGTGGAAAGGTTGAGGATGATGAAAGTTTCCTCGATGCGGCAAAGCGTGAACTAGAAGAAGAACTTGCACTGAAGGTTTCTTCAGTAGGCAACGTTCGTCTGGCCATAACCGATGATGCTTCGGGATTTACGATTAACTTTGTCGATGTGATTGCCGTTGGAGAGCCGCAGTTGATCGAACATACGGAACTTCATTGGCTAAGTGTAGCTGAACTGCTAAAACTGGCTCTAGCTCCTAGTGATAGACGCTTCGCGGAGTCTATGGCAAACGCAACTTAAATGGTAGCGCTCTGGTGGCATCTTAGTCCTCGTCATCTTCCATGTCGGCTTGATCATCCTGTTCGCTGAAAATACGAAGCATCCGCTCTGCGTGCTCCTCTGGCGAAGCTTCGTTCCAATCCTGGAAGTCCGAAAATGTGCAGTAACCATTAACCGGACGCGGGTCCCCTTCAAGTTGGTAAGGTCCTGAAATTGCGGCCAACCAAGTTTCCTCCGCGTCGTCCTTAAATCGCCAAACAAAGATAGAGGTTTCCCGACCATCAACCTTAGTGATTAGGTGTGCCTTCTTCTCAAGGCGTTCAGGTTCTTTTCCCAGTTCTGCAGGATGAGAGATCCACATTGCCATATCGGCTTCTGCAAATGCCTCCCATGTTAGCCATTTTGCTGGATACTTGTCGAGCTGATCTAGCTCAGCCAATCCGTTGTATAGGCAAACACGCGAAAGTGGTGCTCTTGCCAGCTTAGCAAGCAGGCCCTGACTCACAGGTACCTCAAGTCGCATGAGCGCCAGAGCTGCTTCAGCTTTCATAGTAACGTCGTCGTAGGTCAACGCTCTTACAAGAACGTCTGTTGATGTCGCGTTGCCAATTCTCCCTGCAAGTTGTACCAGCGCTGAGGCTTTTTCAATTAACACGGGAGCATCCTCCTGGCTATCTTCATCATCGCCAGACCCTTCAAGGTCGTTAGTTTGGCTCTCGTCGTCCGCCTCATGGTCATCTGCGTCATCATCTGCGTCGTCGTCTGTGTTTTCACTCGCCAGTATTTCGTCGAAGTGATCCATGCGATCCAAAAGGCCTGTGAGCTGGTCAACAACAAAATCATTGGCTGGCGCAATTCGATCAATTGAGGCCAATCCTGCTGCCAGGCTCTGATTAATCATATCTGCGATTTCAGCTACGCGAACACCGGCTTCAATGAGCAGTTTTGGGAACAGTAAGTCTCCAAACTGAGTTAGTTTCGGTAGTTCGGCAAACAATCTAGGGCAGGAACTGGACGGGATACCATCTTTATCAATGCATTGCATAAATGCCTGGGCAGCTTTTCTAGAACCAATTATCGCAAAAACAATTAGCACATCATCGTGAACCTTCTCAGGCAGTTGATGATATTTTTCTTTCAACGGTACCACCAACGACTCAAACGGATTTTCCCAAAGAACCTGCAGGAGCGTAGCTGTCCAATGATCAGAACTGAAAAGGTCAATCTCCTGTGGTGGGAATTCCAGTTCGCCCAGAATTGTGACAACAGCCAGCGCTTCAGTCTCCTGAATACTAATTCGGCCCCTGTTGAGCCGGCTATATGACCGCTCTTTCGATGCATTATCACTGCTACAGAGCCCGCCAATTAATTGCGCCATCTCCGATTCTGCTGGGAACAGTTTCAGTGCGTCTGCTGGTGTCAATTTTTTGTCTCCTAAGAATTCCGGCGGCAGGTGGCACTTCTCGTCAAATATCTTTGATCTCAATTCCGAGCAATGATGCAAGATGTCTACCAAGATCAAACGCTTGCTGTGAATTGATGATTGCCCCTTTGAGATCTTCAGGACGCGCTTTCAATCCCATCAGTTCAGAGCCACGGAAGTCAGCACCATTGAGTTTGGCATTATAGAATTCAGCATCTCGAAGATCACAATCACTGAAGGTCGCGCCCTCGAGATCACAAAATCGAAAATCAATTCCTCGGAGCTGGCAATTTTGAAAGACCGTGCTTTTGAACTTGCTTCCGTGCAACTGTACAAAGTCACCGACACAATTTCGGAATTTACAGTTTGAGGCTTCAGCATCGATTACCTTAAAGCCAGTGAGTTTGGAATCTAGCATTTCAAGTCTATTGATCTTGCATTCGAGCCATTCTGCATTTGACAGATCACATCTATCAAACAGAACATCGCTCAACTGTGACTTGGTCAGCCGGCAATTGTTTAGGTGAACTTGAGTGAGTCGAGCACACTCAAGAGCCACAGAAGAAGATTCCTGCCCAGTTAAATCGTATTGGTGAAGCACGAAATTCGCATATTCGGCCTCATTCACCAATTTGATGTCTATTGAATTGGCGCTGATATCCAGGCTTGGTAGCACAGGAGGCTTTGTCGCGAATACCCGTTTCGTTTTCATTCCAATTGCTTCGCTTTGCTCCAACAGCCTGCGTCCGAGCGGCCATTATAAAACAAAATGTCAGAAGACAATTACGTTTAGTACCTTCCTTACCGCTCCAAACAGTAAGTCATTCTTGCAGGTACGGATTCGGTCAAACCCCCAGAGGGTGGCGCCATGCGCCACCCTCTGGGGGTTGCAGCCGATTGATTGGATTTCAGTCTGCAAATTGTCTGATTGTTTCGAGGCCCGGGCGGCGCGTGGCGCCGCGCCTACAGCCATTTGCATACGGGTTGGCCGAACACCTACCTTTCATTACAACCAATGTGCAACAATTGTCAGTCGCCCGCCATGCTTTCGGCGTCAGTATCCAGACTTCAAGGCTTGAGGTAGATTAGATCGTGCACCCACTTGGACCTAACCCGGTAGAAACACTAGATAAGTTGCGTGCTGCCTTAATTACAGTTGGTGAACCCGGCCAGCCCATCGTTCTATCGTCTGACAAAGTGAACGCGTACCTGGATGCCACCGCATCGACCGGAGTGGATCGTTCGCTGCGCCTGATCGCCTTGGCTAATGGTTTGGCGCGCGAGCTCGGCTGGGAGCAAATATGTAACCTATACGAGCAAATAATTTCAACCCAACCGCAAGACGAACATCTCGGCACTCTGTCAACATGGCTAACGATCGGCATGCAGGAATTCATGCCACAGATCAACGATATACCGCACGAGAAGGGCGTCGCCATCGCCGACAAAGTTGCTGAAATCCTCAGGCGCGCGCTTGCAGTTTCACCTAGCAACCCAGGTTTGGCAACAATTTACGGGCTGCTGTACTACCGTTATCCACTGAGTAACAATGATCACAGAAAGCATCTTGAGCAAGCAATTGAATGGTTCGAAAAATCAATACTCTGGTCGGCGGAAGACTATGGTGAAATTGACACAACGGCGCTTATTCATCTGGGACACTGTAATTTCGAACTTGAAGAATGGCGTGAAGCGCTTAAAACATACGCTGCGATATACACCCTGTCTCCGCAAGGTTTGCCAGAAGCGGTCGATCAACAGATCCAGGAACGGATCGCAAAGTGTCAAATTGAACTAGACCGGGCTGTGTAAGTCGTTCCGGAGGAAATTGGTTCTAAAAATGACTAAGCTCTACACAGAATTAGATGACCAAACCGTGGTCGGAGAAGGCGCAGCCATACCCTTACCTGACGCCTAAGGTTCTCCTGGCAGCTCCACTGGCCAAGCCGTAAACAGCCGAAGATAAGCAATCTCGGCTTCGTCTGTTCAGGGTGGAGGACTTGCGATCCTCAAAGTAACCACCCCCGGAGAGACTCGAACTCCCGACACCCTCCTTAGGACGGAGTGTGGAAGCGTATTTTCCAGCTTTTCCGAAACTTTGCCAAAATATCTGTATTGCTCGGTGGGTCAGCGCTTCGGGTTTTCCTCATGTATATTTCTGAGTTCGAAATTTGCTATAATTTGGTAGCATATGTAGGGCCCGTGTAGGGCCGGCAGATGGGGTAGAAAGCTTGGCCATGGACCGCGCGATCAAGATGGAAACAACTTTCAACTTTCGCATCGACACCCTGTCTCGGCTTACATGTCCGACAGGCAAGCGGCACGTTCGTGTGATGGATTCCAAAGTGCAAGGACTCGCGTTGCGTGTTCGAGAGACGGGTGCCAAGACTTATCTATACTACAGACGCTTACCGGACAACAACGAATCGCCCCGCAAGGTATGTGAGATCACAATCGGCAAATTCGAAGATGTGAAGCTTGAACAGGCAAGGATCAAGGCTACTGAACTGAATCATATTGTTGGTGAGGGCAAAGATCCGTCGTTAAAGCGAAGGTCGGCACTGACATACGGAGCGCTGTTCAATCGCTACATTGAGGAATACGCCAGCCTACATACCACTACATGGGAAGAAACCAAGAAAAATCACAAGCGATACTTTATGCAGTGGGACCAGCGATCGTTGCCTGGGATTACACGGGAGCACGTGCAGAATTGGCTGAATGTTTTGGCTACAACCAAAGGCAAGCATACAGCCAACAGAAACTTCAATACATTCCGAGCAGTCATCGCCTGGGGAATGGCCAAGGGACTTCTCAACGGAGATAATCCCTGCATCGGCGTGAAGACGTTTAAGACGAAAGCTCGCGAAAGATTTCTACAGCCAGGAGAAGAATTCGAACGTTTTGCCAAAGCCTTGAATGACGAACCAAACCAAACTTTGCGCGACTTTTTTTGGATGTGTTTGTTTACTGGCGCACGTTGTTCGAACATGTTGACCATGGAGTGGTCGCAGATCAATATGGAGCTGCTGCAGTGGCGAATTCCCATTACAAAGAATGGAGACTCGCAAATAATTCCATTAACGATGAGTGCAATGGAGATATTGCGTAACCGGAAGGTAGCAGTAGATGTTGATTCTCGCTGGGTCTTTCCTTCTGACAGAAAAGGTTGGAAGACTGGAGATAAGAAAAATCTGGTATCACCGCGCAAAGCGTTTTCGCGAATAACAGACCGTGCCGGCATTGATGATCTCAGAATTCACGATTTGCGACGCACCGCCGGCAGTTACATGGCAATACAAAATGTTAGTCCCACAATCATTGGCAAAGCCTTAGGGCACAGATCGACGCAAGCCACTGCCATTTATGCCAGATTGACTCAAGATCCTGTGCGCCAGGCAATGGAGAATGCTCAGGAAGCTTTTGGTAATCCCGAGAAGTTGATAAAGTCCAACGCACAGCTCGTCAATTTGAGCAAAGGTAAGAACAATCGTGGGCGTAGAGGTACGAAAGCGTGAAACTCCCAAACGCAGAGCACGCGGTCGTTGATATGAAAAAACTCACGCAGTATTGTTTGGATGAGACTCATCCGCGCGGTAAACATAAGGCACGTGTCTTCGCTTCTGTTCTGGGAATGACGGCTGATCGCGCCTTGGTTCTTCAGCATGCGCTATTGGCAGCCGCTCTAAGTGAAGATGCCGAATTGACAGAGAGAGACATCTTCGGGCAGCGCTACACGGTGGATTTTCGTATGGATGGGCCATCCAGGAGTGCAGTCGTCCGTTCATCCTGGTTAATACGAACTGGCGAGGACTTTCCTCGTTTGACAAGTTGTTATATCCTGTAAGGGAGGATACTTAATATGACCAAGCAACCCAGACTTCTAGATGTCGTTGCATTAACTGCCGATCTTACCGGACGTGGGCTTTGCCGCGGTCAGGTTGGCACGGTAGTTGAAGAGCTTGCGCCGGACACCTTCGAAGTCGAATTTAGTGACGATGAAGGGCGGACCTACAGCAGCCTGTCCGTGCATTCTGACCAGCTGATGGTGCTTCACTACAATCCTTCCGAAGTTGCGTAGCAGAGATGACGCGTCGAAGGAGTTGTCCCGACTGTATCGAGCCGGGCTGCAGGTGTTAAATGCACCATTCATGGTGGCTTGTAGACTAAGTCGCGCTACATCGTGAAGGCAAAACCCTCTCGTAGAGGCCAGGCTCTTGGTGGTGCTGGCATTACGGATCGCGCAAGGTGAAATCATTTGCACTGACAAATGTCAGTGACAATTGGCTCGGAACGAAGAGAAAAGACAATTGCAGGATAAAGAGTGTTAACAAATGCTCTAAAGCTGTGGTGGGCAGCGCATACGGTGTTTACACGTCCGGGCACCATGTTAACAGCGGTACCTGAAGTCAACGCCTGTCCGAAGAAACGTGTTAACACCGCTTATCGACGCGAGTGACTTCCCAAAGTGCTCGGTACCTAGCGGGCGTTAGAGAGAGCAACAACACCGAAGTAGATGAACAGCACTTGTACGAGCACAAGTAACGAAATCTGCCACATCAAGGAGCAAGAGCTGCTTGTTCTGGTATTGAAGGTCGCACACAGGCGGTCGGTCTACGACCGGTAGCGGCAATGAAATGGGCGCACCTGCATCCTGGAGAAGTTCGATTACCTTTACTCTAAAAGTGAGATGACGCACCGGGCTCAAGGTGTTCCGTGATGTGCGCGTCCGCATCGTATCCGACAATTAGGTTGTTTCCAAACTGTCGCACAATGTGCCGCCGTTTGAATGTACAAAGCCTGTTGCCTGACCTATCGATTACAGAGGAACAACCATCAATGTCAGCAATTGCGTAACCTTGACTGAAAGAGCATCCCGAAGCGAAAGTCCTACCACCAAAGAGAACATTGCCCTTCTTATCTATGAGCTTCCATTTCCTGTTTCCGATTTCGACAGCAGCAACTCCTTCGTGAAATGGTGTAGCGCGTTCGTACGACGGCTCGATTGTAATTTTGCCGGTTCTATCGATGTATCCTTGCTTACATTTCTTGTCTATCACGACTGCCATGCCTTCGGAGAAGGTTCCACCGATTGCCGATCGAGCAACCACCGTGCCCGACGTATCAACAAATGCCTTCCGCTCTGGAATGAAAACGAGTCCGTCGCCTGGGTCATACCAGCTCTGTGAATGCTCAATTTCTTGGCCACCTTTGTCAAAGTAAATCCAATCGCCATCTGGCTTAACTCGAGCTTTGGCAATGCCACCGCTAAACGAGCAGGGATCATGGTACTTTGGCTGAATAACTAGCTCTCCTGATCTGTCGATGAAGCCGTATCCTTTTCCCGGAATCTGCACAGAAGCTAAGCCTTCTTGAAAGGGCCAAGCGTTTGAAAACTGTGGCTGAATAACGAATTTGCCGGTTATGTCGATAAATCCCCAACTGCCGCTTTTGGTGCAAGCCGCTCCCAGTCCCTCTGTGAAAGGGTAGGCGCGCGGAAATTTTGGTTCAACAATTGTGTGGCCGTCGGGAGCAATGAAGCCTGTCCAGTTCTCATAGGTATCGCCTCTAGTTGCCTTTTCCACGGCAGCGGCCTCGCAGTTAGGTTCCGCAGATACATGGTCGAATGGCAATACTTTTATGAGCTTTCCGTTCTTTGAGAACACGGCCCATTCAAATCTGGTTCCGAACGAGTCTCCAACAAAGCCTTGTCCATCCGCTGAATTCGTGCCAAAGAGCCCTGCGGATGCAAAAGCATATGCAATGAGTGCTGCTGCGTGTTTGAGTTTCATGTCCGCATTATGCACCCGCGTCGACCTTCTGTGGCGATCAGATTGGTGTTTGTCCCCTTGGTTGAATCAAGGTGTGACGGTCGTAGGCCTCTTTTCATTACATCCTAGAGCTGGCATAAAGATTACGCCGGCGAGGTGGCACCGAGGCGGAACCTCAAAATGCACTGACTTTGTCAGAGCTCCGGGATTTGAACGAAGAGAAAAATCACGGCAGGATAAAGGATGTATACAAATGCCGAAATCGTTGGAGGGCAATGCATTCGACGTATACAGTTTTGGGCACCACGTATACAGCAGGGTCTGACGCCCGAGCCTGTCCGAAGAAAGGTGTATACACCGGCTTAGCTGCAATGTATTTTGGGTTTCAACCTTCACAATGCTCTAGGATAAAGAGCAGCTCGAGAGTCGGAGTTATATGGTCCGCAAAGTCCTAAGAGTTTTGAAAATTGCTCCGGCCGTTCCAGTGGTCGGAGCCTTGGCTGTCTTGTCGATTGCCAGCACTGCTGGTTTCTTCGGGGAAATGGCCCAACTCTGTGAACTCGCTAGCCACTTCAGATTCTTATACTTGATTGCGTTCATCCCGCTTTTGCTCATTCTTTTGTGTCTTCGATTTTCGAAGATGTTCGCTTTCTTTCTGTTGTTCTTTATTGCGAATGCGGTGCCATTCTTTTCGTTTTACGTGCCGCAGCGACATCCAGCATATGTTGGTGCAACGCTAAGCCTGCTTCAGTTCAATCTCTGGGGACCGAGAAACTCACACCACGACAAGGTCTTGGCGCTAGTCCGAGACAAGTCCCCAGATGTAGTCGGCGTTTCGGAAATTACGGATACATGGGTTAAAGCCCTGGCCGAAGGACTACCCGAATACAAATATCAAATGATCGAAAAACGGTTCGGCGGCATAGCTCTCTTTAGCCGGTTACCGCTATCGAATTCTCGCGTAAATTACTATGGTTCGATACGGCGGCCTCGTATTGAAGCCGAGTTTCAAGTCGGCAAAAATCCGATGACCATCATCTTTGCTCATCCGGTTATTCCGAAAGACAAATTCCTGATTCGGAACGGAGAATTATCAGAAATCGCGATTCGAGCCGGAAGCACAAAAAATGGTGTCGTCGTATTCGGTGATTTGAATTGCAGTCCGTGGTCATATTATTTTGGAAAACTTCTGGAAGTAGGGCGCCTCAGTGATACGGAGACAGGTTTTGGATTCCATCCGACTTGGACGACGCAGTGGTATTTCCCGTGGGTACCCATAGATCACTGCCTTGCCAACAAAGACCTTTTCGCCATCGAGAGAAGCGTCGGACCACCAATTGGTTCGGATCATCTGCCCGTTTTTGTCAAACTTGGTCTGTCTGAGCAGGCAACGGACTAACTTCAGCTATTTTTCACCGCAACCCACGGATAACTTTAAGGTTTGGATGGTGCTCGAAACCGCCAGCGATCGCCTGGACGCCAGCACCATATGGGCACCACGCAAATGGCGATAGCTGCGGTATCGAGCAATGATTTGCTTTGAACTTAAATGAAATTTTCGAGTCCAAAACGCAAGCCTATCGGCTGTTGGCGAGCCCGGCGCCTCTGGCAGGTTCTCGGCTTCACCGTTCAGAACGAAGAGCTACAATGATTGCAATACCAACGAGCGGATTTTAAATTGCAGCCGCCCAGATGATAGTCAAACATCTCGTGCAATTCGTCGTACCCGCTAGGATAACGGAACGCTCCCCAGTATCCATAGGAAACTGGTCTGACTGACTCGTTCGTCTTGCAAACGGTGCAGGCAGGATATTGTTTTTCCATTTGCTTGATGAAATCGATCGTTCCTTTCTGATCGTTTTGTAAGAAGCAAATTTGAACGAGTCTATGTCTCAAGGACTGAGGATCAAGCGCGCTGGCTCCGGATTCTAATTGTTGCTGCAGTTCCAATTTTAGGGTCGCAAGCGAATCCTTTTGGGTCTCTGGTATTGGTGGTTTCAATCGAAGTTGAGAATAAGAGTCTCGTTCCTTTTGCGGTTCAGCACGAACATGGTGGGAGGGTGAGAATTGGAAAAGGTCCTCCTTCAGCTTTCGCCGGCGCGGTTCGTCGGCATCATCAATTTTTTTCAGTTCTGTGTCAGTTCTTGAGAGTAAGTTTGTCCCAGGGTTAGGCGCTGGTGTGCCCGAGCTTGCCATATTCAACGAAGCAGCTGCCAAACAGATTTGGACAAGTAGCAATGCAAATTGGCGCACGGGCATCAGAAGGCGACCTCATTTATAGCTTAGATTAGTTCTGGTGAACGATGAAGTGCTTGCGAAGTGACTAGGTTGTCGCTGCTTGATCCGGTCTGCTGCCATGGACAGTTCCTTTGCTTCGCATCGAAAGCCTCGTCGCTGCATGAACCGGCTTTCGAATTCGAGATTCGGAACAGCGTCATGGTCACCCCTTGAGTCAGATCCTTTCCAGAATGCAATCAAAGATTCGGTTAGGCGTCGCGCCGTTGACCGGTCGTCTGCGCGTATGGTGGTCGTTATTTAGTTTGACTGAGTTAGATTGCTGCTCGTTAGTGGAGGCAATTTGAATTTCCATCTTAGAGACAGCAAAGAGCAAAGATACCTGCGAGGTAGAACAGGACAGGTAGTATGAGTAACGAAATCTGCCAGGTCCGGCGCCGAATGGGTTCATTTGTCTCAATTACACAAACGCCGGCCTTGTTTTTCCAAAAGGCGAGTTGCCGGGCGTCTTTGATACGCAAGCAGCCAAGGACCATCATTCCGAGAAATGGGATTGCGTAAATGCTTAATCTGACGATATCCGTTGCTCTGTCGTACTCGTAATCTGCCGATAGACCCCATCCGCGTCCAAGGTTACCGCATTCATGGGGAGCACATATCAGTCCCTGCGCTTCAACTGAACTTTGTAGAGACATAAATGCGACGATGAATAAAATCCACGGTGCTGATTTGCGCAATGTATCGCATATGAGGCGTGTAGCGTCCCTGTCCACAGCGCCAGGCGATTCTATTTGTTCGTACAATCGCTGGGACACTGGCGTTTTCTCTGTGCGCTTCTGCTCATTATGCGGAAAGGCACTTGTGACGCGCAAGTTAGACCTTCGCGCGCAGTGGGGAGAACACGCGAAGAAGGAGCAGCTAGGCAACTAACTCACCAGCCGCGATAAGGGTGATCTCATTCAATGATGTTCAGCGAGGAGAACATCTATGTGAGCCAAACGAAACTTCCGAATCATTGATGGCGTCGCTGTTTCGATAGAAATTCTTCGCAAACTCTTGGAGGCGAGAAGTGGATGAAGCATTTTCATGGACATGTTGGGCAAGATCAAAATTTCCAGTTTGGGAAGCCTGCTCAAGGTCTGAACGTCACTGAGGTCTAAAGGTATTCCCTCAATTGATAGATCAGTCAATTTCTTGAGATTACTCAATGCGGAAATGCCTTTACGGCCGACTTTGGTGCCAGAAATATCCAAACTCTTTAAGTTGTCCATTTTCCCGATGTATTGCAGATCAGAATTGCCTATGCTCGTTTTCCACAAATCCAGACGTTCAATTTTGTTAGGCGGCAACGTAGCGAAGAAACGCACTTTTGAACCATTGAGTTTTAAGGTGGTCAAGTTAGGCGAATTCGCAACTAAGAAGGGGAGTACTTTTCCGCTTAGAGCTGTGTAGCTAAAATCTGCATACTTCAAATTGGGGCACCTGAGAATCAGGACACCGGAATCAGTCACTTTTGTCCAGAGGCCGTCCAATCTATCCAGCGAAGGCCGGCTGACATACTTCATTCCACTGTCAGAAAGATCAGTCCACCCAAGTGACAAAAACGTTAGTGGAAATGAAACAGTGCGTTTTAGCCATTCGTCAATGTGCTGTTTCGGAATGGACAACCGTTCCAAATACTTCAGGTGCGAAAGCCCATCCAAGCAGGCAGGTTCCAGCGTAGGGGACAACTGCAATGCACGTAAATTTCGCAAAGTGCTCAACAGCGACACACCTTGACTCGTGAGTTCACTAGAAGCCCCGATGTCTAAGCCTCGGAGTTCAGTCATTTCCGAGATTGCTTGCAGATTTTTGTCAGACAGGTGCGCTTCGGGGAATGAGAGGGATGTGAGAGCTTGGAATTTCGGCAAACTGTCGATTATTTCTGTAGGCACGGAACGAGCTCGGTATTCCAATGCGGACAATTGCGGAAGGCCAGTCAATCGTTCGAATGCACTCCCTGTAACTTCTGGTGCAATCAACATCAAATTTTCCAACGGCGTCAATGTTAGCAATGCCGAGACGTCATCATCTCTTAAGCCCACAAATCCAACGGATAAATGCCTGCAGGTCTTGCAAAGGTCCGAAATCTCCGCAGACCTACTCATCAGCTCTTCCGAATTGAGGCTCAGATGGCAGTCTTTGCGGGGAGGCTCGGCAGCAATAGTTGCGGGAAACCAAAGCCAAGCCGCGACGAGGAATAGAAAATTCATAACCGAACGGGAGCTCATAGTGGATTGCCTGTAATCGCGATTATCGCTCCAGTGGACCTGATCTTTGGTCTCGTTTGAGCTTTAGTAACAGCTTACACCTCGTGACGGAGGAAATAGCTGGCGGCTTAAATATGTTGCAGATACAGTTGGTTCCACAAGCAGCACCAAATGCAGTGGCATCATTCATCTGTCTGTCCTTGAAAATTCTGCGGATTTGGAATGACGCCAAATGAAGACGCAATAAGGTGGTACTCCTGAGACTGTGTCCGAACTGTTCCCAAATTTCGGTTGGCTTTTCCTAATTAGGCGTCTGCTAGGCGTCTGGCTATCTCAAAAGTACCCCAAAATGAAAACCGCCTTTCGGCGGTAATCGAGATGGTGGGCGAGAGAGGACTTGAACCTCCACGAATTACTCCACTAGATCCTAAGTTGACTGGCTAATCACAAAATAAGGGGCACTGCTCACAGCCGGCCACACGGTGGCTGATGTGGAATGCCCGGGCAACCGCTGGATTGCCCATCTAAGCCGCCAGGATGGCGGCGCTCCCGGGGCAGGCAGCGCTGACCTTTGCGAACCTGGGCGCGTGTTATCTCAACCGATCTGAATTTACCTGCCGAAAGGGGCATCAGAGGGGTATTGAAAGAATTGGATTTTTTAAAATTGGAGCGGGCGAAGAGTCTCGAACTCTCGACCTACAGCTTGGGAAGCAAAAGATGTCGTGCGCTCTATGAATTGTCGTTGCTCATTCGTCCGTCCGTGCGCAGCAGGTGTGATCTGGTAGTTGCCTGCTGCAGCTCGTCCGGACGATCCGGTTTCTATGTAGGGCCTATGTAGGGCCGCCGAAACTGAAGACCCAAAAATGGCACCCCCGGAGAGACTCGAACTCCCGACACCCTCCTTAGGACGGAGGTGTTCTATCCAACTGAACTACGGAGGCATTTCCAGAAATAAGTCTACCATTCGCTCAAAGACAAGGATCAACCAGAGGGAATTCGTGCACCGACGGTGCTTTCAAAGCTCAACCGATATCGGTTGGGCTGGAAACGGTGTAGCCAAGTGTTCCAGGCTAGTCCAGATCCCGAGCGTCGGCTGGTAACTTCTTTCGACCATCTGCCCGGGCGAAAACAAACGCCACCGCCAAAAGTAACAGCGTGGCGGCAGCACCGGCCAATCCGGTCCAAACAGCAATTGGACTGTATTCAAAATCAACGCTATGCCTGCCTGCTGGCACAACCACACCGCGGGCAAAAAAGTTGACGAGCCTTATTTCTGTCCGCTGTCCATCGATAGTGGCGATCCAGCCGGGATAAAGTCGATCAGTGAGCACTAGCAGGCGAGTCTGTGTCGTTTCCACAGTCAAGGTGACTCGTTCATTCTCATCTCGAACGAACTCTATGCGGTCACCTCGATCCACTTCGGCACCACTTGCAACACTAGCGTCATTGGCGCCCTGGACATAACACTCGTCGAGCAAGTCACGTCGTTTGAGGTCTAGCATCCGAGCCTTAAATTCTTTCTTCGTGGCATTCCAGCGGATGTTGGTCGCGAAATAGGTACGTGGGTCGAAGCGCTTGGTTGCATAAATTCGATAGTTATTTTCCTTATTGTCTTCGACCAAGGAAAAAACATCTTTGTCCAGAGGTGTCACATTTTGCGGACGGTCTCCAAAATAAGATTGGGTCAAACCATGGCTGACAGAGCTTATCTGGCAAAACCGAGCCAGCGGTACATCATTGCCTGGTACATGCGCCTCACGCTTTATATTTTGCCCTGAGGTGCTGAGCGCTTGTGAGTACAACTCTTTGCAAAAACCTTCTTCAGCCGCCTCATAACCGAACGCATAAGGAATTTTGAAGTCCACGTTTGTATTTGGCAACATAAGGTCGCGAGTGAAAAGATAGAAGCCCTCCTGAAAATCGATGTTTTCTCGTTTCAGAAATTCTTTGCTGGGCGTTAGAGGATCATGATAGAAAGTTTGCGCACGTGAGGCGAATCGTTGTGGACCTTGACCTTTGACCGCGACTCTAAGTTTTTCCGCCAGCACGTTAGGTCTGCGGTAAAAGTCACTGATGGTGCCATGACGCTGATATGCCACCGCGGGCATAATGAGTGTCAGAAGCAATGTGCTGCCTGTAAGAAACGCAAACAACTCTTTTGTCAGCTGTCCACTCGTATACGCCAAGTAATTGGCGCTAACAAGCAACCCAAGTCCACCGGTAACTGCGATGCTCTTGCCGAATAAGGACTGCGCATCCTTCATCAATTCAAAGTTAACAAACTTACCGACTAACCAGGGGAATTTTGCAGTCAGCAAGTGCAGTTGTGGTGCAACTAAAAAAACGATACCCGTCAGCAAAACGATTGACCATATCACTGCTGTGGTTTTCTGCGCCGCCAGAGGCACTTCTTTATCCATAGCAAGAGAAGCACCACGGGCCGCCATCAAAGCCAAAACAAGGGCCGGAAAAATGAGCAGTTTCACTGGATAGCGAAAACTGGCCAGGGCCGGTGATAGATTGCAGATTGCCGGTGCAATTGGAGTGAACTGACCTAAGGCCATAATCAAGGCACTAGCTCCCACACCAAGCACCACAAATCGCCAGCGCCAGTTTTTGTCGAACAGTGACCAGCAGGCCAAAGTGAAAACGACCGGACCTACATAGCACGACGTAATATAAGGAAGAGAGTTCAAACGAGTTGCAACCAGATTTAAATACTTTGAGCCAAGCAATGTAAGGTCGCCCAGTGGCTGAGCCGCGACCATGTTGAGGCAGTCATACCAATTTGCGCTCCACATCAACACCCATTTCAATTCCAGACCATTTGACCGGGGAGACAAACGAAGCCATTCCGCAGCAGGCAGAATAACCGGTAACGCAAATAGGCAGCCGGAGGTCAAACTCAATATCCGCAGTCCAGCCTGAGTCAGTGCCTGCCGCGGCATTCGATCTTCACGGTAGGCACCAAATGCGGTGACAGCGATATAACCACCGGCCAACAAAGAAGCCGGAACAAATATCTCCGGTCGTCCAGCTGCAATCATTCCGAACATGCAAACGGAGCCACCAAAGATGCGAAACACGTTGGTCCGCGTGAAAGCTGGATCGATACTGCGCAAGAAGAAGAGCAACAGCGGGAACCAGGCCGCGGTGGCCACCAAAGTGTAGTTTGCCGTCAGCGAAAACATGTACCCGCTCATTCCCACAGCAAATCCGCAGACAGCAGCAGCAAGAGCGCCCCAGCCCAGTGAAACTACGAGCAAGTACGCACCACAACCGGCAATCAGTTGATGCAACGCCATGAACGCAGCCAATGCCTGGGAAAATTCCAGGACGACAAACAGAAGCATCGGCGGATAAAACAATCCCGGGGACGGAACCGCTGCCTGGGCCATGCCGCAATACAGATAAGGATTCCACAGAGGAAGCTGCCCCCTGCTATACCCATCAGCTATAAAGCGCGAAAACGGCTCAAAGTAATAAGTCAGGTCCGATTGATAGTAGGAGCGCTGCCCAATGAGCCAGGGAAAGTAGTACCCAACCAAAAGCCCAGCCAAGAGCAGGCAGAAAAACCTGAAACTGCTTGTCAGTTTGCCGTTCACGTTTCCTTCCCAGGCGCAGCAGTACGCGCCATGCCCCAGTAAATAGCCTATTGGGGCTGTTGACTGGGGGCAGTGCCGATGGTGACAGGCTTAGCCATATTGTTGACCGCGGTGGACGCAAAGCCCATCAGGGGACTGACGTATATGGTGGCGGCAATGATCCCAGCGATGCTGAGGGCAAGTGCCAATACTGTTCCGCCTTGCGGATAGGTATTGTTCCTTTCTCCGTCAGGTAAAGCAGCAACGCATCTGGATGGATCTTTGACCACCATCATGATTACGACACGCGTGTAGTAGTAGACAGCCGGCACTGAGGTTACCAGCGCAGCGCCTACCAGCCAATAGCCCAACGTGTTGTACATC
>JADYXS010000162.1 GCA_021772155.1 Candidatus Obscuribacter sp.
ATCGTGGCACCAGAGCCGACAGTTTATTTGGAAATGCATAAGGCTATAAAAGATCCAAACTACGACCCGGCAGTAACGCGTGACACCGCCTTCTCATCAAAAGATCCGCCAGATGCCCTGCTTCCCCGCCTGCGCACTGAAATTGAGTTAGCGCCGGACCGAGCTGTTATCGAACAACAGCAGTTGGAGCAAGAGCAAAAATTGCTGACAAAACAAAAGCAAGCAGAAGAACTAGAACAAGAACGAGAACAACTACAGCTGGAACAGCAGGCGCAGTCGCAAATGCCGATTCAAGTACCGTAAGTGTTTTGCTGTAGGGCATGTTGGGGAGGGGCTTGTCCCCTCCGGTTACGACGTGTTCGTGCAACGGCAGCCGAAAGGTAGGGCAATTCGGCACGGACCCAGGGACAAGCCCCTCCCCTGCTCAATATCTAAGAATACGCCTAACTCTGGGCACTTGTCAGTAGATGGTGAAGCTAGGGAGCAACAGGAAAATGAAAAAGACATTTTCGTTATTGGTTATTGGCTGCACACTATTTTCATCCGTGTGTCTAAGCACTGCAGCTCAGGCTGGTGTATGGCCGGAGAAACCGTTCACGGCTATTTATGAAAGCACCAGCAGCTTTGGCAAAAGCACTCGTAAGGTAGTTTGGGACGGGCAAGGACACGGTCGAACCGAAATGACCAGCACCACCGGTGTCAGACTAGGTTTTTTAGACGCGCCCAATCACCTGATGACGATGTGCACTCCGCCGTCAGAGGCCATCCGCATTCCTCTGAGCGATCAAGATATCGAACAATTGGGAATTGCAGCTCAAAACAACATTACGGGACGCAAGTCTCTCGGCACCAAATTGATAGACGGTCACCTTTGCCAGGGTCAACGTTACTCGCTTGGCGAGTTCACAACTGAGGCTTGGATGGATCCTGAAATTAAATGTAATCGGCTCACAGTGACCACACACCCAACAATCGGCGTGAGCACCAGCCGCCTGATAAATTATTCCGGCGCACGGCCGGACTCATCGGCATTTGCAATTCCGCCAGGGTACAAATTACGTGGCGGCTAATTCGAGCCACAGAGGGGAGCAAGAAAATGAAACTGTTATTTGCATTATCGATGGCCCTGATGGCATGTGCTCCGGTCAACGCAGAGATGCTGAAAGGTTCTGTGGAGATAGATGGTCCGGAGGTTCGCGCTCAATTAGTATTGGCTCGTCCAAAATGGGATGCCGCAGGACTTGTGGAACATTGTGCTTGCATGAACCCAAATAAGGTGCAAGCGGTGCAAATTGATGGACAGTGGCAGCTGGTAGACGATGGTGAAAAACTGGCCGGCTTCGGTGATCAGAAAGAAGCGGCCGACGCCGCCGTCGAGGTCGTGAAACACTATGGTTTTACGGAGACCTGTTGGGCCGGCCGCTCAAACGGCAGCGATCTGCATGAACTGCGCTACTTCAAGACCGCAGGCGGGGTGCCGGAAGGCGCGATGAAAAACGAAAACGCTACCGGTTTCGACCCGACGACAGTTCGGGTGGAACAGAAGCAGGGTACGTGGAAAGTTATCTCAGACGGCGACAACTGGATGCTTGATTATGGCAGTGACAAAGCAGCCGCAGAGCAAGCCGCCGACATAATTCGAATTTACGAATTCAAAAACATGTGCTTCGTTGGAAGCCCAGCCAAGCTCATGATGTACTTCCGCAAATGATCAGAACGGTAGAGGAGGGGCTTGTCCCCTCCCCTAGCTAGATGCGCAGCATCCACAAGCTCATCGATATCAATTGACCGCTGTCATTCGTTCTTTGACGACGTCGGCAGTCTCGTATCCGCGGCAATAGCCGGACCAATAACACCAGGTAAAAGGATCGACTACACCAGTAGTTTTGAACTTTGCTTCTTGACGCAAGTCTTTTCCATGTGCGACATTCAGTGAAGCGATTCCATGAATCGGCTTCAGAGTGGGCGCAATCGTGTTGTAACCGGCAAGAAAGCCGCAGACGTAAGGGGCGCTGATTGCAGCAATCACGCTCAAAAATATCGCGGCATGTCGCGGTTTGAATTGGAAACGGTCGGTCATCTATAGAAAATTCTCGTTACGGAAACACGCTTAAACAATCAGCCGGATCAGCTCAACGACTATATTTCATAACGGGAGGGGACAAGCCCCTCCCCTCTTACGCTCGCAGCGCAGCGGCCAGCTGAATAAAGATTGATACTGCTTGGTGCCACCAAGATGACTTTCGATTAAATCGATCTGATCTATTTCGTGCCGCATCGGTAGTTTTTGATCGAGCCCCAACCAATCCGGTACTGACAGTGCGCCATGTCCAGCGTCAATGCGCAAAACTGTGATGTGTGGGCTGTATGGCTTGGTCTCTGGTCTTTCCGCGTAGGAATGCAGCGCTTTGGAAAAGCGTCCAGCAAGATCGGTGATCTCATCCGGTATCGAATCCGGTACCAGAACAAAATGACGGGCTTGCTTGGGATGAGGCCATAGTGCTGGCTTGGAGTACGAAAGTCCCAGCAGCGGCTGGTTTAACAAGAGCTCATCGGTTATCGACTTGACTTCCGGAATAAGTGCCTCTTCAACAAGACCGAGGAACAGCCAGGTCAAATGCAATTTTTCTCCGGCGACCCAGCGCAATTTGCGCGACCAAGCCTCGGTTAAGCGCGCATCCCAAAGCTTCAATTCTTCCAGCGATTGCGTATGAAACTGAGGCAAGAGCGTGCCAAGGAAAAGTCGCTTCTTCCCGGGAGAACTATTGTCTCGAGCCACTTTTACTCGTCCTCTTTTCCGGCGAGAGAATAGAAGTTACGTCCTTCAGCAACGTACCTTTCCAACAAAGGCGATACGGTATTCAATCCACTCTCAGCGTAAATCTCTTTTAGCCGACCAACAACTTCCTTGAGCCCGACGCGATCGGCATATTTCAGCAATCCTCCGCGAAACGGCGGGAAGCCGAAACCGTGAACCACAGCCATATCAATTTCGCGAGGTTTCGTCACTACGCGATCTTCCAAGCAACGCGCAGCTTCGTCAATCATCGGGAAAACAATCCGCTGTGCAAGCCGCTCACGGACAGGATCGGGACATCTTTCGTCAGTAAGTCTTATGTAAGAGATCTTTGTTGTGTCGGGATTTATTTCCTTACGTCTGCCGGACTCATCCCAGAGGTAGACCCCACGCCCGGCTTTTCTACCGATAGCATCAAGCTTGCGAAAATCATGCGTCAGCTGCGGCGGCTTCATTCGGTTGCCGAGCTTCTCGTATAAGAGATCAGCAACAGTAAAGGAAACATCAACCCCAACTTCGTCAATCAACTCCCATGGACCAATCGGCATGCCGAAGTGCACGGCCGCCTCGTCGAACCAGCTCAGCGGGACACCTTCCTCAACGGCACGAGCGGCTTCCTGGATGTAGCACGTGAGCAATCTATTAATGAGGAACCCGGGTCCGTTCTTCACCATCGCCGGAATCTTTCCGAATCTGGTGACAACATCTGCTGCCCTTCCTAAGGACTTACGACTGGTCGTTTTGAGAGCCACAACTTCAACCAGCGGCATTTTGTCCACAGGGTGAAAAAAGTGAACACCGACAAATCGGTCAATTTTTTTGATCACCGAACCCACTTCATCTAATGGCAAAGAGGAAGTGTTGGATGCAATCGTGCAATCAGGTGATACCACCGCTTCAATCTGTTGAAGAACCTGATGCTTTGGCCCGAGTTCCTCTGCTACCGCCTCCAGAACGAATTCCGAATCGGCAAGATCGTTCCAGTCCGACGTGCACTCTATCCGCGAAAGAATGTCATCGGCAGTGGCGTCCGGTTCGGTGCCTTTGATTCTCGGAACCAGAGCACGCACGCGCTCCAGCGTATCGGCTTCCTTGCCTGGATTTACGCGCAATTTGACATGCAATCCACGAGCAGCAGCAAGATTGGCAATCGACGTGCCCATTGTGCCACCACCGACGATGCCGATCCTTTGCGTGTTTGTTTCTCCGAACTTAGCTGCAAGAGCAATGGCAGATTGGCGAGCGAATTCCGTGGAAAAGAATAGTGCTATTAGGTTTGCCGAAACCTCTCCGGCAGCCAGTTCGCCAAAGGCTTTGGACTCAGCAACTAACCCAGCGCCCATCCCCTCGGACAGACCGGTTTTCATTACTTCCAACGCTCGCGTTTGAGCCGGATAGTTGCCGCGCGTTTTAATCCGCACAGAGCGCTCGGTCATAGCGAAGAGCTTCTTGGCCTTCTCTTCATCAAGATCTCTCAAGCAAAATTGTGTCGCCTTGACACCACTTTCGCGGCCTTGCTCATCGCTCCAACTTTCTACTCGGTTGGCGATCGGGGAAGGATCTGCACTCAGCGCCAGCGCCCTGCGCTCGGCTCGTTCCATGAGTTCGTCTGACTCGACCAGTTCATCGATAAGTCCAATGGACAGCGCTTCTGCAGACGAAATGGCATCGGCAGAAATGATCATTGAAAGTGCCGACTTCAGCCCAACAAGTCTCGGTAATCTCTGCGTGCCGCCAAGGCCGGGGATGATTCCCAATCGCGTTTCCGGCAGGGCAAGCTGAGTGTTAGTGTCTGCAGTGGCGATGCGCCAGTGTCCGGCCAGCGCAAGCTCCAGACCGCCGCCAAAACATAGTCCATTAATAGCAATGACGAAGGGCTTCTTCGACGCGGCCATTATATTCATGGCGGTCTGTCCGAGCGAAGACAACTTAGACAACTCATCAACTGTTGTGGCCTGGCGAATCTCGTAAAGGTCAGCACCAATTACGAAGTTGTCCGGCTTGGCAGACAGGACTATGGCGGCCTTAATCGTTTCATCGTCCTCAACTGCGCGCACTGCATTGTACAGCTCATGCATGACCGAGCGACCTAGATAATTCAGCTTTCCGACACAGTCAATCATCAATACGGCAACTCCTGTCTGTTTGCGGTTGAACAGGATTTGCCGACGGCTTTCTACTGTGTTCATTGAATTTGCTTTTTCTGCTCCTGGAGTTCCCGGCGCTGGACGTTTGCTTTAGCCATAAATGCTACGCCTGCGCAAATGGGCAAGGCTAAGAGTATCAAATCGAGAAGGGATAAGGTCCAAAAACCCAATGTCATGCGGCTTATGACCGTAAACAGGACAAGCCCCAAGCTCGAAACAGTCAGCAGTTGGGCCGGTCTGGACTTGTAATTGTAAATCAACCAACCGATGCCGCCAAAAAGTGGCAAGAGCATCAGCCCCATCCCACCATTGAACATCCCGTAGGCCATGCCGACGTGAATGTGGCTGAGCACCATAAACAATCCGACAATAATCGACGCCATGCCGCCGAAGTGATACAGGTCGATATTTAGACCCTTCTCTTCCTGCTTGGCGAGCTCTTCCGCTTTGGCTGGGTCGAGGATTGCCAGGTACTTGAGGTCTTCCGGTGTCTTCGGTGTGACAAGCTTCGGCTTCTCAGCTTTTTTGACCCCTTGCTCGTGATTCATAGCCACTTCCAGCTCTACAAGCTTCTGCTGGATTTCATCTTCGTTCCGTTTAGCCATATGAACCTCAAGCTCAGCTGTCTATTATAACTAGCATAACAAGTCATGCTCATTTACACGTTCCCTGAAACCTTGAGCGATAGGCATACGCCAACCAAATCCGAAGGATCTTGCCGTCACTTTTAATCCTGGGGCAGCCTGATATCGCTTGTACTCATTTCTGTCGATTCGATTAATAACATCCATCACTACGTCCGGACGATACCCCAGTTTAACTATCTCGTCGGCACTGCGACGCTGCTCGACGTATGCATGGAGGATTCCATCTAGCACCACATAGGGCGGCAAAGTATCTTGATCAGTCTGGTCCGGGCGCAATTCAGCCGAGGGCGGCTTTTCAATCGTGTTAATGGGAATGACCACACCGCCGCGCTCGTTCATCAACCGAGCGAGATCGTAAACCATGGTTTTCGGCACGTCCGAAATCAAGGCAAGACCACCGCACATATCTCCATATAACGTACAGTAACCGACGGCAAGTTCGGACTTATTTCCCGTCGTCAATACCAGATAGCCAAATTTATTTGACAGGGCCATCAAAGTCATCCCACGCAGACGAGCCTGAATATTTTCTTCCGTGATATCACGAGCGGTGCCGCTGAACAATTCCGAAAGCAACCCGTCAAAGCTCTCCATCGCAGTCTTAATTGGCACCACGCGGTACTCTATTCCGAGGTTGCGCGCCAGTTCCTCAGCATCATCAAGACTACCTTGGGATGAAAACGGTGATGGCATGGCGACTCCAACCACGTTCTCTGCACCAATTGCAGCCACAGCCAATGCGCTCACGACTGCTGAGTCGATGCCGCCAGATAGACCGACGACGGACTTTTTAAAGTTGCATTTGCGGATGTAATCGCGCGTTCCTAATACCAGCGCTTCGTAGACGTTCTCGATCGGGTCAGTAGGAGTGGTGCTTATTTCGCCCTGGTCGGCAGCCAGATCCACCAGAATTAAGTCTTCTTCAAAAGCGGCGGCCGCTGCAATTAACCGCCCCTTGGCGTTAACGGCAATAGAACGGCCGTCGAAAATCAGCTCGTCATTGCCGCCGACCTGATTCACATACACAACCGGAATGCCATTTCGCAGAGCCTGATTTCGCACCAGCTCATGCCGGATGTTTTCTTTGGACAGTGAGTAAGGTGAAGCCGAAATGTTGATCAGCGCCTCAATCTTCTGCTCTATGAGGCTGGCAACAGGGTTGACGCTGTAGCGTGGCTTCGGATAGAGCTCTTCATCATTCCAAATGTCTTCGCAAATCGAGACACCAAGCACGGTGCCGCTTGTTTTCATCGCCACGTACTCGGAAGCCGGCTCGAAATAACGGTCCTCGTCGAAAACATCATAAGTTGGCAGCAAGGTCTTAAATTGAACAGCAGCTCGCTTGCCGCCCTTCAACAATGCGCACGCGTTGTGTAATGGACGGCCAGTTCCAGTATTGCGGTCAACAAAACCAACCAAAACATCGATATCCGACAGCTCTTTCGCGATGCATTCGAGTCCTTCCAGGTTGGCCCGAACGAAGCTGTCTTTGAGCAGCAAATCCATCGGTGGATATCCGCACACTGAAAGCTCCGGAAAGACAACAAGGTCCGCATTTTGAGCTTTGGCCCGACGTCCGAAGGCAATGATTTTCCTGACGTTAGCCTCAATGTCGCCTACTGTTGGATTTATCTGGGCGATAGCGATTTTCATGGTTTCCTTTGGAGCCGCATCACATGGGCATTACATCGATTAGGAAGAACGGCAGGCAACATATGGTCGTCGAACAAATTACGATTTATTCAAATCTGTTGCGAATTATAGGACTCTAGGGCTAGCGTATTTATTGTCAACAGATATAATCGAATTAGTCTTCTTGTCCCGCAGACTGTTTCTCGACAGGTGTCCTTTGGTGAAAGTACCGGATGTACGGTTGCTTTTTTCGTTCCTGTTTTCTGCCGTCCTCTTGTCCACGTCGTTAATGTATGCCGGCCCATTGCGGGAGCTTACACCGCCGGGCCTAGCAGATGGACCAGGATTATGGGCAAATCTATGAAATTACCCGACAGGAGACGTGGACGGTTACTGCGTGAAGCTGCGAAACCACGGCATCCGCAACCTCTTTATTCAAACTTCTCGGTCCAACACGCCAGCTATCGCTCATCCAGAAGATCTGGGCAAGCTGATCGACTCCTGCCATAAGCACAAGATCCGCGTCATCGCTTGGGCTTACCTGGAGTTGAAAGACCCGGCGGCCGACGCGGCGAAGATGGTGGCTGCCGCTAAGTTCCGTAGCCCCAGCGGAGAAAGCGTAGATGCCATTGCTCCTGATCTTGAGAAAAATCTGCAGAACGGCACTGTGACAAAGTTTAGTCAAATACTCCGCGCTACTCTTGGAGCGCACTACCCGCTGATAGCGTGTGTTTACAGCCCGTTGAATCATTACGAGGAAGTCGTTAACATCCCCTGGAAAACGCTTGCACAGTACTACGACGTCATCGCACCAATGAGCTATTGGAATAGCAAGTACCAGAAGCTTGATGCTCATGATTACACGCTAGCTACAGTCCGTACAATTCGCCAGTTGACAGGAAGATCGGATATCGAAATCCACGTCATCGGCGACGGCATGGGCACAACGGCGGAGTCGATTCACCAATTCATGAAAGCTTGTAAGCGCGCCGAAGCAACCAGCGCCAGTTTATATCCAAACCAGCAAGCAACTGCCGAACAACTCACCAGCCTTGGGCGATACCCGGATTTCTTCGAACCGAATGCCCGATTCCGACTGGCGGCATACCGCCAAATGCTTCGCTCCGGAGCGGTGGACCAACCGCCGGGCGGAGACCCGGCCCAGACGATGACAAGATTCCACTTCTATAGAATGCTAATCAAGAACTCGAACGCCACATTTTCGGCCCCTGATCCTTCCGATCCGGCGATGTTCGCACCAATTTACGCAGATGAGGCTTTCGCGCTTCTGGCACAAGTCGTCGACGTTCCACCTGCAGGTCGAAAAAAGCGTCGTGCTGACGGCTGGTTCGCGCAACCTGTAGCAGCCGAATCGCAGCACGTGCGGCGCGATAAAGGTAAACCTCTGAATTTCCTTGATGCCTCACAAATGGTATTGCAGGCTGGTTTCGTCGCTCGCTAGAAGAAGCTGTCAGTCGATTTATTCATGAATAAGGCGGGTATGGATCAAAGACCGTACCTGTCATTGCGGTAAATCTGCGGAGGGACGCTATGCACATGACCGTGACCGGTCGAAATTTGGACCTAACCCCGGCGCTCAAAGAATACTTGGCCGATAAGCTGCTGCGCGCTCAAAAGCATTTCGATTATCCTTTAGAGGTAGTTGCACTGCTCAGCGTTGCGAAGAATCCTTCCATTGCAAACAGTCAGACCGCCGAAATTACCATCCAAGTGAATGGAACGACTATCAGGGGCCAGGAATCTAGCGAAAATATGTATGCCGCAATCGACCTTGTCGCAGACAAAGTCGAACGGCAACTGCGTAAGTACAAGACAAAATATTGGACTCATTTAGACGAGAAGCGCCTTAAGCTCGCCAATGAGGAAGCTGGGTCTGCCGTGACGGAAGACGACAGCGACACGGCCGTGATGAAAGCTCTTACATTGGATGAAATCAAACCGAAAATTGTTCGCTCCAAGAAATTCCCACTTAAGCCGATGATGCCGGAAGAAGCGGCCGCACATATGGATCTTTTGGGACATGACTTCTTCATGTTCATCAATTTTGAAAGTGGACATGTCAATACCGTTTATCATCGCCGTGATGGAAATTACGGTTTGATTGAACCTGATGCATAACCAAGTCGCTAAATAACGTAATATGGTCGGGCGGCGCCATGCGTTGCCCTTCTTTTGTCACGGAACTCTTTGCATTCGCCGAAAGCTAGGAACAATCGGGCTTTGCGCTCATCTGTAGGTGCATAACATTGAGTTGCAATCAGTTCAACTGAGCGCACTCATTGTTTAACACAGCGAGACGTTGGGGCAATCCCTGTGTCGGCCTGTTGTGGTTTCGATTAAAATTTGAACTTTGTAGTATGGGACGCTTGGCTAACAGAGGTTGGCAGACTTGGCAACTAAATCCAGATCACTCATTGCAAGACGATTACTAGCATTCAGCATCAGTCTTTCAATCGCCGGCTCACTCGCTCTATCATGCCCTGCATATGCTGGGAATGCAGCAGCCGTGCTTAACAACGATGGCGTGAAAGCACTCAACGCCGGAAACTTTCAACTTGCAATTGCCAAGTTTGAAGAGGCTTTGAAAGCAGAACCTGGATACACCTTTGCTCGCGACAACCTCGGTATCGCTTACAACAACTACGCACTCAAATTGCCACCAGCGCAAGCCATAAAGCAGTTCCACAAAGCGCTGGCCATGAATCCCGGAAATGCCACCACACAGCAGAATCTCGATCAAGTGGTGCAGGCTCTAGGCAAGAATCCGCGCTCCTACAAAGATCGCTTGGAACTTGGCAAGGCTGCGCGAGTTGCCGGTGATTTCGATGGCGCCATTGTAGAGTTTCAAGCCGCGTTGCGCGCCCAAAATGATGGTCAATTGCACGTGGATCTTGGCGATGTAATGCGCATTCGCGACCGTGTCGATGACTCAGTCAATGAATACAAGCTGGCAATCCTGGCCGGCGGACTGGATGACGCAGCAAAGGCCGGCGTCTACGTAAAACTAGGTCAGGCCTATCAAACCAAGAAAGATTTGAAAAATGCCATCGCCGCTTTCGGTGATGCACTCAAGTACAACTCTAGCGATCGGGACGTGCTGGAAGCGCTGAAAACTGGGTGGGAAGAAGCTCTGCGTGAGAATCCACAAGCACCGGAAAACCATATCGGACTTGGTCAGGCATATCAATATGCTGGCGATTTCGGCATGGCGGAAGCCGAATACAAACAGGCCCTGGTATTTGATCGAAACAACCAGATTGCCCAGAAATTGCTCGGGGACTTAGCTAATGCCAAGCGTCGCGCAGAAATCACAAAGCACATCAATACTGGCGTCGATCTGCAACTGCATAAAAGTTACGACGAAGCGATCAAGGAATACATGGTCGCCCTCAAATCGGATCCCAATAATGCCGACATCTGGGTCAACATAGGATCAGCACTACAAGCCAAAGAGGACTACGCGCGAGCGATCCAGGCGTATCAGAAAGCTCAGCAGATTCAACCGGCAAGCAAGGCCGCCGCCCAGGGTATTCAAGCTTCGACGGAAGCAAAATCTTCCAAAGATCTGGCGGACACGACAACTGGAGCGTCCGATTCTTACAAGGCCGGCAGATATGATGAAGCATTGGCCAAGTATCAGGCAGTTCTCAAACAAACGCCGAACGACGCTGGCATTCACTTCAACATAGGCGCGGCACTGCAACAGTTGAATCGTATCGATGAGTCAATTGTCGAGTATAAAAACGCCGTCCGCCTTGATGACAAGAACGATGACTACAAGAAGTACTTAGAGACCGCGCTCGACAAAAAGGCTGATCCAATGATTGCGCAAGCAATCGCTGCGCACAAAGAAAAGAATTACACCTCGGCAATCGATCTCTACCAGCAAGCGATCACACTGCGGCCCAAACGCGTCGAGTTGTACTACAACCTCGCCGGAGCGCTGTATTCAAGGCAGCAGTATGACCAAGCAAGGGCTCAATATGCCAAGGCGCTGGAACTTGATCCCAAAGGACAAGCTGATGACTTGTGGTTCCTCGGCACTATCGATGAACACAACGGCAAAGGCTACGATGCCATGGGAGACTATAAAAAGTATCTAGCCGCTTCGCCTTCCGGTACGTACGTGAAGGCGGCAAAAGAGCGCATGGACGCCCTTACCAGAAACCCTAGCGCGACTGTAAAGATCAAATCAGAAGACGAACTGGCTGTGATAAAGGACTCTTCGGATGCCTATCAATCCGCAGTTAAGCTGCAGCAGGACAAGCAGTTCGACCAGGCAATTCCTCTTTATCAGAAAGCGATGCAGCTGCAGCCAAAGGAATCCGGATACCCCTACGCACTGGCTACTCTGTTTTTCGCCAAAGGCGATCTCGAGCAGGCCTTGCAATGGATAGATAAGGCTCTGACTCTCGATGCGACCAACAAAGATTACGTCAAGTACAAGGCGTATTTGGGCGAACAAAAAGCTGAAAAGCTAGTTCTCACAGCCGTGGACAAACAAAAAGCAGAAGACTTTGCCGGTGCAGTTCAACTCTATCAGCAGGCACTACAGCTGGTGCCGAAGAACGCTCGGGTATGGACCAACCTTGCCAGCGCACTCTATGCCACCGACGATTTCAACGGTGCGTTGAATGCGTACCAGAAGGCTACAGAACTCGATGCTAAAGCCGAGAGCATGGATTTCTATTCCATGGGATTGATCCAGGAAAACTTCGGGCGCGCGGCGCAAGCGATGGATGCTTATCGCAAGTTCCTGCAAAACAATCCCACCGACAAATTAGCTCAAAATGCCACAGAGCGCATCAAAGTATTAACGGCAAATGCACAGGCAACAAAACCACTACCGACGCACAGCGACATCAAGAACTTCACAGCGGCTCAAGAAGCCTACGATCAGGGTGTCAAACTGCAACAGGCCGGTCAACACGACGAGGCAATTTCGCTCTATCAGAAAGCTCTACAACTGAACCCGAAAGAAGCTGCTTTTTCGTTTGCCATCGGCAGTGCATACCAAGCAAAAAACGACATGGCAACAGCCGGTCAATGGTACTCAAAGGCGGCAGTACTTGATCCGAAAAATCCAGACTACAAGAAATATCTGGACGGTGTAAAAACCGCTCAGGCTGGTCCCCTGGTGGAGCAAGCCACAGCAAAATATACGGCAAAAGATTATGCCGGAGCCATCCCGTTGTATCGCCAGGCCTTGGAGATAACTCCGAACGATTCCGGTGTTCATGTCGACTATGCTTCGGCATTGCAAGCCAACGATGACTTTACGACGGCCCTAAGTGAATACCAGAAGGGATTCGATCTCGATCCGAAGAACCTCGATTTGCTGTATTTTATCGGCGCATTGAAAGAGAACCTTGGGGACGGAAACACCGCGCTCAAACTCTATCGCGAGTATGTAACGAAGAAGCCCAGCGCACAATTCGTTAGCTACGCAAAAGCACGCATCGACGTTCTAGCTAAGAATCCAGCTGACGTACAAAAAATGCAGACTACCGCTGAGCGAGAGAACAGCGCCAAAGCTGGGTCTCTGTTTGACGACGCAGTTAAGCTGCAAGCAGCCGGTCAGTACGATGAAGCAGATGCGAAGTACGCTCAATTAGTTGCAGCCTATCCCAGAGAAGGGGCTTATCCTTACGCCCGCGGCACCAACTACCAAGCGAAGCAAGACATTCCGAACGCCATCATCTGGTATGAAAAGGCGGTGGCACTTGCACCGACGAACCCTGATTATAAGAGAGTGTTGAACACTGCAAAAGATGGGCAAGCGGCAATCATGATGGATGCTGGCGTTCAAAAGTATAACGCCCGCGATTTCGCCGGAGCGATTGAAGCCTACAAACAGACTGCAGCAGCTCTTCCGAAGAACGCCAAAGTTCACACAAATATGGCTGTGGCCTATCAGGCAATGGACAATTTCGCAGCAGCGCGAGATGAGTACCAGCGCGGATACGACCTTGATCCGAAGGGCGAAGTAGACAACTTGTACTTCATGGGCCCTCTGGATGAGACGCTTGGGCGCGGAAAGCAAGCGCTCGGCGACTACACGAAGTATCTGCAAATGGCGGCAAAAGGCACTTACGCCAAGGCCGCCAACGACCGCTACCAAGTGCTCTACTTCAATGCAAACGCCGTCCAGAAAATGGCCACCACCAAGGAAACCGAAGCTCTGACAAACGCGAACACCGCGTACAACGAAGCCGTGCAATTGCAGACGGAAGGCAAGCTTGACGAAGCTATCGCCAAGTATGCCGTGGCGCTACAAGCCAGCCCCAATGCCGACTCCGTCCTCTACAGCCTAGGAACTGCAAAACAAGCGAAGGGCGATTTGCCTGGTGCGCTCGCCGAATACCAAAAAGCGGCAGCAATCAACCCGAAAGAAGCTACGTACAAGAAAGTGATCAAGGATGCCAAATCCGGACTGGCCGCTCCTTTCCTGGAAGCAGCCTACAAAAAGCAGACAACCAAAACCGATAAGGGCGATTACGACCTTGCCGGCGCCATCAAGGACTACTCCGACGCACTCAGGTACGATGACGATCCAAACAGTCACTTGAACCTGGGCACGGCCTACCAAGCAAATAAGATGCTACAGCAGGCAATGCAGGAGTATCTCAAGGCAGCTCAGCTGGATCCCAAACTCAACGACGCACACTATTATCTCGGTACCATATACGAGGCTTTAAACCAGCCGAAGAACGCCATCTTGGAATATCGAAAATACGTGCAATCAGCACCGACCGGTCAGTTCGTCGCTGACGCTAAAGAACGTCTGAAAATAGTGAAGTAATCGCTGCCAGAGCGAACTAAATAGCCATCGACAGCGGTTCTTGCCCCGCCGGGTGGCTGCCGAGCCTCCCATACGCAAGAAATCGCCTTTTTCTTGCGCGTTCTAACGCATGTTCCCGAAAAAGTCGAATTCGACATCCTGGCTTCGGATGGGACTCTGGCAAAACCTACTCATCAATCATCGAAGTGAGGTCTCCAAGCCGATCAAAGCTTGCGCCCTAGCGCCTCTTTACAAGCGTTATTTAACTTCGCATATGGCTTGAGCAGGTTTCCAAGTGAGTCATTAAGGGTACATATATACCGGGTTTACCCTTGACTTCGTCTGCTCATCGGAGTCCAGTGCTGAAGCATCGCGCATACATCCATGGGGCTCGTTCGGCAAAATTGCTGTCAGCTTTGCGCGGGCCTCTAACCTACCTCTGCACGTTTTTGCTGCTCTGGTCATGTGGTTTGATGACCTACAACGTGGCGATCGCCCAAGGTGCCGGTGGCAATGGCGGTGGCAATGGCGGTGGCAATGGCGGTGGCAA
>JADYXS010000163.1 GCA_021772155.1 Candidatus Obscuribacter sp.
AAGGTGGATCAAGTAGTTGAATAATGCCAGCGTCCCGGCGCACCAGACGAGCATCAACTGATTCCATAGCCGTGCGAGACCGCTGCTCGTCGCTCGCACCAGAGAGAATTGCCCAGCTCTGGGAAATCGAATCAATCTGACATTCAGCACCACTGGCAGTGCCTAGAGGCGTTCCGTCATCGAAGTACGCGCGCCGATACCAGTCCCCATCCCAGCCGTGAGCTTCGATGTTTTTGCGAAGATTCTCTGCTTCGGTTCGGCAGCGCAGAACAAAAGCGGTATCACCGCGTTGAGTCGCGATGTCGACGAATTGTGTTAACACGTGATAGAGGAAGAAACCCAGCCAAACGCTTTCGCCTTGACCGCGTTCGCCCACCAGATTCATGCCATCATTCCAGTCCCCAGTGCCCATGAGAGGCAAACCGTGTTCGCCGAACCTGAGCCCGTTATTGATGGCACGAATGCAATGCTCGTACAAGCTGGAAGATTCGTCACTACGGTTAGGCAGGTCGTAATAGGACTCCTCTTCGGCATTTAACATGCGTCCTGAAAGGAAGGGCACAGATTCATCCAGCACACCGGTGTCGCCGCTGGCAGCGACATAGCGACAGGTTGCTAGCGGCAGCCAGAGGTAATCGTCTGAGATGTGAGTGCGAACCCCACGTCCGGTCGGAGGATGCCACCAGTGTTGCACGTCTCCTTGAACAAACTGTCGAGAAGCACACAGCAACAGTTGGCTGCGGAGCAGCTGCGGTTGCGTGTGTATCAACGCCATCACATCCTGAAGCTGATCGCGGAAGCCGAAGGCACCGCCCGATTGGTAATAGCCGCTGCGTCCCCAGAGACGACATGCCATCGTCTGATAGACAAGCCAACCATTTGTCAGCATATTAAGAGCCACATCCGGTGTGTCAACGTTCACTGCGCCGAGCGTATGCTTCCAAAATTCGCAAACTGCTTCGAAAGTTTCGTGCCTGGAACGCGGTCCGCGGAAACGATGCACCAAGCTGTTGGCATCATTTGCGTCTCGGCCGGCGCCTAGCCGGAAAACAATTTCACGCGCATCTCCGGCTGCTAGCTCAATTACTACTTGTATAGCTGTGCAGGGGTCCAAACCGGCACCGAGCTTACCTGACAATCGCGTATTGCGCATTGCTGCGGGATCGCGGAGCGTGCCATTGCGTCCGATGAATTCGTTGCGATCACAACTTACGGTGCGTGTTGTCTCATCAACGTCAAAGAAGGCCGTGCGATCGGCAAAATCAGAGTTATAAGCATTTCGGGCGAATATGGCACCACTTCGCGAATCGATTTCTGTAATCACATGCATGGTCGACTTGGAGCGCAGATCCCCGAGGACCCACTCGACATAGCCAGTTACTGAAATTCGCCGTGGGCGACCGGATTCATTTTTGAGTTTGATTGCAACAAACTTGATCGGTGCATCGAGAGCGACAAACATCAGCATTTCTGAGGTGATACCGTCTTGAGTGTGTTCAAAAACACTGTAACCATGCCCGTGCCGACTATCATAAGGTGTATTTCCACGAGCAGGGCTCGGTGTCGGTGACCAGAAGTTGCCGGTCTCTTCGTCTCGGATATAAAACGCTTCGCCGCTAGAATCAGTGACCGGATCGTTGTGCCATGGAGTCAAACGGTATTCATGCGCGTTTTGACTCCAGGTATAGCCGACTCCATTTTCTGAAACCACCGTTCCAAAATTAGGATTGGCTAACACATTAACCCATGGTGCCGGCGTTACTTTGGCAGAATCGGTACTGATCACATATTCACGACCATCACGGGTAAAGCCGCCAATGCCATTGAACAGTATCAAGTCTCGCCATGGCGTCACCGGACAGAATTGACCATCGCCAGGCGCTCTCTGTACTTTGCTTGGGACCAGCAAAGGCACACGCGTTTCTGACAGTCCGCGCCGATTGAGCTGTTCTGAAAGCGTGCCGCGACTGTCGCTAATAATCACGCGGGCGACAGACTGAAAAAGAACACGGTCTTCACTGGAGATCTGCTCCGCCGGTCTAACAAAAATTCCACCCGGTTTATCCACCGCATTAGCTTCAACACCAGCGGCAATCAATCCCATGATCTGTTCTTGCAACAACTGTCGGTAGCCAGCCTGATGCTCGTTCCAGATCACCAGATCGACAGAAAGTCCCTTCAAGCGCCAGTAAGCGTGCGCCTGCACCAGCTGTTTGACCAGGTCGATGTTGTCCGGATTCTTTATCTGCAGCAAAACGATCGGTAAATCGCCGGAAATGGCATAACCCCAAAGTCCTGATTGTCCGCGGGTGTTTTTCATCACAACGCTGGCATCGGCTCGCAAGGACGGATTGGCGTAAATTACAGAGCTTGCCAGACGTCCGTAGAGCTGCGTATCCGATTCGGTTGCATTGATCTGACGCAGCACGACCTGACTGTGGGTCCAGGAAAGATCGAAAACCCTGTCTGCAAGTCCGCGGTCGTGATACTTCCGTACCAGCTCAAGGCAGGCATCTCTTGATTCACCGATGCCTGTAACCAGATTGACTATTACGGATTTGTTCGGTTCAAGGGTAATTTTGTGGCGAATCGACACTATCGGATCAATTACAGAACCTTGCGAACAGGAAAGTTTTCCGAGGTTGTCCATTGCCACTGGATGAGCAATTGTGTGTCCACGACCGATAAACTGCATGCGGTCTGTTTCGTAAGAAACATCGCTGCTATCGGCCCCATGGACAGCCATCAAGTGGAACATCCAGGGCGAATGTTCATGTTCAGATCGCGGTCGCCGCTGACAAAGAATCGCTTGATGCTGATCGATAATTTCCGTTTGCACAAAAAGGTTGCTGAAGGCCGGGTGCATTGCATCGGCAGCTTGCGGAGCCAAAACAACTTCTGCATAACTTGTCACATCGATTGTACGACGAGATTTCGAACGGTTGGTTATGGTTAATCGGCGCAACTCGATGTCATCTTCAGATGAGACAACAATCTCAGTGTGCGTGACCAGGTCATGATCACGCCGACGGAACTCAGCTCGAGCTTCGGAAAAGATCGCTTCATAGTCAGTCGAGCGTTTGAGCGTTGGTTGATGCGAATTCGACCAGAATTCACCGCTGACAGAATCGCGGATATAGCAGAAAGTTCCCCAGTTATCGCAGGTTGTGTCCTCGCGCCAGCGCGTCACTGCAGTGTCCTTCCAGCGGCTGAAACCGCCTCCGGCGTTCGTCACCACAACGTGGTATCGCCCATTGGATAGCAATTGCACTTCCGGTATGGCGGTGTCCGGACTGCTAAAGATACGCACCGGCGTTTCAGCTTCCTCAGAGACTGTTCTAAGGGCCGAGATCACATTGGTTTGATAATGGAATGGAGTTAGCTTGGGTACTCTTTCCTGAAGTAACAAACTGGTTGCCTGGAATGTAGGATCGGCCTCGAATCGTTTTTGCATTGGCCGATCAAGGAGCAGATAGGCTAGCGAAAGAAAACTCATGCCCTCATGGTGCGCCATGAATGAGCGCACTACCGCAAATGGCTGCCCGCGCGGTATGCGAGATGGCGTATAGTCGATAGCTTCATATAGACCGTAGCGGCCAACAAAGCCATCTGCGGACAATCTCTGCAGATTCAGGCAAGATTCTTCGGGTGCCACCATTAGCGCCATCGCCGAGGCATAAGGCGCGATCACAAGATCATCAGCCAATCCGCGTTTCAGTCCCAGCCCCGGCACACCAAAGGCACGGTATTGATAGTTGAGGTGGACATCGACGGTGTGGTAACCGCTCTCGGAAATACCCCAGGGAACATTACGCTCTCGACCATACTCAATCTGTCGAGCGACAGTAGCTTTGTATGTCTGATCCAACAGCGTGTTTTCATAAGTCGGCATCACTAGTAACGGCATCAGGTACTCGAACATTGATCCGCTCCAAGAGAGCAGAACAGGATCTCCATCCGGCGTTGCTAAAAGCCGTCCAAGGGCGAACCAACTTTCCTGAGGTAGCTGACCCTGGGCAATGGCGACAAAGCAGCCTAACCTGGCTTCTGAGGCCAGCAGATCGTAAAAGCTCGTGTCCAGACGGAGCTGACTGACGTTGTAGCCTATTGATAGAAGTAGACGGGATTTATCGAACAGGAATTCATAATCCGCATCTGCCAGCTCACTTGATTGCAAAGCCAATCTTTGAATATGCTCAATGCGCTGACTGGCCTGCGCAGCACCAGAATCAACCAGCTGTAGCAAGGTTTCAAACTGGGCATTTTTCGTCGAGAACTCTGGGGCATCGGCTACCTCGCGCGCCGATCGCAACTTATGACCTAACTCGGACAATGATCTTAGCGTCGGTATCTTGTCCAGTTCGTCAAGCTCTTTTCCTGTAGCTAGCTCCGGTGAAGCAGTCCACGGAGCCATCTGGTGCAGCTCAGCGACACTCTGTGAGCATTGATCAAACAGTGACTGAGACCATCGCGCCGCCTCACTGCCGGCGGTGGCGTTGAGCGAAGCGCGCACTGCCACTGCTTTCACCACCAGGTGCTCAAGCGCTGTGCGCGATGCCTTCAATGATGTTGGGCGCGTGCTGCATAAAATCGCCAGCTCATCCTTGAACTGCGCCAGACTCGGCACAGTAACCAGCGGTACCGTATCAAGTAAAACATCAAGCGTATCTTCCAGTCCTTCAAACAAGCGAGGGCTCAGAACCTTCTCATCGGGAAGAGCCAGCAATCCAGCAGACAGCGTCAATAGATGCCCAGACAAATTACCGCTGTCGACGCTCGAGATGTACACCGGCAATAGAGGCTGCAATGACTGCGTGTCATACCAGTTATAGAAATGTCCCCGGTGGCGATCAAGAGTCAACATCGTCACGAAGGCATTTTCGGTGCGGTCCAGGACCTGACCAAGCGTAATATAGCCGAAGTCAAAAGCCGCCAGATTGGATAGCAGCGCCAATCCCATGTTGGTTGGAGAAACACGATGGGCAACGACTTCTACCGGATGCTCCTGATAATTGTCCGGTGGTAGCCAGTTATCTGCCGGTCCGACGAAGGTCTCGAAAAAGCTCCAGGTCTTTCGGGAAAGCTTCCGCAAAAAGTTTGTCTGCTCTGGTGTCAGTCGATTCCCTTGCTGAGTTAGCGGTTGAGAAATCCACCAGGCAAGGGCTGGTGAGGCAAACCATAGAACCAGGATCGGTCCGGCAACAGGCAATGAAGATGTTTCAGCAAGTAGAAGATAAGTAAGTATTGCACAGGCTAGAATTGGGGCACTAGACATGGCCATGTATGTAGCAACAACGCTGCCGTGGTCGCTGCTAGAGCGACTGCGGTTATCAAATGGATTCCATTCTAAAAGATTCTTACGGCTGACCAACATCCGCCAGAGTGTTCGAGAAATGGCATCCAGACTGTACGAAGCTTCGTAAGGCAAAAACGCCAATCCCAAGGCCGTCTGCTTAAACTGACTTATGGCGGTGCGCAAGGCAGCAGCGGAATGCCGCCGAAAACTCACGTCCTCAGCGCGACGAATCATGTCGGTGATAGCGGTGATCACGTGTGGTATCAAAATGATCGCCAGCAACGAAGCGGTCCAGAACCAGGACGGTGTCAGGATTACCCAACTGAGCAAGAACATCAGCGTCATGGCAATTGGTATCAGGCTTCGGCGCAAATTGTCAACGATCTTCCAGCGTGACAAGCCGGACATCCCATTCTTCAATTGTTCCGCACCGGCACCGGGGACCCTCGGCATCAGCCACTCTAGCAGCTGCCAATCACCACGAATCCAACGGCGTCTGCGGCTTACGTCAGCAAGATAGCTCGTCGGGTACTCTTCATATAACTGGACGTCGCTCAGCAGGCCCGAACGGGCATAACAGCCTTCCAGTAAATCGTGACTGAGGATGCGGTTTTCCGGAAATCGATCCTTTAGGGAGCGTTCAAAGGCCTCGACATCGTAGATGCCTTTACCTATAAAGGACCCTTCCAGAAACGCGTCTTGGTAAAGATCAGAAACTGCCCGAGTGTAGGGATCGATTCCTGGCTCATTGCCGTAGATGCGTGCATATCGAGACCGGTTCGTACCAGGCAAACTGACACAGACTCTTTGTTGCAGAATGCCGTATCCGTCACAGACGCGTTGCAGTCGCTCATCATAGTAAGGGCGGTTCAGCGGATGTGCCATCGCTTCCACCGATTGGCGCGCAGCGTCTCGCGGCAATTGCGTATCAGTGTCGAGGGTAAGTACGTACTTGACGGACTTCAGCTCAGCGGTATTACCGACCACCAACGAGAAACGATCCAGAGCCGGGGCACCATCAACTAAGAAAGCATTGAGATCTCCGAGCTTGCCGCGTTTGCGTTCATACGCCATCCACACTTCTTGCTGCGAATTCCACTTTCGCGGACGGTGGAAAAGAAAGAACTTGTCGTTTCGCCCTGCGGAGTATTTCTCATTGAGCTTGTTAATCCGCTCTTCTATTAGGTTAGTTAGCAGCTCATCGCCGGCAAGTTGTTCCGATTCGGCATCAGCAAAGTCTGTGAGCAAGGCAAAGTGCAGATTCTCATCTTGGTTGGCAAGGAAGCGCACTTCCAGCGCTTCAATCAGAGATTCAATGCCAGCGGGCGACGTAATCAATGTCGGGACAACAACCAGCGTGCGAAATTCTTCTGGAATTCCTTTCGAAAAGTCCAGCCGGGGCAAAGGATCCGGAACGGAGAGCATGGTGAACAGCCAGTTAGTAAATGCCACAGCCAGTTGACTTGTGCAAAGCAACAGAACGGCGCCAACCAGCACAAGTACTTCCATGGACAAGATTTCGGCATGATCAACTGCCAGAATAACGCCGGTGCATAAAACTGAAAGCAGGAAGATTAACCCGAGGTAAATCATCAGCGGAAATCGGCGAAGGCCCCGGCGCAAATGATCTAACGTCGAGAAGCTGATCGCGGCGGCAGCTTCCATCTGCGGCACGCCCTTGCTTACAAGATAAAAGCCCACATGGGCCGACCGGTGAGCTTCCCCGTGCTGCGCAGCGGCGCTCGTAGCTAAGTCGACAGCCTTCTTAGCCACCGCGACTTCGCTAAGACGGCTGTTCTTCGCCATCTTTTCCACCACATGCCGGTAATGATCCTGTGTGGCAAAATTCATCTGACCGTAGACGCCGCGAGGATCCCCGCGCAAAGTGTGTTCAACAGCGCTGCTTGTGGAAACAAATTTTCGCCAGTCGATTGAGCCAAGCAGTCGCAAACTGGTGATGCTGTTGCTGATAGATACTTGGTCTATCGCCTGATTTTCTGTCTCGGACTGGACCATGCGCTCAATGGTCAGGCCGTTTTCAGATAGTTGCTGCTCAATCCAGGTGAGAGGCAGTGCCAATGCTGGGCTTTGCCCCTGTAGCCGGCGTGCCAGTTCTGCCACAAAGGAGCTAACCATCGGCGGATCGGATCTGGCCATGTCAGCAATTACGAGAATCAGACCTTTCGGGTCATTTTCTGCCGTATCCATCATCTGATCGGCCCAGCCGTCAGCAATATCTCTGTTTATCTTGTTGGTGCCGATGTGACCGGCAACCCGGCGCAAGTTCTCAATTAAAGCCAGACGCAGCATGATTGGGATTGCCCATAACTCGCCCAAATTTAGCGGCGCTATAGTCTGATAGGCTGCCACGAATCGACTGAGACTTTCCTGGTCCAGCCGCCCATCACCGTGGGAAATGGTCTCCAGGGCTATGTCGTACACACGAGGACGCCCGGCCGATGGACCGTGTTGCAATCTCGGCAGTTGCCGGCTGTAGCCTTTGGGCAGGTGCCGCTTAGCCGTTCGAATCTGCTCTTCGATCAGGTAGAAGTTGTCGAGTAACCATTCGCTGGCAGGCGTAATCGGTCGATTAGCTTTGACGGTCTGGGTCAGCTGATTGCAAACTTCAATCAGGACAACTTCATTTTCCGAAAGCCGGTCCAACAACTGTTCCGGACCGGGGACCGTACTTAACTGGTGCCAGCGAGCAAGATGTCTGCCGTGCTGCTCCATCTGTTCTGAGCTGAAGAGCTCCGAACGCAGCGGCGACTCATCAACATTATTGGACTGAGACAACAGCGCTTTTCGCAGACGAGCTGTCAAGTTGAGCAGATGTTGGCTAAATGGCTTGTTAGTAGTCGGCAATTCTGAGTCGCTTTCCCTTGAAGAGGAATCGCCCAGACCAGATGAATAGCCGATTGGTGCGATATTGAAGGATTCACTCAGACTACGGAGTGTTGGGTAAGTCGTCGAAGCAGTTCTCAGTATAGCAGCGGCAGGTCAATTGTTCGCCCAACAAACCATTCCAGGGCTAACGTCACAGCCATTCCTGCGTTGCGTCGCGGAAGGCGCAAAGCACCGTAGAGAGCGAAATTGGAACTGCCGGTCGGGAACTGCTGCTAGTTGACTTTTGAATGTGACCTGAAGTGCCAGTTGTGTATCCGATAGGCAGCCCCCGACGTCGTCCGGGCGGTCTGTCGTCCCGGGGCGCCGTTCTTTTGCAAACAAGAAGCCGCAAAGATGAACCTTTTCAGGTTTGACGTCGTTGATTCCGTTGAGGACATTGAAGGTAAACGCGTGTGGGTCGACTATCTAGCAATTGAAAAGTGTCGTCAATGCCGGGAGTTCGTGCAGTTTTCAAACGACAAACCGGTGACAATTTGCAATCAGTGCTGGCAGGTCCTTCAACAAGTACCGCGCATAGAAGACTGTCGCAGTAGAGATGACGATTCCAGCATTCTTGTTGGCAGCGCGGTACATTACGATGACCTGATGAAAAAGCTCATACACCGGCTCAAGTACCAGCGCGATCGGCTGGTGACAGTCGATCTCGTGCTGCTACTTCAACCTGTGTGGTGGCAACTTGCCCCAAGCTTGATTGATACACCGTGCCTGGTACCAGTGCCGCTGCATTGGACCCGGCGATTCGGTCGCGGATTCAATCAATCGGAACTCATTGCAAATATGCTAGGAGATAGAATCGGCCTGAATTGTGCCTCAACGCTCTTGCGCCGAACAAAGCGCACCAAAGCGCATCATGGATTGGGTAAAGCAGAACGCTTCGTCAATGTCGAGAGCGCCTTTGAAGCACACCTGCCGCCGCTGATCCCACGATCTGTGGTTCTTGTCGACGACGTATTCACATCTGGTGCAACGCTCCTTGCTTGCGCCAGCGTGTTGAAACAAGCAGGTGTAAAACAGGTTACGGCACTGTCCGTAGCGCGCGCCTGAAGTGTATAGCCGGCGCGAAAGGCCGACATGGCACCAGCTTGAGAAACGCAAGAAAAGCCTTTAAGCGCAACCGGCGGTTACCAACAAATTCGCATGTTCGGCGATTTCACTGCCGAGCTGAAAACTGGATGACTTTCTGTGAGCAAGGCAATCGTTGCAATAAATTGGTCTGTAGCCTTTCGGTTTAAATGGTACTTTCGTCGGCTTGGCACAGTCAGCACACTGCACGTCCGAAAGCTGTTCAACATCTCTACCGCAGCGAGCGAATCGAACAGTCAGACGGCAACTTGGACAACGTTTAGGAACATTGGTTAGGTTCCGACTACGGAAAAACTCTTGCTCACCGGATGAAAAAACAAACTCGACCTGGCACTCGGTGCATTTCAGTTGCTTGTCTGCTAATTCCATTAATATTACCCCTATGAGTTAGCACATGGCGCCTACATATCCGCCGCAAATACTAAGTGATACGTCCGGATGGGAAACCCCTATCCGCTATGGCGAAACCCAGAAGCGCATGAGGTGTTAATACGATCACACGCTATCGATGCGCACCACCGATGGTGCGCATCAAGTTGGAACTCAGTAGTATCGGCATTCTTGCGTTGCACTTGCAAACAGCACACGAAGCTAGTTTATTGCCTGCTCTACGTTCCAGCAATCGATAAAATGCGTCACTAAAACCGAACGAATAGTCTTGAGCACTTGTAACTCGGTGAGGAGCCAACACAACTAATAGTAAAAATCGGAGCCATCCTCATTTTCCGACAGGCTCGAGATGAGCATCCTCTCAACTGGATGGATTGATTGTGGAGTTTGTTTTCAGCCCATATGCCTCGATTATCGGCCTTGAAGTAGTATTGTTATTCTTGCAAACAGTCAAAAGGCAGATCGGCCAAGAAGAGCACCACTTAATCAATGACCGAAGAAATTGAACGGCTAATCGAAGAAGCAGAAGAAACGTTAGCCAGTCAGTTCAAGCGTGTTGAGCAGATTGCCATGAGCAATCAACGGCGTATTCTGGATGCTTTTCGCGAGCATCGACTGACCGAAGAGTTCTTTGCCGAACGCACCGGTTACGGAATGGATGATGCCGGACGGGAAGCGATCGACAAAATTTTTGCCACTGTGTTGCAAGCAGAGGCGGCCCTTGTCCGACTGCAAATTGTTTCCGGCACTCACGCCTTAGCCTGTGCCCTATTCGGTAACCTTCGCCCGGGTGAGCGATTGGCATCTGTTACCGGCGCCCCGTACGACACCATGGAAAAGGTTATCGGTCACAAGACTCCGGCTAACGGTTCCTTAAAATGGCAAGGCATTGATTACGTTGAAGGCGACGCCATAGACCCAACGCTCAGTGCACACGATCGACGACAGCTGCTGGAAAAACTGCTGGGTCCCCCGACCAAAATCGCGTACATCCAAAAATCTTGCGGGTACTCTTTCGACCGACGCTCTATAAATACCTCCGAAATCGGCGAACTTTGCGCATCCATTAAACAGATACGACCGGATTGCTTGATTTTGGTCGATAACTGCTATGGCGAGTTTGTGGAAGAACAGGAGCCGACCGCGGTGGGGGCCGACCTTATCGCCGGTTCGCTGATAAAAAATCCGGGCGGGGGGCTGGCCATTAGCGGTGGATACATAGCCGGACGCGCGGATCTCGTTGAAGCAGCAGCCATCCGATTAACTGCTCCTGGCATTGGCAGCCATTTGGGACTAACCTTTAACCAGAACCGTCTGCTCATGCAGGGTTTGTTCCTCGCTCCCACGGTCGTCCACAACGCGGTGAAAGGGGCGATGCTCATCGCTGCTGTGTTCGACAAACTCGGCTATTCCGTACGCCCAGCTGCTGCTGAGCTCCGGGCGGACATTATCCAGTCGATAAAATTCGGTCAGCCAAACGCGCTCATAGATTTCCTGAAGGCAATCCAGTTCAACTCTCCGGTGAATGCCCATGTAGCACCAGAGCCTGCGGAAATGCCTGGCTATGATGACAAAGTGGTTATGGCTGGCGGAACTTTCGTCGAAGGGTCGACCATTGAATTTTCAGCCGACGGACCCCTTCGCCCTCCATATGTTGCTTTTGTTCAAGGAGGTTTGAGCTACTTCCACGTAAAGTGCGCCCTTGCTGGCGCACTAAAATCGACGTTGAGTGGAGATTACCGCCTCATTAAAGGCTAAAGATTAATTCATTGGTTCGCCAAAACCCGGTATCTTAAATACAATTGGACTAAGAATTAGTCGGAGATCAGCCGTGGTTGCCCAGATTCCCCTCAAAAATAGAGTTCAGCAAGACTATCGGACGGGCGTGAAACTATTCTCTGGTACTGCTAATCCGGAGCTGGCGAGAGAAGTCGCCCAGTACTTGGATATGGAGCTCGGACAGCTGAAAATCACCCCGTTTTCGGACGGCGAGATTTATGTTCAGATTCAAGAAAGCGTCCGCGGTGTGGACTGCTTTTTGATTCAATCCACTTGCTCTCCGGTCAACGAAAACCTGATGGAACTGCTGATCCTGCTCGATGCCTTCAAACGAGCCTCAGCCGGACGTATCACTGTCGTCTTGCCATATTTCGGCTACGGACGCCAGGATAGAAAAGCCGCTGGACGCGAAGCCATTACAGCCAAACTCGTTGCTGACCTGCTCACCACGGCCGGTGCAAACAGAGTCGTATGCCTCGATTTGCATGCCCCGCAAATCGTGGGATTCTTCAACATTCTGGTTGATCACCTATACGCCAGTCCAGTTTTGCTTGAATACATCAATGGTCTGCCGCTTTCCGATGCTGTGCTCGTCAGCCCCGACGTGGGTGGAGTAGCCCGAGCTCGTGCTTTTGCGAAAAAACTGGACGATGCGCCGATTGCTATCATCGATAAACGACGTAGCCAACACAACGTTGCCGAAGTCATGTCCGTAGTCGGTGATGTTCGCGGGAAACTGGCGATCATGGTCGATGACATGGTCGATACAGCAGGGACTCTCGTCAAGGGTGCGGAACTGCTCAAGCGTGAAGGAGCCGACCGAATCATTGCCTGTGCCTCTCATGCAGTGCTTTCCGGACCGGCAATTGAGCGCCTGGAAGCTTCGCCGATCGAGAAATTGATCGTCACGAATTCCATCCCGCTGGACCCATCCAAGCAATCAGATAAGATTGTGCAGCTGAGCGTTGCTAGACTACTGGGCGAGGCAATAGCGAGAATACATGATGACTCCTCAGTCAGCGAACTCTTCGAATAGAGTTCTGGTTGCCACCTTCCCGGTCGGCGCACTGCAATGCAACTGCTCCATAATTGCCGATCCTGTTAGCAAGGAAGCGGCTGTGATTGACCCGGGCGGCGATGCCGAACAAATTGTCAAAGTCCTGCAGGATAACGGACTGAAGGCCAAATACATCCTGCACACGCATGCGCACTTTGATCACATTATGGGCTCACGAGCCGTTGCCGAAAAGACAGGTGCAAAGATCTGTTTGCACAAAGGCGACGAATGGCTCTATAACAACCTGGCGACACAAGGCAAATTCGTTGGCTTTAACCTCGACAAAGAGACTACGCTGCCGATCGATCATTATCTGGAAGATGACGAAGAGCTCGAATTAGGCTCAATCAAAACCAAAGTCATCCACACCCCCGGACATACGCCAGGCAGCACGTGCTTTGCAGTCGCGCACGACGAGAGCATTGTTTTTGCCGGAGATACGCTGTTTCAGCATTCAGTTGGACGCACTGATTTGTGGGGCGGATCGTTTGACGACATTCTTAGCTCAATAAAAGGCAAGCTTTTCCGCCTGGACGAAAGCACGGAAGTCGTGGCAGGACACGGTCCAAACACCACTATTTGGGAAGAGAAGCGGCATAATCCCTTTGTTGCATAACGTCCAGTTGATCGATAGTGGCCTGCATCGCGCTGCTCATCAAATTAGTCACGGTGTCAACAGCTATGTCATGTTGCTCCAGATACTGGGGAAGATGCTCAAGCAATGAAATGGGCTCAGCCACGCCAATTGATGCTATACGCATCCCCTTAGAACTACTCTTACCAAACACCTCTCGCTCGAGCTTATTCACCCGCAGTGCCAGGCGCTCTGGAGTAAGCGGTTTCCAATCAGACGTATCGGAAATTCCGATCAGGCGCTGTATGCGACCAGAGTCACGGTACAACCGTTTGGCTTTCACCGTCAACTCCTTGTGCAGGCGTTGTTGGAATTTCGATAGGGAAGTAACGTCCGCATTCACGAACTGAGCAATAGCGTTGTTGACTCGGCGAAGCCAGTCTAGATGCGTTTCTTGCTCTGGCAATTCTATGCTCAACGACACAGCGATCAAACGAAGAACGTGCTCCCTCAACTCAACCATACGGCGCTCGAACGGTAAGTCAGCGCGCACTTTGGCTGAATACTCCTGTTCCAGCACTGTCGCCATCATTGCCGATGCGTACTCAATTCGGTCTACCAGATGAAATGATGATGGCACCAATCGCAGCTGTTGCTCGATTTTGCGCATGGCGGCATGAAGCTTGGGCATCACATCATCCTTGAAGCGCCAACGAATCGAAATTGGAACTACAAATAAAGGCACCACATTCTCATTCTCTGCCAGAGCTTGCTGTGCGTCAAGAAAGAGACGAGTTGCACCTTTGCGTAAAGGCAAGATGACGTCAGGTTGTCGAGTAACCTCCCCTTCCGGGTGCATTACCAGTTTGCGCCGTCCGTTTCTCAGAATGTCTCTGGTCATGGCAAACGACTCGCGGTCCGCTTCGCCGCGAACAACGGAGTAGCAGCCGATGTTTTGAAAGCACAGACCAGTTGCGCCGTGCCACCAGTCAAAACATTCGCGAGCCGCTATGAAATTGAAGTCCTCACCAACTATCTTGGAAAGTACAAACGTTACCTCAGGATCATACTCATCCGCGTGATTGCAAACAATCACTGCACGACGATCCCGCATCTGGCGAAAACGCTCAATTCCATCGCCAACTACTTCCACATCGATGCGCGCGCGCCACATCTCCAAAGGCAGTCCCCATTTGCACAAGGCCAAAAACGGGCGATTATCTATTGGCGACCTAAAGTGAGACATTGCTTTCCATCCTAGAACAGCTCGACTGTCCATGTGCTTACAATGTTCCAAAAAATTGCGCCGCCGCCCCTACAGTTTTATAGTCAGACCGGGGAAGGACACCTGGCGTAAAGGAATACCTAGCTCAGCGGAAATTTTCTGGCACACTTGCAGCGATTTGCGCAAAATGTGAGCCTCTTGTCCAACAATCTTCAGCAGTAACAAGCGCTCCGCGAGCACATCGACTTTTATCGAACACGGCGAAGCGCCCCTGCCCAGTTCCTCAACGATCTGCGCGCGATCGCTTGCAACGCAGGCCTTTGTGCGACTGCGCAACAGACTGCCTGATTTAAATTGACGGACGTGCGACGGTGTCGAGCCATGGCGCCCGCGTGTTTCTATCTTCATTCCCATACATCAGATGATCGCATAGCGCTTACAGTTGTCCCTTTGCCAGCAGTTAATGAATTACGGCCTCGTTACGCAAACTCAGCATTCAACCGCGCACCACATTTGGTGCCTCAAGCGCCTACTGCAATCAGGCGAATGAATATACCCCGGGGCGATGAGGCATAAGCAGTGGATAGATGTTCCAACAAACGGGCATAAATGAAAGTGCGGTTAATATTGCAACTTACACAATGAAATCGAAAAAACAGCTAGGCCGACCGACCATAAGGCGCAATGTCAAAGCTTTTTTCCTGCGCTCCGGCAAGAGTCTGCAGCATGACTTAAAAACCCATCGGCTGCGCTGGGCGTGGATCTATGCCATGCACCTCTATCTGCTGAGCATGATCGTGTGGCTACACTCAAGTCCAGTGGGCTTGATCGTCGCTGCAGCCGAGCTAGTTCTTGTGCTAGTAACCTTTCGCCTGGTTGCGCATTCAATATTCAATCCAGGACGAGCGGTACACAACTGGGCAGTAGAAGAGCAAAAACATCAACACATCAAGACTCTCACGGGCAAGACATCCGACGAGCTGGAGAAGATGCTTCAGTACCACATGGAGCAGGGCAATATGGAAGAGGCGGACAGAGTCTCTCTCAACCTCCTGGCCATGGTTGAAGGTGATCCAACGGCAGCTCAATCACACATCTGCGATCAAGCGAAAGCCAATGATGACGGCACGATCGCGCTAAATTCGGCTTTGCCCACATGGATGAACAAAGACAATGAGCCGGAACCTGACTCATCGAATCTACCTGACTGGATGCGGAAAAGTTAGTTAGTTGTCGTAACTTTGGGGACTTCGCCGCCGTTGGCAATTTGCAAGAACTTCGGTGAGAACTCAACTTTTGCCGTCTTTTGCTTTTCAGTGATCCAGACGTTGATTACTTTCTGCAGTTTGTCCTGCTTGAGCTTCGCTTGCACGAGAGGACGAACTTCCGCCAGCCCGACAACTCCGGGTTTTTCATGCCCGGTTACTTTGATTATCGAATAGCCTTCGCTGGTTTTCACCAGCTTAGGCAGAACTGTACCCGGTTTAATCGACCACACGGCTTCGGCAAACTGCGGAACGAGCTGCTGTTTTTCTTGCCAACCCATGTCGCCGCCATTCTTGAGGATGCGACCCATCGCATCTTCGGTATTTTCATTGGCCAGTTTGGTGAAATTGCCATTACCTGCTTTCGCTTCTCCAAGCAGTACGAGCGCCTTTTGTTGCTGTTGCTGCAGAACCTGAGCGACGGTTGCATCAAGATCCTTGCCTTCCAACTTAGGATTGACACGCTTCACTTGCTCGCGGATGCTCAGGATAGGTCCCTGGCTTTGTTCCGGTGCCATTACCACTATCCGGGCCATGCGGATGCGTTCGTTGTGCTTTAGCTGACTTTGATTCTTCTTGTAGAAGTCTTGGATTTCTTGATCAGTTATCTTGATTGCCTGTTCCAACTTCACAACTTGAACGCGGGCTAGTTCTGCCCGGACAGTTTCCTTCTTCAAATCTTCGCTGGTCAATCCAGTTGCTTTGCGCAGCAACTCAAAATCTTTGGTCTGCCCCTTGAGTTTTTCATAACCGGCAGTAGCTGCCTTCTCCGCATTGGGATCGGTGACTGCAGAAGCCAAAAGCTGACGGCTGACAAGCTGCGACAGTAACCCTTCTTCAATCATGGCGTTCGACATTTTGAAAACTAGACCGGCTTGCTCAACTTCTTTATCAAATTGAGCTTCAGTCAAATTCCTTTCTTTGAGGAAGGCTGGAAAGTCTTTGTGCTGCGCCTTGGCAGTTTCCAACAGTTTAGATCTTTCTGCTGCGCTCAAAGCTAGTCCGCGCTTTGTGGCTTCTTGGAACAACGATCCGCGTAAAGCGACATTGCCGGAAATATTGCCTTGCGCTTGAGCCTGCTGCAATTTCAGCATCCGGCGATAGTCAGCAATCGTGATTGCCTTGCCCGCTACTGTGCAGATGACCATATCATTCGGCAAAGTGTCGAGGCTGATTTTGATTTGCTTTTGCCCGGAAGGGAGCGTTGTCGTGGTTGTGACATCCGATGCCTGACCTGCAACTACTGCCGGTGGCGTTTCAGCCGCCTTGTCAGGAGCAGCTGTCGTACTGGTTCCAGCCGTCTTATCAGGATCAGTTTTGGTGCTGGAAGTGCCGTCCTTCTTATCAACCGACGAACAACCAGCCAACATGCCAATCAAGCACAATGCCGAGACTAAATTTAGCGCACTCTTTTTCAAGACCTTTACCTCTTTTAAGACTCCGGCACAAAAGGACAACAGTTACCGAGACTCTGCACATCATTGTATCGAGGATTCGGACAACAGTTACTTCGATTGGTGATAAGCAGCCATCGCATTCAACAATTCTTCCAGCAATCCAAGCTGTTCGACCGGTGCCAAACCTTCGGAGCGAACGAGAATATAAGGCTGCGGACC
>JADYXS010000164.1 GCA_021772155.1 Candidatus Obscuribacter sp.
GCTTGCTTGTCGAAGACGACTTCACACGGAATATAGCCCTGATAATGCGCCTTAATCAGTTGCTTGGCTGCGGCGTTGGCAGGCTTATCGACGTCGATGACAACGAATTTCACAGTCGTCAACTTGTACTTCTTGTACACCTCGACGATACGCTTGGCCTGTCGATTAGAATTCAAGTCCCCGGCAGCAGCAAAGAAAAGCACCGTAGGATGCCCGCTGGTAACGTCTACATCGTCCATTCTTTCAGCCAAAATCGGGAAGCCCTGGTCGAGGTCGTGCACAAATGAGATGCCATCGCGCATTCGCAAACTGTCAGCAGCGCTGACGGCCGGCATCAGCGCCAAGAAAGCACTGCAAAGTACTAAAGCTTTGGTGGAAAACATAATTGCAAGTTCCCGCTACAAGTCGCGTGTCATGCCAAGCATTAGTCTCTATTGTATAACCGATTGAAGTCACTTGCTTTAACGCAATGCACCCATCGAGACCATCGCTGCTGCTCATAACTTGAAGCGTACTCATATAGGGATCGAAGCAATCGCCTGCCACTGTCAGTGGAGGCACAAAACACGTAACCAGGCAGACCGGGAAGCTGAAACCGCTTAGCCAAAGTCTTCGGAGCCTGACGATCAACAAGCTCAATTGTGATCTCGCTACGCAAGCAGCGGTCGGCTATAGCCTGAGCCGGAGTTGTCAGGCGCTCCCAGAGCCATCTGGCCAAAATGGCCTGCGCCGGGACCATCGGGTCGGCGTTGTGCAGGTATTCGGCGAATGCTTCGAGAATCACGGATGAGTCCTGTCTGTTTTTTTGTGTTAATAAAAAAGAGCGAAGATTAAACCTACTCTGGTGTTCCCAAACTTGAGCTTAACTACACCTTGCGGAAAGCGGAACACGGTGTAGGGAGGGCTTTTCGAGAATCAATGCTACTAAGTTACACCTACCGGCCGTATCGCGCAAGCTGCAAAGAGGCATCTATTGCAGTCAATCTTATTGTAAAATTGACAGCGAAGCCCTGCGTAGCACGTAAGCTACCAGAGTAGGCATCGAACCGGCAAAAGTCATTACGATGCCCAAGAAACAAGGTCTCTCGAGCTTTGATGGCACAGACCAGGCACCTGTCGAACAGATTTATGCTGTAGGAGCGCTGCTTCTTGTAGCTCCGCTCATACAGAGCCGCTGCGGCCCGAAGGTTGAGACTCCTAGATAATCGCAAGGAAGAGATTCCTGCAAAAGTTTTCGGCTATCCGGTGCGCGTACGTGCCTCAGGGAAAAACTGCGGTTTTGTTCGTGGAGAGAAACGATCATCAAGTCAGCAATAACCAAGCCTGAACCAACGGTTCAGGGACATTCATCCGTTGTCAGTCCCGACGGCACATTGAGTGCGGTTCTCGTAGAAGACCTTCTCTTCCGCGTGAACAAGCCTGGGCAGTACCTTGGCAATGAATGGGGAGCCTACCTGAAGGACTTTGATGCCGCCGACGTCAGGCTCTGCCTGGCCTTTCCCGATATATATGAACTGGGCATGTCCAACTTCGGACAGCGCATTCTTTATCAGATCGTCAACAAGCGCGCAGAATTCATGTGCGACAGGACATATGCTCCAGTCAGCGACCTTGAGCTGCTCATGCGCGAAAGAAATATTCCATTGTGGGGCTGGGAGTCGCGACGCCCGCTGGATCGCTTTGAACTGATCGGTTTCTCACTGGCCTACGAACTTTGCTATACAAATGTCCTCAACATCTTGGAGATGTCCGGAATTCCTATAGAAACTCAGCATCGCACAGCTGTATTTCCGCTCTTGTTTGCTGGCGGACCGGCAACGGTCAATCCAGAGCCGATGGCAAATTTCCTCGATTTTTACATCATTGGAGACGGCGAAGATTCAGTCCCCATGGCTATGGAAGTGGTCCAGACGTTCAAACGCGAACATGACTGCAGCGCTACCGGGGAAACGGCCTTAGCTCTTCGTCGCGAATTGCTTATCAAATTAGCTAAAGAAGTACCAGGCGTTTACGTTCCTGCTCTTTACGAGTCCACTGACGGATCACATCCGGTAAAACCGGTCGTTGAAGGTATTCCAGAGCGCGTTCCGCGACAAATCATGCCCTTGAACGCAGATAATCAACCGGCCGGCGGTATCGTGCCTTACCTGGCGCTGGTTCATGACAGACAGGTGCTTGAAGTGCGGCGCGGTTGCGACCGCGGTTGCCGCTTCTGCCAACCAGGCTATACGTTCCTGCCCGTCCGCGAGCGCAGTACCGACGAGCTGGTCGAAATCAGCAAGAAAGCCCTCGACCAGACCGGCTATCAAGAATATTCACTATTGTCCCTTTGCGTAAGCGACTACACCAGCTTGCATGAGACCGTGCGAGCGCTTAATCGCGAACACTCGAGCCGCCGCGCTTCGATGTCGTTGCCCAGTCAGCGCGCTGACCGCATGAACATGGAAGTTGCAGAAGAACTCAAAGCAGTTCGCAAAAGTGGTATCACTCTTGCACCAGAAGCCGGCACCGAAAGATTGCGTGCAGTGATCAACAAGGGACTATCTCACGAACAGATCATCTCCGCTATTGAATCAGCTTTTAAATCGGGTTGGGCGTCCGTCAAACTCTATTACATGAATGGACTGCCGTTCGAACGAGACGAAGACCTTCAAGGAATAGTCGATACGCTTCTGGAAGCTACCGAGAAATGTCGTGCCATTCGCAAAGCCGACCCCAAGACTTTCAACCGCGATATCGAATTCACTTGCACTATTTCAAACTTCGTTCCCAAGCCATTTACACCATTTCAGTGGTTCGGACAGTCGTCACCTGCGGCTTTCCATAGAAAGGAACAAGTGCTGCGAGACATGCTTCGCAACGCACGGCTGCATAACGTCAAGCTCAATTTCACAGACACCAAGACCTCCTTGCTGGAGGCGGTAATATCTCGTGGCGATCGTAAGGTCGGCGATCTAATTCATCTTGCCTGGAAAAAAGGCTGCACATTCGATGCCTGGGATGACAGACTGCAATTCAAACTCTGGCAGGAAGCAGCATCTGAACTCGGTATTGACCTTGAAGACCTCGCTTGCAATGAGCGCGAAGTTGGCTCAGCTCAACCGTGGGATGTTGTCACTGTTGGTTTAGCTGCTTGGTGGCTCGTAAATGAATGGAAAAAGGCGACGGAAGTGAAAGAAACTGCTCCCTGCAGTGAAAATACTTGCCATGCCTGCGGCGTCTGCACCGAGCTCGATACCGTGCACGTGCTGGCTAATCCGCCAGATGTGGTGCTCGGCAAGAATCCCTTCGTCAAGAAAGTTGAGCCGGCACCGGTACCAGCTATCGATCAGACCCATCCCTCGCTGCAGTTCGAGGCCCCCAAAGAAGCACCGCCGAATACGACTGTTACCCGAATTCTCTTTGAGTTCAAGAAAATCGGTGACTTGAAATTCGTCGGACACCTGGACCTACAACACCTATTCAACAGAGCCGCAAGGCGCGCACGAATCTTCGTGGCCTACTCCGAAGGATTCAACCCGAGCCCCAAATTATCGCTGGCCCTTTCCCTGGCTCTTTACAGCGAAGGCCTGGCCGAAATTGGCGAGGTTGAGTTAAGTGAAGACATATCCGCTGAAGAATTCACGCGGCGATTGAATGCTCAATTGCCGAAGGGTGTTCAGATTTTGCGCGCACGAGTAGTGCCAACAATTGGCAAGTCGATTGCTCAAGCAGTCGGCAGAGCCACTTACAGAGTTCGGCTCAGTCCATTGAGCAAGGAGACAGTTTCGTTGGATGCTGGCACCATCGAACGAAAACTATCCGAAATTCTTAGTCAACCTGTTTTGGAAATGGAAATGGTACCCAACAACAAAACAAAAAACAAAAAAGGTAGACACCGGCGTGGTTCTCATTCTCAGGGTCCGGACGAGCGCAAGGAACCATCCACGCGCGACATCCGCCCAGGTATCTATTCATTGAAGGTCAGTGGCGATAGTGCCACCACCATAGAACTTGAGTTAGCTCACGGGCCGAAACTGCACGTCAAACCTTCGGATGTCCTGAAGTTTGTCGCAGAAGAAGCCGATTGGCGCATTGTTCGGGTCGCATTGGCAACAGACGACGGTAGTCCGTTGTTCGACGCTTAAGTCCCGAAGGCGCTCTTTTCCCTCATAAAAAGGAAACTTATGAAGAAGTCACTGTTAATCTCAGAAGCCGACAACATAGCGGCTCTTCTAGAAAACGACCGCGTTGTGGAATTCTTCGTAAATCGCGGCGAACTGTTACTCGGAGATGTCTATACGGCAGTAGTCGAGAACATTCTTCCCGGGATTGATGCTGCATTTGTGAATCTCGGCAAAGATAAGATGGGTTTCTTACACGCCAACGATGTCCCCGGACAAGGTGCGCTGAAAGAAAAATTGGTGCCCAAGCAGAAACTGCTGGTACAAATCACCAAAGAGCCCACCGGACACAAAGGTCCGCGCGTATCAACGGCAATCAGTTTGCCGGGTCGCTTCCTGGTACTTGTACCGGAAGAACGCGGCGTCTCGATTTCCCGTCGCATCAGCGAAGCCAGAGAACGCGCTCGCCTCAAGGCAGTCGTCAACTTGATGAAGCCTCCGGGTGTCGGTCTAATTATCAGAACTGAAGCAAAAGGCCAAGGCGAACAAGAGCTGTTCGAAGACTTCGAGCAACTGTGGGATCGCTGGCAAACCATCGTCTCCGACGGCGAAGCTTCCATCGGACCGACGCTGATTTATCGCGACCAAGATCTGCTCTTCCGTGTAATCCGCGATGCTTACTCCAATGACGTTAACGAAATCATCGTTGACACACCAGAAGGACAAAAGCGCGCTCTCGATTACATGCAAGGCTGGGCCAGCCGTAACACAAAGGTGTTGCAACATCTAGGCGATGAGCCACTGTTGCTCGCTAAAGGTATCGACAAGGAAATTGAAAGCGCACTTTCTGACCGTGTCGAACTTCCAAGCGGCGGACACTTAAACATTCAGCCCACAGAAGCTTTATCCGTTATCGACGTTAACTCCGGTCGCTTCACCAGCTCCCGCACACAAGCGGAAACTGTTCGTCGCACCAATTTGGAGGCAGCTCAAGAAATTCCACGCCAACTTCGCTTACGCAATATCGGCGGCATGGTCATTGTCGACTTCATCGACATGGACAACCGTCGCGATCAACAGCAGGTACTGGAACAGTTCCAACGCGCACTGGAAGATGACCGCGCCAAGCCGCAAATCGGACAGTTATCCGATTTAGGACTGGTTGAACTGACGCGTCGTCGTCAGGGTCAAAGTCTTCGCGAGTTATTCACCTCACACTGCCCAACTTGCACTGGACTAGGTGTAGTACCGAGCCTCGAACTGGGCTTCGGCGATCACCGCAGAATGCTGTCATTTAAATCGCGGGAAGACGATATTCTCATGCGTGGAAGAAGACAGCAAAGAGGTGCAGCTGGACGCCAACAGGCAACTGGCATGCTCAAAGCTGCCACCGCAAGTGGTGGTCGAGTAAAACCTATCGTGGCAGACCTGGAAGAAGAAGACTTTTCCGCTGTTCCGGAAGAGATTCTGGCGCAGGTTCCGGAAGAATTGCTCGAGCATCCACGTGCTTTCGGCAAAACTGCTCACGTTGACCTCGGAGACGAAGAATCCGACGACGAGCCCGGTGATGCGCACTTCGGTGAAGAACAGCGCGAGGAAGCCTACAAGCGAGCTCCCCTGTACTCAGAGCCGACAGATCGCCTTGCAGGTGATGACGATAGTGGATTCGACGAGTCCAAGCGTCCTCAGCCGCCGCAACGTTTCGGAGCGGATTTCGACGATGATGCTGACGATTTCGAAGTTGATGAAATAGCTGAAGAAATTGCACCAGTGCCAGTGCCAAAGGCCAGCAGTTATTCCTACAATGCTCCGGAACCAGATACCCAATCGGTGGCATACAACGCCCCGGTCGATGTTGAAGCTACTGTCCTTGAAGCTGAAGACGTGGAAGAAATTCCAGAAGTAGAACTTCCGGAAAGCCCATTTGAAGCCGAAGTGGATCCTGTAACTGGGATCTATCGATTGAAAATAAAAACGCCTCAGCAAGAGGAAGAAGACAGACAAGCGGCTCTGCTAGCTGAACGCGGACAACCTCAGCAAATGCAACTGTCTATTGAGCAGATTGAGCCTGAGGCTCATTGGCACCAACTGACTGTTGAAACTGCAGAAAGCATCGAGCTGTCCACTTCCGCTCACGATTCGCTCGTCTTTACGCAAGCTGATACCCAGCCTGAAACGAACGCGAGTCCAGAGTGGCATCAGCAGCACGAACAGCATGAGCCCACGCATACGGACGATAGTCCGGCCAATGGTACTGAAGAAAAGCACGAGCATGAACCACATCATGCTCATCACGACCACGAATAGCAAATGTAGCGGCGGCTCGTGAGCCGCCCGCCACAAAATTGAAAGGGCGACGCGAAAGCGTCGCCCTTTCTGCCTGCGGGCTTTTTGCTGCCTTGCCTGAGATTCTGCAACTATTCCCAAAACAGGCGGCTGCTGACCGACTCTACGAGCTACGAAAAGCTCGGGTTGATGGTGGCGCCATTTTTACGAGCCATACTCAGGCTGAATCCAAAGCGCACTGCTGAGGAAGTCATCTCAGGCGGCAAAATGGAGGCGCTGACGTTTGCACCACGATCGTTGCCCAATAGCTCATAGACGAAGCTAATGTCCGGCGCGTAAGTTTGGTCCTCTACGTAGAAAGCACCGGCGTAGTTCCCTTTATAGACAAATGCCAGGCAAGTGCCACCGGCCGAGGTGGAAATAGCCAGACAGGCAGTTTGCTCTTTCTGATGCAGCCAGCTTCCGATGTAGTCCAGATATGACCGACCATCAAGGTCATCGTTTCTCTCAACCGGATAGCCAAGAAATAGCGCTGACATCGCCAGAGTTACTTCTTCCGGCAGGTCATAGACGAGGATTTGGGTATCAGGCTCGGTCAAATCATTCAACATCATCTGTAGTGAAGGTTCGGTTGGTTGCGGCTCAGGCAGTGTCTTGTTGCCATAAATGCAGCCAACGGCACGCCCTTTGTACAGCAGCACGGCAGATCTGGACTTGCGCGGCTCACAGAAAGCTTTAACGCACCCGGTCCGCATGCCGCCTTCGAGATCAGTTATCAGCCATTCGAGGTCTTCGTCCCCAATGCGCATGTTTGCGCCCTTGTCTTCGGCGATGGAAGGCAATATGAGATCGATAGCTCGGCGTAATTTGAAATTGACGGGTTCATTCAATGCCCAGACAGCAAACGCCGCTTCCTGCTCGGAAGCCTCGTGGGCAGCTGCACTGGCCGGATTGTCAAACTGCTCTTGCCAGGTAGTTGTTGGTGCCTTGTACTTGCCTGAAC
>JADYXS010000165.1 GCA_021772155.1 Candidatus Obscuribacter sp.
GTCATTTCCGATGGGCGCCAACATCGAACCTCTGGCCAAACTGCTGTCACTGCCGGCATTTCCGCTCACGGCCACCTTCCCCTGGTTGCCCTTTCCGATGAACATCTTTGCGCTGCCGATCCAATGGAAGATGCGCGCGCTCAAGTCCTGCGACTATGAAGTGGGCGAGTCGCGAGACGAGATTGAAGAAAGTGCTAAACGTCAGGCCCTGTTTCTTGAGGGCGAGATTCAAGCCGAATTGAACAGGATGCTTAGAGCTCGCCTGCGAAAAGTCAGGTAACGTACTAGACCAGGCCCTTACACACGTGATGCAACCAGTAGTTCAATTGCATCAGCGAAGCTAGAAGCGGCTTGCGGATTCAAGTTCAAAAACAAGCTCGGTTCCACAAGTTCGAGCTCCATCAGGCATACTTTGTCTTGTTCGCTACGCACAACGTCCACGCGCGCGTATAGCAAATTCTCGCCGACACATTCCAGCGTCGCCTTCGCCAGTTCCATTTCGTCCGGCTCTGGCTCGATCAGGCTCGCTTCATCAGAGCCATTGTGAGCGAAGTCTTTGAAGGGAACTCGGCGAACGGTGTGGACATATTGGCCGCCGATGAATATCAATGAACGCTCACCACTGTTTTCGATGGCCTGCATATATGGCTGCAGCATGGCATCACTCGTTTTCAAAAGCTCCATTATCGCCAGTTTGGAATTTGCTTGATCCGCCAGGTCCAGCTTCCGTACGCCTTTTGATGAGGCGCCGATCACCGGCTTCAGAACAGGCCCATGCCACGAGCAATTCGCTAATGTTGATTCGATTTCCACTGCCGAAGCGGATTGGTCAAGCCACAGCGTCGGCACAATCCGAATGCCTTTCCTTTCCAATTCCCGTAAGTAGGTTTTGCAAGTGTTCCATCTCAATACGCTCGGTGGGTTCCAAAAACTTGCTGAATGTGGCGCCGACAGCCAAGCCTGGAAGGCCTCGTATTTGCTGCAGTAGTCCCAGGTAGAGCGAATCACTCCGAATTGGCAATCGTTCCAATCAACGTTGGGATCATCCCAAATTTTGGGGATGTATTGCAAACCGCGCTTGTGCAGCTCATCTACAACGAGTAGGTCGTCGCTGTCACCGAGCGGAACTCTAGCGCAAGTTGCAAACCAAATGCTTTGATTCATTGCTTGCTACCGCTGTCAAAAATTTTGTATTCGCAAGCTTCTTCGTCCCACGACCAGTCCGTGCCAATTGGCTCTCCGAGTACGGAATCGAGAATCGGAAACTTGTTCATCAAGTCATGCGCGCTCAAGGGAAGATACTCGTCGGCATCTATTTTGTCCGGGGAATCTTGGTCGGAAGACATTACAAGCCATCCGGAGAAGCTGTCGTCATGGGGCTCTTTGCGCACGGCTCTTTGAGGCCATGCTTCATTTTCTATAATCTTCCGGCTGACAACCAGGAAAAGCTCGGGATTTATCCAGTTGTCGTTATTGCGTTCGACGTAAATTGCACACACATGCTCGGGGCGAAATACCACATGTTCTCCCTGCTGAATGTATTTCAGGTATCTGGGGCGGTTGGACAGCACTCCGATGTAGTCTCCGGCAGCTGTGGCTTTGACCTCGACCCACATTCGCTCGGCACGTGCGCCTTCTTCTGCGTCGTCAGGAGCCAGAAAGACTAATTTGGCCAGCTGCCCAGGTCTTAGCCCGCGTCGCTCATCGGAGCGCGGAATCGAATACGTTCGCTTGTGGCTTCGGTGGACCTGTTCGACGTCTTCAAGCCTGTTAAGTATGTCTTCTTTACTCTTCATTTTTTGGCGCCTGATGTATGCTCCGCTAAGGATATCAATTTTGGTTGTAAGGGGAGTGTCATGCGTCAAGGAAAAGAACGTCCCGAACGGGGATTGTTTGTCGAGCATGACATCACTGTAAGTACCTACGAGATTGATTTTGCTGCTCACGTCTCCAACATTGTCTATCTGCGCTGGTTCGAGGATATGCGCCTCAAGTTGTTCGAAAAATACTTTCCACTTAAAGGGTTTCTGGACGAAGGTAAAACGCCTGTAATTGCCTGCCACCACATTCAGTACAGGCGACCGATCAAGCTCTTTGACAAGCCGCATGGACTTATGTGGATAAGTCATCTAGGCCGCGCGATGTTCAAGATCGAAGCGGAATTGTACGTCGATGGGCAGATCACTACTACCGTTGAACACGAAGGTGTGTTCGTCGATCTGGCTTCTGGAAAGCCGATTCGCGTACCTGAACGGTGTGCGAAAATGTTTCGCGAGTCTACTGAGTTGATTCCGTTTTAGTCAACACAGGTTCGCTCACGACGGGCTCGGTTGATGCTGGCGCTGCTGCTTCTTCAGGTTTACTGAGAAATGTGCAGCTTGCCGTTGCCGGATCCATGGCTGCTTTCTTTGGCGATGGCGAATCAATCCACTTTACGACGAGATCCACAATTGTATCGGTGAATTGATGCTCCTCGAAAATCAAATGCTCGGCGTTACCTATCTGGAGCAGCCATTTGTCCGGACTGGCGGTGTGCTGAAAGATGTTGAAGGTACTGGCGGGTTTGATCAGTTGATCCTTACACCCTTGTACGTAAAGCACAGGGATGCTCGTGACCTTCTTTGCGCTATCGACGTTCCCGTCGCAGAAATGGTTGAACTGTATTAAATCGAGTGGAGACATTTTCATGCGCGAGAGTGGATCTTCTGACCACTCCTTTATTAGCTCTGGTTTTTTTGTTGATTGATTAACAATCGTCGCCCCAATGTTGAAATCTTTGGCTGGTCCTGCAAGCGCATGGAGCGCCACTCTTACACCTGTTCTGTATTGTTTGAATCGAGTACCTGCCGGTACCGATGCAATCAATCCTGATACCAATGATTGATTTTGCGCTGTTGCTCGCAAAGCAATCGCCCCGCCCATTGATTCGCCTAAAAGGTAGGTAGGCAGTGTGGGGTGCGCCTTGTGCAAAACCTTCAGAGTCTCTTCTACGTCCCAGACGCAGCCATTGAGATCGATTCCGTGAGTTCCTTCCTTTCGTTGGAAAGAACCAAAGCCGCGTACATCAACGGCGTAGGTCGCGATTCCGCGCTTAGCCATTGTTTCGCCGAAATCTTTGAAGGAACCGTTGTGTAGACCGCAGCCATGTACGCAAAGAAGCACTGCCCTTGGCTCAACATCTGGATCTATCCAGGTTAAACATGGTGGTGAACCGCGCTGTGCTTTGTAGTTTTTCGTTTGCTCGGAATTGGCTGCCGCCGGTTGGTAAGCCCACGATAAAGCAGTACTCACCAGAGTGATTGCAAGTAAGGATACTAATGATTTAGTCGACAACATTGTTAGGTCCCTGGAACAACTGCCTAAACCTTGTTTACCCAGTATCGGGCGAACCCAATTCCTGGGGCTATTCGACGGATGTAAGAGGGGAGGGGCTTGTGCCCTCCCGCGGCTACTGAAAGTTTGGCACGAAGGAAGCGTCCTGGTTCTTCAGCTGAAGCAGTTTCAGTCGCTGTTCAATCTCTGTGATGTTGGAATTCGGCTTTGTACTTCAAGTTGAGTACATTGACTGACGAGCTCGTCAAGCTCTGCGCTTACCGCTTCGCTGTCCAGGGTGGTCCGAACTCGGGACGATTCAATAATCGGCACCGGAGGCGTTCAAACGCTTATGCGATTCAATCAATAAAGCGGCTTCGGCTTCTATAGTTCGCGCTTTATCTTTGTCGCCGGATTTCAGCAACAGCCCGGCGTACCGCTGCAGATACTCGGCCTTCACCGTATTGGCGTGTGCGTTAACTGGAGCATTGGCAAGTTTTTCGTACCAACGCATGGCTTCGGCTGTCTGTCCTCTGCGCTCGAGATACTGTGCCAGCAGGCCGAACGCCGAGGGTGAGTAAATCTTTCGCGGCATAGTCTCAACTTTCTCCACTGTTCTTGCCAGCTCTCGATAGAGCTTGCCAGCTTCCTCGATCTGCCCATGCGCTTCCATGCTCTGCGCAGCTTTTGGATAGTTCGCCAGCATTTTTTGCATGGCGTAAAAATCCGGCTCAGTTGAAAAGGCAGGTGAGTTCATTGTCAAAATACCTAGAAGCAGAAGGCTGCTGATGCGAACTTGGAGCAACGCGGAGAACCTCAGGAGTCGACGTTTCACGTTGTCTACTACCGAGCTCTGGCTGAGATTAGGCGATTCTGTTGATTTGCATAATCGAGATGCAAGTGTTCAAGGCGGGACGCCATCCTCGCTAAGAACGGTAGGGGAGGAGCTTGTCCCCTCCCTGCATGACAGGTTATTACTTGATTCTGCTAAACGTGAGATCGTCGGTTTCGCAAAACGATAACCGAGCAGGCTCTTACAACGGGAGGGAGCAAGCCCCAATACTGTTCACTTAGGCGGCCTGAAACCCTCTGTCCGTGGCTGTCCTTGCCAATCCTGGGAGCGCCGGCGTCCCGCCGGCTCTTGATCCTTGCAGGCGTGGCAGCATAGAATGCTGCCACCAGAAGTGCAATCAGGTGCCGGCGGGACGCCGGCGCTCTCCAGGGTTTCGCCCAAGCGTTAAGTGAACAGTATTGGGGACAGGCCCCTCCCTTACCAGATCGCTAGTCCAGGAACCTGATTGTGTCTCCGACTGATATTGTGCCGTTGGAAATGATTGTGGCGTACACGCCGACGATGCTTTCCGTCTTGCTTGCAACTGTCTTCAAAATGTCGTTGTCGCGCGCCAGGTCTTCTTGCGGCATTGTGGTCATGACGCAACGTTCGCACGGTTTGTGAATATCCAGAACAACTTCGTCACCGATGGCGACCTTTCTGCCAATCCAGGCCTGCTCAGGCAGGTGACCATCGTTATTTGCTTCGACCACGATGTTCGGACGAAATCGTCGCGGATCGAATTCGGAAGATGCATGTTGTGACGTTAGATATGAAAGCGTCTGCGTGGTGAGTAAATGTACCGGTAGGTCATCGAACAGTCCTTTCGGATTTTGTTCTTCCCAGGCGGCATCCACATTCACAGCCTTCCTGAGAAGTTCAGTAAAGCGCACGCCCAAGTCCTCTTCGTCAGCAAATCCGATATCCCCATCCGGGTATTCAATCTGAACTCGAGCATTGCAATTATGCTCCTGGTGCAATACTGCGCGGTGATCCAGCAGCTGCGGATATTGCCTTGCGGTTGCTAGCTTGTGGGTTGCCAGCTCGCGCAATGCAAACAGGCGATCGTGCTCAATTCCACGCTCAGTGACTCGAGACGACTGCAGTTTTTCACCCAGCATAGACTTGAACGGATAGCGCCAAATCGCTCGAATGATTCCTAGGTTTTCATCGGGCATAGGAGCTCCATTTACCCAGCACTAGCAACAGTTCAAATGGCCGGTAGTCGTAAGTCTAGTGATTCCAGAAGTGGTTGGTGTCTAACTTTGCTTGTTTGAAGGCGTGGCCCATGCTGTTGTAGTCACGAATTTGTGATTTCGGCACAATGGTACCATCTTCAAATTTGCCGCCGAACAAGTGCAGGCGCTCTGCTCGCACAAGTTCCTTCGTGGTGCCGGAAGCATCGTAATAGCCACCCATTGCACTTTGGTACCAGATATAAGGCGCGAGCTTATCGGCAGGATTCTTCGTTGCCGATGCATTGAACAGCGGCGCGGCTGCTTGAATTTGACTGGCGACCTGTTGCATTAACGAGGAGTTCAGGATTGGCGCTGGTTTTTCGATCTGCTTGGCGGCGCCCTGAAATTGCCTTGAATCCACCAGTGGCGCTAGTTGCGCTTCCTGCGGTATCAGGTTTGTCTGGAATTCACTGGAATCGACTCCGGTGGACCTGCGCAAACTCGACCGGTCAATGCGGATTGCATGGTCGACCGACATCTCTACGGTGCCGGCCAAAGGCTGATTCTGGGCAATTGCTGCCGGGGCGCAGGTGACCGCGACCAAAGTGACTAATAGACTGACTGAAAAACGTTGCTTGTTCATAATGCACCGGGCTTCACTCCAAAAGGAGTGTGATCCACGCTAACTGAACCATATGACGCCGACCAAACTCGTTTGGTCCACAGGTCGACATTAATTCTCATTGTAGCAATCAGTCTTCTCGGTGCCATTAGAGCCTGTACAATTATGCAGTTTTGTGCGGAATTGCGGCATATTTCTACGTTTCCTATTGGGCCGAATTAGGGCAATATTGATGCATTCGATCACCTCCTTACCAGCAGGCACCCCAAATGTCTTTAGAGATTACGGATACTTCGCCGAAGGACACTGGCCCCAAATTTGTGTTTGATATGAGCATCCAGCAAAACCCACCAATTACAAAAGCAGCTGACGTCACAACAATTGTGCCAACTGCCGTGGGAGCCGATGGCAAAGCCGTCGTCACACCTGATGAAATCGCCGGAATCAAGCCATTTCCAATGGAGTTGTTTGATTCGAAGAAGAATCCCGGTCCTGCATCTGGCGACAAGTTCACTGATTGGCTAAGTGGCGAGATGAGAAAAGAAATGGCAGAGATGATTGATGCGGCTAAGCCCGCAACTAAGCCGGAGGCACCGGTGCTTAGACCTGGTACTGTTCAACCGGGCGGTGACATCAAGCCAGTTAAGTACGAAGAACCCAAGCCAGTAATTCCATTGAAACCGCTTGATACGCATTATTCGAACGCTACTAACGCCTCGAATGCTGCCATTGAACATGGCGTGCCGTTAGTCGTTCGTATTGGCGCCCCATGGTGTCCTCCTTGTATGGGGCTGGAAGGACAACCGCTTAATAAACCTGAAGCGACGCCAAATAAGGATGCCTTCTGGCCTAAATTTGAAAAGGCGCATAATGCCGGTGCGCTGAAAGTTGCTGCATTGAAAGTGAATGGTGATATAGCCAAGGATCCAGCGAAAGCAAGTCAGGCCGAATCTCTATTGGCCGCAGATGTTGAGGGTTATCCCACAGTCAAAATTGTTATACCGCACAAGATCCCAGGTAAGGAAAATCAGTTCACTTACGAAGTTATAGCCTCATTTGGTGATGATCAAGCCAAGAAGTACCCACCAATAAACGAAGCAAATATCAATGACGCACTCAATCAGTACAATGCTAGCAAACCGAAAAAATAGTCTTGAGTGGACTGCTCAAGACACTCGGCAAAACAACACTTTGAGGTAATTACCTTCCTGTGCGGCTGCGCTGATCGGGTGATCTGGTCCGTTCTGGAAGATTTCTAGTATCTGCACCTGACGGCTCACATCGGCGGCTGCATCGCGCAAGCAGCCGGTGAATTCGTCCAATGTCACGCTACCGCTACAGGAGCAGACAACTAATATGCTGCCTGGCTTGGTCAGGGCAATGCCTAGCCGATTCATTCTCGTGTAGCCTTTGAGCGCACGCGGTTTGTCTTTGTGCGATTTTGCGAAAGCCGGCGGATCTAAAAGCACTAGATCGTAGAGTGCGCCTTGCTCACGCTGCTGTTCCATCCACGAGAATGCTTCGGCGGAAATGAATTCATGAGCCGATGGATCGATTTGATTCAACTCGAAGTTCTTGCGAGCTTGGTCCAAGGCCTTTTGCGATTCGTCTATATTGAATGTTCGGATGGAAGGCTTAGCGGCGGCTGCATAAACGGCGAAACCGGCCGTGTAGCTAAACCCGTTAATCATTCGAGAGTCATCGGGTAGCTGGCGGCAGTAGCGTTGTAGCGCTTGCCGTTTCTCGCGCTGGTCGGTGAAAAATCCTGTCTTTTGACCAGCAATAACATCGACACCGAAGCGCAGGTTATTTTCTCTAACGATCACTTCATCCGGCAGAGTGCCTCGCACCACATACGGTGCCACAATTTCTAATCCCTCGCGCTTTCGCCCGCCGGAATCGTTTCGAATTACGATCGCATTCGGCTTGGCGACATCCACGAGCGCCTCGACGAACATTTCTAGGAGACCGTCTGCACCAGCCGTGTGGCTTTGAACGACAAGGGTACCTGCGTAGGAATCGACTACAAAGCCCGGAAGGAAATCACCTTCCGCGTGAATCAGTCGATAGGCATCTGTGGCCGCAGTGTCCAGCGCCTGATTCCGCAATTGAACTGCGGCTTCTATTCTCGCGCGCAGGAAACTGGAATCGATTTCTTGTTCCGGGTCTTTTGTCAGTACGCGCACTGCGATATCAGTTTGCGGGTTGTAATAGCCGCGCGCGATGAATCCGCCATTGATGTCGATCAAATCGACCAGACTTCCAGCTGCAACTTTGCTCGGCGCCTGTGAAATCCCACCGGAAAATAGCCATGGGTGCCCGCGGAGAATCTGATACTCGCGTCCCTTTTTAACTGATAATTTTGGATACACCGTGTTTCCTCAATCCCACCAAAAAAACCAACCATCCGTGTTGATGATTTCCTTACTCAGCCCTTCTATCGTGTCTGTGCCTTGAAGCACAATGTCAGGGCAAAAGAGATACTGTTCCTGCGCGATAGACATCGCGTCGCTTGGAGAGATCGGTGGCTTGCGGATGTGCAGTTCCACGACATCTCGAACCATGGCGAAGACTTCCGCGCCGTGCAACTCATGCCAGCGCTTGAACAGCGCAACGTGAATTTCTGGCGCCGGGCAACCGTTCCAGTCGCCATACTTAAGGTAAGCTGGGATTTCCCATGGTAGCGCCGTCGGTGGCAATGCTATGTTCACTTCCGGCAGGAATGTTTTCGACAGAAGGTCAGTAGGAGCAGCGAAAGAATATTTCTGAAAGCTTGTCCTTGGTGGCTGGACGGGTTTTGGATGCCCTGAGCTGGGCTTGCCGAACACGCGCGTCACCGAATTGAAAAAGTCCGAAAATGGATGTCCTGCGTTGGATGCTTGTGACTGTTCATTGCTTTCGGAAGGCGGCGCTTCATAGAGCGCATTCTGAGCCTTTGTGTCTTCCATCCATTGCAGAATATCGAGTTTAAGCCCTTTCTCAATGGTAGCAGCGGTGTCTTCCGGTGTGGTTTTGGTAGCGTGGTCAATCAGCTCAAGGGCATCATTGGTTTCACCAATCACGACAGGCCAGCGAAGCGTCTCATCGACGCGCTCACGTAAAATTCGCCAGATGTTTTCAACTTGGCTGCCATGCATCGACAAGCAGTAGAAATTTCCCTGCGAGGTAATGGAGCGTTTGACATCGCTCAAGCCCAGTCCGGCAATGTAACTATCGAGCTGATTGTGATTCAAAGAATTGCCTGACGACGACCCCTTTTAACCAATCCCAGTATCTTACCGGGTAGCGAACCTATGGTTCTGCTTAATTTGCGTTCAATACGGTCCATCAGGCACTCCTTAAAGTAGTTAAAATAGATTGTTTTGTTCCATCCAAGCTGCTGAGCGAACCGTTTTGCCTTGGCACCGTCCATAATGGAGTTCTGTCAAGAGGATGAGCAGATGAGAATCTTTCGTATGGTGTTGAGCGGGCTCGCCGGCGCGTTGGCCTTGACGGCTGCTCACCAGGCGGTGAAGAAGCTAGTGCCAGATGCTCCACGGATGGATGTGCTTGGAATGCGCAGCATCGAAGAATTGTGCCTGAAGTTTGGCTGGGAGCCACCTCAAGGTTCAGCCCTCTTTAGATCGGCTCTGGTTGCGGACTTGATATCGAACTCAATTTATTACAGTCCGATTGGCTCGAGCCGGGGTGCTGCTGCCGTTGGAAAGGGCATTTCTATGGGAATTGCTGCTGGGCTTGGGGCAGTGAAACTGCCGCAACTATTGGGCCTGACCAGGCAGCCCAGTGCTCAGAATGCCACGACTGTCGCAACGACTGTTGCGCTATATGTTTTTGGCGGGCTAGTGGCTGCCGCTGTTGCCAGTTTGGTACCGTCACGCGACGATTGAGCGATACGGCCCGGCCGCGGTTATTGCACTGCAGGAACTGTAGGGGCGGCTCGTGAGCCGCCTGCCTATTCGAGCAAGTAGGCTTAGGTGCTCAAACGCTGTGCCTGCTCGTATATAATGTTCGGACTTTTATGAATGGAAAGCAGTGCGTTGAGTGGCGGAGATTCACCGGATATTGATGACGAGTGGGATGCCGGACAGATGGGTTGCGGTGAACTGGTCATGCTGTTAGCAGGGCGCATGAAAGCTTTAAAAGCTGGACAAGTTTTGAAATTGGTGGCGTTGGATACTGGTGCGCTAGAGGACATCCCTGCCTGGTGCAGAATGACTGGTCACACTTTGGTGTCAAGCGGGCATCCTCACTACTTCATACAACGGAGGCAAGATAAAAATGGGCGATAAATTTTGCGTTAGCCTGACATGCGCGAAAAATGATGCGGATAAAGCGACGGTGGCATTTGTGGTGGCAAATGCGGCGGTTGCCTCGGACAAAGAAACTATGGTGTTCCTGTCGACCGAAGGTGTTCACCTTGCGACAAAGGGCTATGCAACCGGGATTCATGAGGAAGGATTTTCTCCGCTTCAGGAATTGATGGACAGTTTTGTCAAAGCTGGTGGCAAAATTTTTGTCTGCTCACCGTGCTACAAGAAGCGTGGCTATACCGAAGAGCAGGTGATTAGCGGTGGCACGATTGTTGGTGGTGCCAAGCTGGTGGAGTTTCTGACCTCAGATGGTGGCTCACCCTGCATCACGTACTAGGGCTGGACTTAGTAACGTTCCCGTTGGAGCTGTCGCCTGCCTGGGAGCGCCGGCGTCCCGCCGGCTCTGAATGTATCGCTAATAATTGCAGCATAAAATGCTGCCACAGCTGCCGTCAAAGCCGGCGGGACGCCGGCGCTCCCGGGATGCGATCCGACCTCCCGGGATGCGATCCGACCTCCCGGGA
>JADYXS010000166.1 GCA_021772155.1 Candidatus Obscuribacter sp.
GATGTTGTCGGCGCTGAACTTGCAACTGATGCACCGGCATCAACCGGAGCCGCTGCGATGGAATCAGTGGCGCCGCCAAGATTCAATTCTTGTCCCGGAAAGATCATTCGTGGATTGTCGCCAATGACGCCTTGGTTCATCTTGAACAGTTCGTTCCAGTTTTGTCCGCCGCCCATGTGCTGCTGCGAGATATCCCAGAGATTGTCTCCGGGTTGAACAATGTATTTGCTGCCTTCGCTGGCGCCTGAAGCAATCGAGCTGCCGTCCGGCATGTGCAATGACGTGCCCGGATGAATCATGTCCGCGTTTTGACCGATTACATCGGCGTTCATCTTATATATCTCACCCCAGCGTGAACCGTCACCGAGATTTCGCTTGGCGATATCCCAAAGGTTGTCGCCAGGCTGAACGGTGTATTGTCCGTTGACGGCGTCTGTGGGCTGTGCCTGGGCAATTTTTGCGTGGTCGATAGCAACGTCCCTCGCTTTGAAGTGATGTTTGGGCGCGTGGTGCGGCGCATGGTGCGATGAATTGTGGTGCCCGCTTGGCGGGGCCGTATTGGCATGGTGTGACAGAGAAGAAGTTTGGGGCGTTTGTGTGGTGGGCGGAGCCTGGTAATTGCCCATGGTCGGGCGATAAGCGTCAGGTCCGAGCGCTAAGTTGTTTTGCCCATGCCAATCGAGAAGGGATTGCTGATGATGATCGGTGATCGTGTAATTTGATGTGCGTTCAAAAATAGCCTGTTCCAGATTCGCATTGGCAATTGGCGCGCCAACATTACCGTCATCGAGCAAGTCTGTGTGGAGCCGCATTACAGAAGAGTCCGGCTGCGAGAACATACCGTTGTCGAATTTCCAAATCGGCATGTTGTTTGGCATCACGTCCATAGAGATCGTGAAGGTGTCGCCGCCCTCTTCGAACAGGTGCATCAGCATTCCCGTCGGGTCCATCAGCGCGGACGTCAGTGATTCAATCATGTTGCCTTCGAAAAGCATTTTAAGGAATTCGAAGAAATTGTCGATCACGCCGGCCAGCCCGGGCAGCTTCATCATCATTTGGATTAAAGGCGAAACTTGCTCAGCACCTGGCGTAGGTACGAGCATGCCCAGTCCTTTTTCGGCGCCCAGCGGAATCGAGGAGAGGGCATGTTCTCCGCCCGGCATGATGCCGTGAGGAATCGTGGAAAGAGAAGACGCTCCACCGTCACCTAAGTTGAGGGAAGGCAAGCCGCCATCCGCTTTGGGTTGGAAAAACTGGTGGGCTTGCGATACATCGGCAGGCTGATTTAACTGGACCTCGGCCCGCATATTCGGCGCAGTATTACCTATCCGCCCGACTTCGTTGCCGGGTCCCTGAAATTCTGGAGGTATGAATTCAGATGGGGGCACGTTTGCCCTGCTTTGGTAGTAATTGGAGCGCACACAGACTGCTTTGGTAACCTAACATTTTTGAAATTGGTTATCAAGTGTGTTCAGGTGCAGGGATGCGGCTTTCGCCGCATTCCCCCAGATTTAATGGAGGTGGTTCGAGGCATTAGACCCGCCATCTGGGCCCGCCGCCTTACAAACCACCGATTTCGGCATCAGGCGAGCAGGCCCAAACGGCATCGATTGGTTTTGGAATTTTTCACGCTAGCAATGGAAAATAGACGACGGAACCTTACCTGGGTCCCTTCCTAAACTTGACCAGTAACACATGAACTTTGCGGCAGTACAGTAATGGAGGCTCTGAATCTGGATGAACTCAGAGGCTATATCGAATTTCGATGAAGGTGTTGCCAGCTACCAGGCCGGATTGTTTCTGGAAGCCGAAGACGCGCTGAAGCGTGGTCTTGCTCAGGACCAAATGGCGTGGAAGATGCGTTTTTACCTGGCTATGACGTATGCTCGCCTGGGAAAGTCACGCGAGGCACGGCTGGAATTCATGTCAGTTCGTGATTTCTGTCCAGACCCGGACATGCGAAATAGAGCTACTACGGCCTTCACTGCACTGACACAATGGAAGTAGCGGCACCGCATGTGGTGCTTACTTGCAGCATCTTTCCATATTGAGCCAAGGGCTCTTGGTTCACATACTGGAGAAGCCGTCTTCACACCTGCAACTTATGTTACGCAGAAGTTGTTTCATCAGGGGTTTTTGCGATCTGCTTGATGAAGTTGATCAGTTCATCGTCACCACCCTGCCCAAGCCGAAATAGCAACTGCCCTGGGAGGGCCAAAAATAGTAGTCCGAAAATTACCATGAGACCATGGGATGTTGTGTCTCCTAGCTTGAGCAAAAGGACCATCGCCAGGTACAGCATGGGCAGCACAATGGCATTAGCCAACATTATCAGAAGAAAAACCACCCCTAAGGTTGCTACCTGCGATTTGAGGACAACTAGTTTATACCGAACTGCGACCCCACGCGTGGTTTCGACCACTTCGCCTTGGAGGACGCGCGCAAAGTATTGATTGCAGCGCCGGATGACAAACTTTCTGCCATCAATCGAATAATCGAAGGATTTACTGCTGGAAACTCCCAGCAACCGTATGTCGGAGATTTTTTCCTCCGCGGCGCTAGAATCCAGAGCCTCTAGGAACTCGGCCCAAGTAGTACCCAAGTCGATCTCACCGGCAGAAACTTGCATTGTCGGTGAGTGGCTACTAGTCGAAATTACCTTCAAGTCCATGCTTCTTCGTTCTCTTCGATATTCCTTTGGCTAGTTTAGCGCAGACCGACCGCCACCAGGGGCACTCGCAGTCACAGGACGAAGGTCCTCAGTCCGTCTTCCCTGCGACCGTTGGTTACCTAGTTACTGATCTCTGCAGGATGAATGCACCACATGCGGTGCTGGAACTCAGATAGAAGTGGGACGTATCTCTGTGTGCTAACCCATATTGGGTTGTGGATTACTTGGTTGGGAGCCACAGATCGGTCGTGTGTGAACCATCTGTTCGGAAATAGCGACGGGAGTGTTCATCGCCTATTTTGAGCGGTACACCAATCGTGTTCGTTTCATCGATGTAAAGGACGTGGACGGGGCCGTCCTTGCGACGATTTCCTTCCAAAGTGAGGCCTAGCTGCACACAGTGTCTGAAGTGATCAGGATTGTTCTGGTACCCTATCATGATGTCGCTGATGGCCTTAACGTCATTCTTGCTGGCTGCCGTGAGTATGGCGTCAATGTTTCTCAAGTCTTTGTCCTTCAGTTTCTCAACAGCCTGAAAACTTTGCATCAGGTGCTTGTACGCATCACGATCCACGTTATCGGGTAGTTCTTTGACGGCCTGTGTGGTCAGCCCTTTTTTTGTTGTGGTGGCAGAATCAACGATATCGCGATCACGATCGTCCTCTTCCTTTTCCGTATCAGAGCTTGCATAAAACAGTGGTTCTGTTTCTATGTGATCCGGCTCGTTCTTCGGCGTGTCCATTTCTTGTTGCTCGAGTCGTCCCGATGTTTCGAAACCTCTGCCAGAAAGGCCTGTCCAACCATGCTTGATTTGTCGTCGACAAACACTCGCTCAAAGTCTGATATCTCATTACTTTGTCCCATGCCACTGCCCTCTGGTTCGTCTGCCACCACCGTGCCGCTCGGCCCGGCTTATATTGGCTGAGCGGCTGTTGAGTTCAAGATAGGCGACGAGAATCACAAGACGACAACATGCTGCGGACACGCACAGTGCATCCATAACCGATATAACTGGTGCATCATAGCTAGGAGGAAGCTGCTAAGGCGTGAGAACCAATTCTCGTTTTCCGCCAAGCAATTCGTAGAGATTTTGTTTGAATATGTTGGGATTTAGTTCGAGGCTGCGCGCAACGTCACCGGCTTCATATGCCTGCTTCCGGAATTCCAGATCGCCGGCGATTGCTTTGACTGCTGCTCCAACTTTGGC
>JADYXS010000167.1 GCA_021772155.1 Candidatus Obscuribacter sp.
CACACCCGGTTTACGTGTCGAGCGATTACGCACCACCAAAGGTAAAGTTTATTCCGCCCGCATCAACGTTGAGATGCGCGTGATCTTTTCCATGTATACCAACAAGGACAGCAACGAACGTTCTTTGGTGATTTGGGATGCCAATCATCATGATGATGCATACGATCGCGTGGAACGCACCGTCGTACCTGCAGTGTTCCAACCTCCGGGCAATTTCCTGGAGGCAGATCAAGTATTCAGTCAAGGTGAACACAATTTAGACAAACTGAAAGATGAGGTGCCTGATTCTCCCGAGATTACAAATGGTCTTTTATTGTTTCGAGTTCCTTACTATGTGCTCGCCCAACCCGATCGATACCGCTCCTTTGAAAAGAACATAGATCGCTATTTGCGCTTGAGCGAAGAGCAGGAAGAGCTACTTGCTCGTACTGACCAAGCGTATCTCGTGCGCGGTTCTGCAGGTACCGGCAAGACGTCGCTTGCGCTGTTTTACGCCCTCAATCTCTACGAGCACAGCTGTGAAGACGACATCTATTTCTTCACTTATCATGAGGAACTGGCTTGCGTTTGCCGCTGCTACAAAGAAAATTTGCTGGAGGAGCAGGATGCCCAAGAACACAAAGGCAAGTTCCACGTGTTCTCTTATCTGGAATTCTGCCGGCATTTTTTGAAACAGTCAGTTGCTCCGGTTCAATGGCAATGGATTGATAAGGCCCAGAGCATTCGTTGCCTGAACGAAATCATCAATGGTCGAGCGCGCTGGGCTCGGACTTTCAATGCTGAGAACTTGTACGGCTACATCTACTCTTTACTGAAAGGAAGATTTGTTCCAGGAACGGACAGATTGCCAACTAGTACCGAAGACTTCCATCGTATCTTCAAAGATTACGGTATGGTGCCAGCCAACCTGGATGAGGTGTTGGAAATATTCGGGCACTACGAAGAGCGTTTGCTTCGCCTGCGCCAGAAAGACGAAGCGGATCTGATTCGTTACTGCTATCAAAATCTCAAAAACAAGGCAACCCTCTCTTCTGACGGAAAAGCTACCTGGATAATCATCGATGAAATCCAAGATTTCACAGAACTCGAATGGAAGTCGATCCTGCTCTTTTGGGAAAATCAGTTGCTTGCAAACAACTCGCGAGCAAGTTATCCATTCCTCTGCGGCGATCGCAATCAAAACATCAGCCGGTCAGGATTTCGTTGGCAGGAATTGGACACGTACGTCGAAAACATTCTGAAGAAGTCTCATCGACCCAACGCAATCAACAAGGTACAGCTGCACAGAAATTTTCGAAACACTCGCCAAATTTTCAATCTGGCAAGTTTCATTCACGCATTCTCCCCACAGACCGGCACAGATCTAGGACTGCCTCCGGAACAAGATGGTGTCAAAACGCAGGTTGTAGTTGGCACTCAAGAGGAGTTCGCCGAATTTCTGGCGGCACTCAGTAATTCTTCTGATGCAGGCCTACCTGCACCAATGGTCATCGTTGCAGAAGACGCCTTAGCCTGGAAACAGGCCACGGCCAAAATGGTAACTGCTGACGAACTCTTCTTCATGCCATTAAACATGAGCAAGGGCTTAGAGTTTGAGGACCTGATTGTATATCGCATGTTCTCCTCTCTTCACCAACTCGATCCTGATGCACCAGATGAACTGCTGGCACGATTGATTGACCTTTGGTACATGGCAGCGACGCGCGCAAGACAAAACCTGCTGATATTTCTCACGGCCAAGGATCTTCAACGTGTCCGCTTGCTGTTCGGCGATCGCTTTAACGAATTTCTCGCGCTGGTGGATATGCATACCAGCAACGTGCAATCTGAGTTGCTGCGCTTTTACCATCAACGCGAGCGCTATCTGCCAAATTATGCGGTGGTATTCCTTGAACGGACCAAAGCCTCACAGCTCTGGCAGGAATATCAAACGCGTGAGGATAAGCAGAGCCACGAGACAATCAGCCTCAAAAATAAAGCTCTCCAGTTATGGAAGCGTTGCCGCGATGCCGCGAGTTTAGGACGCGCTTACATGCAGCTGGGTGAGTATGAGGAAGCAATCCAATATCTCAAGCAAGCTTCTTTGGACGTTGAGACGGCGCTCTGTTTTGAAAAACTGAACCAACACGAAACTGCCGCACACACATACCTTGATGCCGGTCGACCGCTCGATGGGGCACGCTGCTTCGAAATTGCAAAGAAATTTCGCCCGGCAGCAGAGATATTCGAACAACAAGGACGATGGTTGCAAGCGGCGACCAATTACTGCCTGGCTGAGGACGATCAGAAAGCAGCAGCTTGCTTTGAAAACGCCGGCATGTGGCAGTCAGCTGCCGACTTGTTTCGCGGGAAATCAAAATGGCTCAAAGCGGCCGAGCTTTATCAGAAGTGCCAACAATTTGGACTTGCCGGAGATATGTATCTGAAGGTCAAGGACCGTTTGAATGCGGCCCGGTGCTATGTCAAAGGGCAATTGCCAGCCAAAGCTGCACCGCTCCTTGAATCATTGATGCACTGGGCAGAAGCTGCCGAAGCCTACGAACAGATTGAAGATTTCACAAAAGCAGGACAGCTTTTTTCGAAGGCCGGACGTCCGAAAGACGTCGCCCGCTGCAAAGAACGCTCCGGCGATCTGGTCAATGCGGCAGCTGCTTACGAACGCATCAAGAATTGGCAGAAGGCCGCCAACGCCTATCAGGAACTCAAAGATGATTCCGCACTCGGCAGATGTCTCGATAACTTGGGGCGCTCAATCGAAGCAGCAGAAGCATACACGCGCGCAAACATGAACAAGGAAGCAGGGCACTGTTTTGAGAAAGCCGAGCAATGGCAGGAAGCTGCAGATCGCTATCTGAAAGCCGATAACAAAGGCGCTGCAGCTTCCATGCTCGCCAGGCTCGGGCGAAGACTCGACGCGGCCAAGTTATATTTGCTGGCTGGGCAGGCCGTGGTAGCTGCCGAAGTTGCAGGACCAGGCAAAAATCATGACGCCGATGATTTGCGCCCTGAACTGCTGCAGTGGACAAAGGGAAATAACAACGCGGACCTTGCAGCATCGCTGTATGAGGCAATGGGTGACTATTCCAAAGCAATCGAACTTTACCGGCAGTCGATGAAGCTAACCAAAGCTGCTGAATGTGCAGAAAAGTCCGGTGACTTAGTGGCAGCTGCAGAACTCTTCCTGCAGGAAGGCAAATATGATCTGGCAGCGAATTGTTTTTTCAAAGGAAATCAAATAAAAAAAGCGGCGGAATGCTACGAGCTGCTGAAAAAATGGGATGAGGCTCGCGCACTTTACGAGAAATTGAAAGACCGCGAAGGAATTCAAAGATGCGAAGCAGCATCTAATTGGCTCTAAGGTCGATACATGAAGTTCGGGCCTTAGAGGTATATGATCTGCGTAAGCGGAAATAAAAGGGCATCTCAATGGCGTTATATGCTGATCTACATCGACATCTGGGTGGTGCTCTGCATCCGCGGATTATCTACAAGTTCCTGCAGAAGAATGATCATGCCATTCTCAACTACTTTCCGGACTACGATGGGTTCTACTCTTGGTTCACCAGACCTTGCCGTACTTTGGAAGAGTTTGTAAAAATCCACACGCTTGTCGAAGAACTCCAAAGCGTGGAGCATCTGCCTTACTTTTGCCTGAGATTGTGCCGCGGGGCCTACACGTTTGAGAATCTGCAATATCTCGAGTTGCGATACAACCCCTACTTCAGAACAGATCACAAACTTCCGGTAGCTAAACGGTTGGGGCAGATGAATTTGATAGTGGAAACGATCACTGCCAATCTTCGCCCCGCCGAATATCCGATCACGGTCAAGCAAATAATCTGCCTGGATAGGCGACTCCCTACGAACATCAACGAAGCGATTCTAAAAGTCGCTAAAGACAACCTGGGACCGGTTGTTGGAGTTGATCTTGCTGGGCCGGAAATTGAACCGGAAAAGTGGGAGGTCTGGGTCCGACTGCTGGCCAAAGCACGAGCATGTGGATTGAAAACTACCGCGCATCTAGGCGAAACCAATATCGATAACGTACATCCACAATATTTCACAGTGCTTGATCGGATCGGTCATGGGATCCACATTCCGTTGATCAAACCTGAGTATCTGAAAGACCTTTCTAAGCGGCAGATCACATTGGAGGTCTGTCCTACCAGTTACAAACAAACTGGCGTTCTCAAGGATTTAAGTCGCTTGAAGACAGTGTTCGATCGCTGCCGCGCCGAGGGTGTCGCAATTGCAATTTGCACCGACAACCCTGGTCGTAATCCTGCACCTTGCACATTGCCGGGTGAATATGAACGGCTGATCGACAACGACGTCATCGACTTCACCGAGTTGAAGCAGATCCAAAATGAGTCATTCCGATCGGCGTTCGGATATGCCGGTCCCCCCCGCCCCTAATTTTCCAGAACCTGCGTTCCAAAGCCCATTGCAGCATGACACTACGCTTGGTGACGGCTCATTGTCTCCAACGGCGAAGGACTCGTATGGGGTTTCCCGAACGCAATACCGGGTAGCCGATCATCAGAGTCGGTCGCACATGCAGAAACGGATGAAACGAAGAGCTGATGATTGATTGCGCTCCAACGCAAGAATCGATCAAGCAAAGCGATGATCAACGAACGAAACTTATGACTACAAAATTTTTCGGATATCGAAAAAATATTTTTTTCAGTAGAATTCGAACAGTGGTGCACTAAGCGCACCATTTCGGAATGGCTAACCATGCCCCTTTCCGAAGAACACTCATTGCTTGCAATCCTGCGCTTGTCGGACCTAGACAGTGGATCGATCCCGACGGCACTCTTGCATTTTTATAGATATAGAAGTAATCTATTTTTTGTGTGGTGTGATCAACGAGAGTTTTACTCTCACTGAAAAGTGGTGGCACGAGAAATCAACACTCACGCGGTCCTCGGACCTCAATCAAAAACTTGATTTCTTTCGTGCAACTGCCGTCCTACTAGGAGGAACGAAAATGGTAGCGAAAAAACCCAAGAAGCGGAAGGCCGCGAAGAAGAGATTACTCTCTCCAGCAGCCTCCCCTTCGGAAGGCGTGATGTCGTCGGGACCCAAGAAAGCCGCTAAGGCAACTACCCGCAAGGCCGCTGGTGCGAAGAAATCCGCAGCCAAAAAGCCAGCAGCTAAGAAGCCAGCAGCTAAGAAAGCAGCAGTAGCGAAGAAGCCAGCAGCTAAGAAAGCTACGGCGAAAAAAGCAACCGCGGCACGCAAGCCCGCTGCTAAAAAACCTGCAGCTAAGAAAGCTACAGCTAAGAAGACAACTGCTCGCAAGCCAGCAGCCAAGAAAGCCGTAGCTAAGAAGGCCACCGGCATGAAGAAGACCGTAGCGAAGAAGGCTCCTGCCAAAAAAGCAGCAGCCAAGAAGACAACTGCTCGTAAACCAGCAGCCAAGAAAGCCGTAGCTAAGAAGGCTCCTGCCAAAAAAGCTACAGCCAAGAAGACAACTGCTCGCAAGCCAGCAGCCAAGAAACCTACAGCAAAGAAATCGGCCGCTCGTAAACCAGCAGCCAAGAAAGCCGTAGCTAAGAAGGCTCCTGCCAAAAAAGCAGCAGCCAAGAAAGCAGGACCTGCCAAAAAGGCAGGTGCTGCAAAAAAGTCCGTAGGAGCGAAAAAAACGGCGGCTCGTAAACCAGCGAAGCGTCGCACTTCTCGCGCAAAGAAAGCACCGGCCGCCGAAACAAACATGAACATGGGCGGTGAAGGCGGCGGCGGATCCGACGAATAATCGGAACCTTCGCATCTAATTCAAAAGAAAGAGGCTCGTCTTTGACGAGCCTCTTTCTTTTACGATTCATCGGAGCCGCTAAATGGATCCGGTATTGTCATCATGACTTCAGCGTCATCCAGAATTCTATCGTCCGAATTCAACTTGCTCTTGGATTGTCCGATAAAATTCTCACAGAGCACATGCATGCCCGTCAGCGCCTGCGAACTTGCCACCATATATGGTGCGGATGAATGACGTGAAAGTAGCTACCCAGGCAGCAATCGATGAACGTTGAGAAAGTTTTCAACAATCAAAGACATCTCGTCTAAGACATCGGTGAGACAGTGATCACTTTTCAGTAAATGGAGTTCCACTTGGTCCGGATTGTGGCGATAAAAGTTTTCACTTTCTCTGGGAGGTACAACCGTATCTGCAAGGCCGTGAATGACCAACGTAGGAACAGAAACGAGTAAATCGTCCGTGCTGTAATTTTCCGCATCCTGAATGAACTCGTACTTCAGCGGAACGTGTTTGCTATACAGATAATGAAAGACCTCAATTGAGCCTTCCTCACGCCAGCGCTGCAGCTCGGATTGTCCCAAGAGTTCATGCCAGCGCCGGTTCAAGCCAAAGCCAGGCGCAAGAAGTATCATCGCCCGGACATTCTTGTGATGGCGTTGCGCAAGAACGGAAAGCAGTCCGCCCATGCTTGAACCCATAAGCAATGCATCGGATTCGCCGACCGATTCTTGAAACAAACGATCAATGATGAGAAGCTGACCTGTCAAAGTCAGGTGCTCAAAATTTTCTCCATTGAGATCGGGTACATGAACGTTAAGGCCCAACCGTCCGAGATAATTCTGAAAGTGACGGGCTTTAGTCGAGGCAGGGCCTGATGCGAAACCGTGCAAATAGACGCATTCGAGCGTTTTGTTTGGCACCTGGTGATCTCCAATGACAATCAGCATCATATTGTACGAGGTGAAGAAATGCGCAGAAAGTTAGGTAGAAGTGAAGTGCTAGCGCTACTTGCAATGGCAGGAATTAGTGCCGGCGTTGCCGAGGCAGCAAATATAGACGCAAGCAAACAAAACCAGTCCAACTCGCTGCAAGTGATCGAACAACCGGCAGCCACTCAACTTGGTAGCGGCAAGGATTCTGCATGTGGCAAAGGAGCATGTGGCACGGATGAATCGGGAGCAAAGGCGGCCCAGCAGAAACATTCTGCCGGTACAAAGAAAACGACCGGCAATAACAAAACAGTGAAAAACGCCGCCAAGAAAACCAACAAGAAAAGTGCGGGTAAATAGCTGACCGGAAATATGCAAAAAACGGCGTATGCTCTACCTGTGGTGGCATGCGCCGTTTTTATTCATCGCTGTCGCCGTTATGGTGCATTCCTATATATAAATAGGTACGTACCAAAAGCCCGTTGACTAAATCGACATGTCGCCCGAATCCGACAATGCGTTAAGTTCTATTGAGGCTGTAAAACTGGACAATGCCTAGAGAAAAACAGATTTAACATACGCCTAACGTTGAGATGGCAACTAGCTAATGTCACTCAGATAGGATGTTTAGTTGTCTCTACCAAAGCACGGTTGTCAACAATCGGGCTACATAGAGTGTGCAAATAGGTTTAGGAGATCGCTCACATGCAAAATCTTACAAAAGCTCAATTGGCAGCCGCCCTTGTTGCAGCTCTTGGGCTTGGCTTCCATGGCTCCGCTATGGCTGAAGATTCCACAACCACAACCACCACTACAGCCGTGACCAAAACAACCACCAAGCCAGCAAAGCCAACCAAAGCCGAAAAGTTGGCATTGAAAGTCGCTGCCAAGGCCGCCAAAGAAAAAGCAGCCAAAGAAGCTTCCTGCAAAGGTAAAGAAGGTTCCTGTAAAGCCGTAAAAGGTAAAACAGGCTCCTGCCATGGCAACGTGACCAAGGGCAAAGATGGCTCCTGCAAGGCTGCTGAAAAGGGCAAAGAAGGCTCCTGCAAGGCCGCTGAAAAGGGCAAAGAAGGCTCCTGCAAGGCCGCTGAAAAGGGCAAAGAAGGTTCCTGCAAAGCCGCTGAAAAGGGCAAAGAAGGCTCCTGCAAGGCCGCTGAAAAGGGTAAAGAAGGTTCCTGCAAAGCAGCTAAGTAGAGCAAACAGCTCTCCTCGTTGAGTCGAATTCGGAGTGAGTGAATGGCGCGTGATTTCCTCGATATCAAAAAAGGGCTGCCCGTTATCGGTGTCGGTCTGGGTTTGAGAAGAGAGATCGCCGACGAAACTTTCAATCACGCCAATGAAATTGACTGGCTAGAATTCGTTCCGGAAAACTACATGAGACTTGGGGGAATGGCTAAAGAGCGGCTGGAGACAGCGCTTGGGCAATTCCCCCTTGTTTCTCATGGAGTGAATCTTTCAATCGGCAGTACCGACGAACTAAGTGACCAGTATCTGTCCGAACTGAAACAAGTACTAGACCGCGCCAATGCTCCCTGGTGGAGCGACCACTTGTGTTTCACCAGCATCGGCGGCGCGTACATGCATGATCTGCTTCCGCTGCCCTTCACCAAAGAAGCAGTGAGACACATTGCAGACCGCATTAAACGGGTTCAAGACTACATTGAGCGCCCGTTTCTCATCGAGAACATTTCCTTCTACATGAACATGCCCGGCGCGGAAATGACCGATGCGCAATTCATGACCGAAATCCTCGAAACTGCCGACTGTGGGCTGTTGTTGGATGTGAACAATGTCTACGTCAATTCAGTCAATCATAATTTTGATGCCTGCGATTATTTGAATCAAATTCCACTTGACAGGACCGTGCAGATGCACGTGGCCGGACACAAGCGAATCGGTGAATACGTCATTGATACGCACGGCGCGCCCCTTATCGAACCGGTCTACGAACTGCTCAACTACGTGCTGGAGCGCACCACCGTGCATGGCGTGCTGCTTGAACGTGATCAGAACTTCCCGGCATTCGACGAACTTGTTGCCGAGCTCAAAATGATTCGTGCGGTCGCACAAAAAACGCAACCGGGCCTGGCATCACCCACTCATCGGGCCGCCTCACGAACACTTGAACCCAAGCGGCCAGCGGCTGCTAATTCGCTTCCGGCCAAAGGTGGGAGGGACTTACGTGCCCTCTCTGCATGAAGTAGAAAAATCGCTTTCGACCCTCTGGCTCAACAAAGACGCCAGGCAATGGCTGCTCGGAAGTCGCAAAGGACCAGTGCCGGAAGTTCTTGCCAACGTACCAGTTGAAATTTTGCGCCAGGTGGACCGTAAAGGCATTGAGCTCTACGCCGGGCTGTTATCCTTCGGACACAATGACGTGATGGAAAGTGTCTATCCATTCACGGCAAGATTGCTCGGAAAAAAATGGCCAGCCACGGTCGACGACTACTTAGCTAAGTTTCCACCCGAGCACTATAACTTCAATCGGCTCTGCAAGCGATTCTCAGAGTACTTGACCATTCATGGTGGCAGCCTGCTGGAGAAGTATCCATTCCTGCCGGAATTGGCAGACTACGAGTGGATTGAGCTAGAAAAGATGGAAGAGGACGTGGACATCATCTCTGTTCCTCATGAGCAATTGACTACCACGCAACAAATCGCCTCGTTTGGACCGATCGTTAATCCCACTTTGTCGGTCCGCGATTACAAGTTCGACATTCTCTCGATTTCCGCTGAGATCGAAGCCGGTCGGAAACTCGCTAAAGTAAAGCCGGAGCGGACTCTTGTCGCTGCATACAGGCACCCAAAGACCCACGCCGGTAAATTCGCACAAATCGGTGAAGCCGCGGCGCAAATTGTCGAAATTTCAAAGTCGCCTGTGACCTATCAAGCGTTGCTGCCAGTTGTGGTATCACTTACACCGCAGTTAGATCCGCAGGAATCCGTAGCCGATTTTTTAGAACTGGTTGAAGATCTGCAAGAATTAGGCATCTTCATCGGTTCGACACAGATAGGAAATTGAGAATGAAAAAATTGACCAGGTGCCTGGCTGCTTCTGCATTTGCAGTGTCGCTATTTGCAGTGTCGCTATTTGCAGTGACGCCGGCCGATGCAAAGCCGGTGACCTTTGCAGTGGGCGATGCCAAAAATCGCGACGTCGTTTCGTTCACTTCCGATGCCCCGGTCGAATTGATTGTTGGCAAGACCAGTAAGATCAATGGCAACGTCGTGATTGATGAATCGATGGACCTGAGCAAGCCAATCCAAGCTACTTTCGCAGTTGATTTGGCAAGCGTCGACACAGGCATTGAACTTCGCAACGAGCACATGCGTGACAATTTCCTGGAAACGGCCAAGTATCCCAAAGCTACTTTCACATTGAAGACATTGAGCCGTCCGGGCGTATTGAAAGTTGGGGAAAGACAAAGATTGACTGCCACCGGTGATTTCACTTTGCACGGCAAGACGGTTTCCAAAACAGTGCCGGTCGACGTTACGTACTTCAAAAAATGCGCGGGCACAGAGACGAAAATGCCTGGTTGCGATCTCATCCAGATCAATACCGAATTCAAAGTGCCATTTGCAGATCACGGGATTAAACGTCCCGAAATCGTTTTTCAAAAGTTAGCCGACACAGTGATTGTGAAACTAGGCGCTACCGCCTATTACAAAGCATCGCCGAAGGCTGCGGCGCCGAGTGTTCCTTTAAAAGCTGCCGCTAAGAAGTCCTAGTGTCATTGGATTCGCGCATTCCACGGATGAAATAGGTGTACGAGTTCAATTTGCCCAGTGCTGCAAGCGTCTTCCGACCCAAGCCCGGGCATCACCCGCGCAATCGGCAGGAGCAGCACAAACGCGTCCATCGCTATGTCTCCCTGCTCGGTAACAGCGCCTCTGTTCAGTTGCAGCAGTCGATCCTAAAGATGCGAAATGCGGCAGAGAAAATGCCGACTCCGCAATTACAAGCGGCCGCCAGCAAGGAAATCTCGGAAGAGGAATTCCGCTGGGCGATCAAAGAATTGCTCTGCCTTTGGATTCATCTGGAAGCAGTAGATCAAGGTGGCGCAGGGATGCCGACCTGGTTGATAAACTATTTAAAACTTGCACTGTATGCTACCGATTACTTGGTTGCACAGCCTACGGCGGCAGAGATCATGAAAGCCCACGCGCACTGCGAAAATCTAACGGAGCTGTATTCCGAAGTTAGCGAATCGATTGCTAAGTACCTGGGACTCGGCGATTGCGCCAGCTCGTTAGGCATCGCCTTCGTTTCGCTTTTGACAGAGAGCAGAGCGTTGCGCCAAAACATCCTAAAAGACTCGCTGACTGCCGACGTGGACGATGACGAGACGATTATTCAATAGCTCCTTAGTTCTTCCCAGAGTTCATTTACTTTGAGTGTTACAGAAATAGAGGCTTGTAGAAAAACACCATGCCAGAAGAAGACGACGACGACAAGGCGAGCGATGACAGCTCACCAGACTATGCCAAAGAAACCTTCTTAGCCTCGCCTGCTGAACTCCTGAAAGTTAGTGACGAGGAAGCGGCAAGGATGCCTGTGTCTTTTGGAGACATCCCAGAGATAGCTGGTCATGAAAACATAAGCACCGGATCGGTTCTGGCCGGCTTCGCTGAAGTCGGCGCCGGTGCGAAGTTCTTCTTCCGCAATGTGGATTTGACACCGCCATAGCGGTGGGTACTTTGTAGAGGGGAGGGGCTTGTCCCCTACCGTTGTGAAGATCGCCGTGATACCACCAAAAACGGGAGGGGACAAGCCCCTCCACAAGCGCGCAGCATCCGAATTAGCCACCACGAAGCCGGCGGGACGCCGGCGCTCCCGGAAATTCTTTAGTCGAAAGTACAATCTTGAGCTAACGCTAGATTCAGCCGCTTCATGTACTGGTCCTTCGAGATGTCCACAGCGCCGAAGGTTGAAAGATGCCCGGTCATAAATTGCGAATCGAGAAGCGAAAAGCCACGCTCTTTCATTCTTTCCACAAGATAGACAAGACAAACTTTCGAAGCGTCGGTCTCAAGATGGAACATCGATTCACCGAAGAATGCCCCGCCAATGGAAACTCCATATAATCCACCGGCGAGCTTTCCGTCTCGATAAGCCTCCACTGAATGTGCAAGGTTCATGCAGTGGAGTTGAGTGTATACCTGAAAGATTTCCGCATTAATCCAGGTGCTTTCGCGATCAGCGCAGTTCCTAAGTACTTCTTCCCAGGCAGTGTTGACACGCATTTCGAAACGCCCCTGCCTGTACGTGCGAGCCAGTCTTGATGGAATGTGAAACAAGTCCAAATCAAAGATGCACCGCGGGTTCGGTGAGTACCATCGAATCGGGCCGTCATCCTCTCCCATCGGAAAGATGCCCATGCTATAAGCACGAATCAACAGCTCTGGAGTTAGTTCTATTTCTGCCATGCAACCGCTAAGTGCGCTTCGGTTGCAGTTTGGTGACCGGCGCTTTTTTCACGTCGGAACCTGGACTGACAGCCTTAATTTTTGAATTGACGACTGGACGTTGTTTCGGCGTCAAAGAGCGAATATAACAAATCACATCAAATAGCTGTTGATCTGTCAGCTGAGACTGTCGAAACGCAGGCATCAGCCCATTTGGCGATCCTTCTCGGATCATCACGGCGATAGACTCATCGCCGCGATACTTGTTGGCGAAACCAACACCCTTCAACGGCTTTTCCGGTCGAAGGGAATTGCCACCACCGGCGTGACACATAACGCAATTCATCGCTCGAAACACTGCAGCTCCACGCATGGCATCACCACGCATTTGAGCTTCCGCCGGCATCATAAATGTCGACAGTAGAATAAATACCGCGACGAATAGTTTGAAATCAGCTTGCAGCGCCAACACAGTTATCTTGTCCAGCCTTACGCTTGTTCTTGTGGATGAATTTCGCAAACTCATATTCTATGCCATTTTCGCAATGCCTCATTGGTGGCTGCTCATCGCAAGAAATGAAGTCTTGCGTGTAATCAGGAAGAAACGTATCACAAACAAAATCATAATGAATTTTGGTTAGAAACAGTAATAGACATTGCGGCTGTCGCAAAGCTTCAGCGAACACTTCGCCGCCCCCGATCACAAAAACAGTTTCGATCTCAATTTCTGAACAAACGCCCAGTGCGCCATCCAAACTGCCAGACACGACGACCTCTTCCGGCAGCTCCACCTGTAATTGCCGGGTAAGGACGATGTTGAGCCTATTGTCCAGGGGTCTGAATCGAGGAGGAATAGACTGGTAAGTTTTCCGTCCCATAATTACTGCGTTTCGCTTCAACGGATCGTGAAATATTGACGTCAACTCCTTAAAGTAAGCCATATCTTTGGGCAGGCGCCACGGCAGCGTACCGTTCTTACCGATTCCAAGCCGCGAATCGGCTGCTACTACGACGTCGAAATTGCGCATGTTCAAACCGCTATGGGGAATCTGATGAAAGGGTGCGGATTGTACGCCAACAATTCAAAATCTTCGAAGCGCAAATCAAACAGCGGTTTTGAAGCGATCTTGACCTGTGGTAGAACTCGCGGTTCACGCTCGAGCTGTGCACGCAGACCATCTACATGGTTGACGTAAATGTGCGCATCGCCCAAGGTGTGGGTAAATACCCCCGGAGTCAACTGACACTCCTGCGCCACCATCATTAGCAAAAGTGCATAGCTGGCTATGTTGAAAGGAACTCCCAGCGCCATATCTGCCGATCGTTGGTAGAGCTGACAATCCAGTCTGCCATTCGAGACATAAAATTGAAAGAACGAGTGGCAGGGCGGAAGCGCCATCTTATCTAGATCCGCTACGTTCCAAGCGCTCACTATCAATCGCCTCGAGGTAGGGTCCTCTTTGATCCGTTGCAGCACATCGGCAATCTGGTCGACGTGCTCACGCCGGAACATGCCAGTTTCATCGTCTTGAATGTACTTTGGCCATTTTCGCCATTGGTAACCGTAAATCGGTCCGAGCTCGCCGTCTGGTTTGGCCCAGGCATCCCAAATGGGCGTGTGCTGCGTTAGATCGTCGTTGATGTTAGTTGCACCGCGGAGAAACCAGAGCAGTTCACGTAAGACGCTACTGAAGAGGACCTTTTTCGTAGTCAACAGGGGAAAGCCGTCCCGCAGGTCGTACTTAGCCTGCAAGCCAAATAGAGAAACCGTGCCGGTCCCGGTACGATCTTGGCGTTCTTCCCCGTTTTCGAGGATAAGCTTGATCAGGTCAAGATATTGTTTCAACGCTGAAGCCTCATGAATGGCAAAAGCCGCTAGAGGCGCTAGCCAGGTTGCAGCTCGTGCATGCAAAGCATGCCGCGATGCGCCCAGAGGCTATGCGCTGTCCGTCCAGGCGTTCAGTTGCAACGATTCGCGTACATCACGCTCGACCAATTGCCCCTGTGGTCTGGGCGGCGCATGGCGCCACCCCTACAGCCATCAATCAAATACTATAAAACTTTGTGGAGCATTGCAAAAAGCCGATTCTCTAGCGGTTCAGCGAACAAAAGGATTCAAGTGAAGCTATAGCTTTATGACGCCCACATATTCAAACAATATGAAACAGTCACCGGTATCGTCGGTTTCGGCCGGATAATTTCTTTTCGTACCTTTCCGGAGAGCACCGATGACAACAACCCTTCGCCACCAGCCAAAGGCAGCTATCGAGGAGTTCCGCAACGAGCCGTTTACGGACTTTACAGTTCCCGCCAACGAAAAGGCGATGAAAGACGCTATTGCAAAGGTTCGGGGGCAATTCGGCCGGGAGTATCCGCTGGTCATCGGTGGCGAAAAAATCACAACCTCCGAATGGATCGTCTCTACCAACCCAGCCAAGCCGGCAGAAGTCATCGGCAAATTCTCCAAAGCAACCAAAGAGCATGCAGACCAAGCCATGCAAAAGGCGCTTGCGGCATTCTCAACCTGGCGACGTGTTAACCCGCTCGAGCGGACAGAATATTTGTTCAGGGCTGCTGAAGTCATGCGCACCCGCAAGCATGAGCTATCCGCCTGGATGATTCTTGAAGTAGGCAAGAGCTGGGCAGAAGCTGATGCCGACACTGCCGAAGCAATCGATTTTTGTGAATATTATGCTCGCGAGATGATCCGGTTGAGCTCGCCAGCGCCGCTCACCAAAGTGCCAAATGAAGAGAACAAATTGTCTTACATCCCCCTGGGCGTCGGTCTGGTTGTTCCGCCGTGGAACTTCCCGCTCGCTATCCTGGTTGGGATGTCCATGGCGGCAATCGTTTCCGGTAACCCGGTGATCGTGAAGCCGTCCAGCGAGTCTCCAGCAATTGCCTATCAATTCGCCCAGGTGTTGGAAGAAATCGGCTTGCCTGCCGGTGTGTTCAACTTTATGCCAGGTCCTGGAGCGCAAGTCGGTGATTATCTCGTCTCTCACCCGAAGACCAGATTCATCGCCTTCACCGGTTCAAAAGAAGTTGGGTTGCGCATCAACGAACTGGCCGCCAAGCATCAACCAGGCCAACTGTGGATCAAGCGCGTTGTTGCTGAAATGGGCGGAAAAGACTCAATCGTCGTCGATAGAGACACCGACTTGGATTACGTGGCAGATGGTATCGTCGCGGCCGCCTTCGGCTTCCAAGGTCAAAAGTGTTCTGCTTGTTCGCGAGCAATCGTACACAAAGATGTCTACGACGAAGTCCTGAGCAAAGTTGTTGAACGCACGAAGAAGCTAGTTGTTGGCACACCGGAAATGCGTGACAACAACTACGGACCAGTGAGCTCGAAGTCAGCCTACGAGAGCATTCTTAAGTACATTGAAATCGGAAAGAAAGAAGGCCGTTTGATGACTGGCGGAAAAGCTCATGAGACCGTCGACAAAGGCTTCTACATCGAGCCAACAATCATTGCCGATGTCGATCCCAAAGCAAAAATTTCGCTAGAGGAAATTTTTGGACCAGTATTGGCTTTCATCAAAGCTGATAGCTGGGACCACGCGCTGGAAATCGCAAACAACACCGAATTCGGCTTAACTGGCGCTGCGTACACCAAGAGCAGAGAGAAACTGGACCAAGCGGCAGAAGAATTCCATTGCGGAAACCTCTATCTGAATCGCAAGTGCACCGGAGCTCTCGTCGGCGTTCACCCGTTCGGCGGCTTCAACATGAGCGGCACTGATTCAAAAGCTGGTGGACCGGATTACTTGCTGCTTTTCACGCAAGGAAAGGTCGTGACGGAAAAGGTCTAAACCTCGTCGGGGCGTGTGCCGCGCCGCCCTTTGAAGCAACAGGAGAGGCGCCTTACAGGGCGCCTCTCTTACGTTAAAAGATGATTCGCCCAAAGCAACATTTCGTTCAACGGGAGGGGACAAGCCCCAACCCTCTACGATTCTCGACGCGATTCAGGCAAGCGCAGACGGCTCGACAACAGATTGTAAGAGGGGAGGGGCTTGTCCCCTCCCGTTATACTTCATCACTGATTTGGAATTACTGAACGCCGAGCAACTCAACTTCAAAAGTTAGTGGTGCATTCGGTGGAATTGTTCCGCCGGCACCACGATCTCCGTATGCAAGATTCGAGGGAATCAGCAGCTTGCGTTTGCCGCCAATTTTCATAGTGGCAACGCCTTCGTCCCAGCCTTTAATTACTTGCCCTTGTCCAATCGTGAAATTGAACGGCTCACTTCTGTCAACGGAACTGTCGAATTTCGTTCCGTCCTTCAGCCAGCCAGTGTAATGCACTGTCACTGTTTGCCCGGGCGAAGGTGACGCGCCGGTGCCGGCTTTCAAATCCTGATATTGAAGCCCGGTAGGAGTGGTGACGATGGCACCTTGCTGACCACCGGTGGTGCCGGAAGGTGCAGATTGGTTTTGAGTCTCCTGCTGTTTGCCGGCATCAGTGGTCGACGAAGTTTCGGTTGTTTGCTGCCACAAGCGCAAAGCGCTGACGCCAGAGCCACGGTTGCTGCGAACAATTTAATTGTATTTGTCATGTTTCTTTCCGTTCTACTTTAGAGCTGATTCAAAGACTTGTTTCAATCGTGCCAATCCTTTGTCCACATCTGCAGGCAAGTGGACTCGCAACAAGCGACGGTCGCGATTGGACAAAGCCAGGTAATCACCAAGAGCTTGAGCCTGTTTCAGCGTCCCGAAGGTGAACTTTTCTTCTGCGATTGGAACATCTATGGCGTCATCGCTAGTTATCTGCAAAAAGACACCAGAGTTTGGACCGCCCTTGTGCAGCTGTCCGGTGGAATGAAGAAAACGCGGACCGAATCCGACCGTCGTTGCAACGTGCTTGCTCTCTAAAACTTTAGTGCGCAAAGCATCGATTTTCTGCTCAAACTCCGGCGTACGATCGATATAAGCATTTGTAGCAAAGTAATCGCCTGCATTAATGCGGCTCAGATGAGCTCTGATTATCGCATCCAGCCCCTTTGCGCCAGTCTTTTCGAGGTCCGCTTTGTTTTTCTCATTGGCGTATATCTTGATCCCGTCCTCTTCGAACAGAAGAGCATCCTCAGGCAGCTTGCCCTTTTCGACAAATTCATTCAAGAATTTTTTGGTGTAGTCTTTGCTTTCTTGTACGTTAGGTTGATCGAATGCGTTGATACCAAGGACGACACCGGCAATTGCAGTGGCGAATTCCCAGCGGAAAAATTCACCACCCAGGTCTTGCTTGTCAAACATGTCCATGATCACAACTGGATGCCCAGCGGCGATAAGCGCTTTCACATGCTGCTCTTGCGCGGCATCCGGTGCGCTCACTACACGAACGTAAGCAAACAAGCGATCTTTGCCGTAAATAGTTGGAGGCTCAAGCTTTTCACCGGCTACCGGAACCAGACCTTTGCCTTGTTTTCCGGTGCTTTCAGCCAGCAATTGTTCAAGCCACGGTCCAAGGCTGCTGATGGCTGGTGAGGAAATGACTGTTACCTTGTCCACACCCTTCGTTGCCAACGTCCCCAGGACTGTTCCGAGCAACGCGCCCGGATTATTGCGAACAGATGAGTTAGGACCACAGACTTGCGCCATTTTGTTAGCGCGCTGGAGGAAATCCATCACGTCGTAACCCATCACCGCAGAAGGTACCATACCGAAGTTCGATAGTGCCGAAAAGCGCCCGCCGATCGTGGGTTCGCCATAGAACACCTTGCGGAAGTTCAGTTGCTGCGCGGTCTTTTCCATCGAAGAGCCCGGATCAGTAACTGCAATAAAGTGCTGCCCGACTGTTTCTCCAACTGCCTTCTTCACTTCGTCATAGAAGTACTGCAAAAGAACGTTCGGCTCAGTTGTGCCACCCGATTTACTGGCAACGATAAAGATTGTCTTGCTCAGATCTAGTTTATTTCGGGTTCTGAGAACCTGTGCAGGAACGGTGGAGTCAAGTACGTGCATGTCGGGATATGAGTCCTTGACACCATACGTTAAACGCAAAACTTCAACGCATAGGCTGCTTCCGCCCATTCCAATCAATAATGCTTGTTTGAAGCCACTCTTACGAATATCTTCGGAAAGGCTCTTGAATAGGGCTTCGTGCTTCAGCTGTTGCTCGGCTATGTCTAGCCATCCAAGCCACTTCTCTTCGCCGGATTTCGTCCACAAGGACGCATCTTTTTGCCAGACCCGACTGACCACCTTGTCGTTGTCAAACTGCTCTATCTTGGCGTCGACTGCGTTGGCATACTCACCGAGGAAAAGTTCGCACTTACCAATAGTCGTGGTGTCAGACCGTGTCATACATACTCCTTATGCGCTCAAACCGCTATATCATTTGAGCGGCACCAAGTATATCAATAATATGAGCAGGTAAGACCGCACTATCTTGCTGTGCAACCATTGTCTGCGAATGAGTCCATCCACGGCGGTTTCCGGCACATTCCGCGTCCATTGCATCCTTGAGTCGATTTTTATCAGCACAGTTTGGAAAGTAAGCCCTGATAGCTTTTCGGCACTTATGCCTGTTAAGATGTCCACTAGTTGGGCATGTATTTAAATGAATTCTCTAGTCGATTTCTTTCTACACGAGTACCGCCGATGTTTATCTGTCCCAACTGTAAGAAATCCTCGGACTCATCAGTTTGTTTTCATTGCACCTTGATGAGCGTAAATTTCCAGAGTTTGATGGAATCGGTTGTAGCAAGTTCTGAGCCGGTTGAAAGTAAACAGCCGACAAGTCACCCAATTACTGCGCCATCATGCACAGTAGGTCGAGGACTTGAAAATGACATTGTCATTGACGACATGTCGATGTCCCGTCTCCATGCGCAGATACTAAAAGAGGGAGACGACTATTTCCTCGAAGACGTCCAAAGTCGAAATGGAACTCTTCTTAACGGCCAAGTAATTCTCAATTTGACACCCTTAGCCAACGGAGATGTGATCTCTTTCGGGTTTGTGAAACTGCAGTTTCTCATCGAAAGAAGCAACGGTCAGTCGTACGCAAAGCTTGTAGCGAGTCAGGAAAAGACTGCCAGAGCCGGGCTTGAACTGAATGATTATGTTCGGGCCTACGAAAAGTTCAAGGAAGGCGGGGTTGAAGGACCTGCATCTATTGACAGCACTGCTTTTGCGCCCTCTCGGGAGCCGGCAAGAATAATACCGGAATGGTGCCAAAAGACTTGCGACCAAGAACTGGTAGAGTTCAATAACCAGTTAGCAATTCTCCGCGATCGTGCAGAGCAAATCGCGGATGAAATAGCAGAACTGGAAGGGCGCGCCCTTCTGCTGGAATCACTTCGAAACTCGTTGCTGCTAGGCGAAGGTGCAGAGCTGAAAAATGCTTGTGTGAACGTCTTTGAATTTCTTGGCTGGGAAGTTAAACAACTGGCATCGGATGCGCAAGAGTTGCATCTTACTTGGGACGGAAAAACAGAGGCAGTTGTACGAGTGGCTTGGACGGATTCTGAAGCCGGTCGAGAAGATTTTGGCAAGATACTTGTGTCCAAGACAAACTGCTGGATTGGATCCGGTCAAGACGTCAAAGGTATCATGGTGCTCGGCATGCTCAGTGACAGGCCGCCGGTTGATCGCGCAGACTGGGGCTTCTCTGAAGAACTGGTTCTGCGAGCCAAAAAATCCGATGTCTGCCTTATTAGCACTTGGCAGTTGTTGGGAATTTACAGAGACTTGGAGTCAGACACCCAGACTGCTGAGACCCTGCGCAACAGCCTAATGGCGGCGCGGGGGCGCCTGGCGATGCTAGACCTGAGAACGCCTAGCGGTCTTGCTTACGACTAGCCATTAAAGCTGCAATTGCCTTGCGCCGAGCTTGTTGAGCCGCTTGATCTCTAGCTTCCTGCTGTGTTTTCCGAACCGCTTCGGCTGCTCTGCGCGACTGTTCGGCCGTGCCGTATTGTTTTTCGTCTGACGAATGGACTGAGAGACTTTCCTCGACCGGTCTGCTGGACTCTTCCTCTTCCTGTTCCGCTGTCGGCGGAGACGACGAGAGCGAGGGCGTGCGCGGCGATGGTGATGGCACGGGAATTCCAGCGCTGAGTTCATCTGCAGTCGTGGACGGCGTACCTTGCTGCGAAGTCGGCGGTTCAGTCGGAACTCTTGATGCCCCGCCCATGCGTGAATACTCCTCCGACATCTTGCTAATTAGTTCTTCAACGGTCTTAGGCTGGCTTTCAACTGTTTTAGCCAATTGTTCTATTTCGAGAGCAGAAAGGCGCATCATTTTCTGCGTACTGCGAAGCGAGCGCTCTACCTCGCTTTCTTTAAGGTATAGCTCGACTTGAGCTTCCAGCAGCGCCCTGTTTAAAACGTCAGCGCGAGCTTCTTCTTCAGTAGTGGTGGCAAGCTTATCCTGGGCAGCAAGATGAGTTTCTTCCTCGGCCGCGATGCGAGCTTGTGCCTCTGAGAGGATGCGAGCTTGTTCTTCAGCGGCCCGACGAGTCTGCTTCTCGGCCGTGATAAGAGCCTGTTCTTCAGCGGCGATGCGAGCTTGTTCTTCGGCCGCTATGCGAGCTTGTTCTTCGGCCGCGATGCGAGCTTGTTCTTCGGCCGCTATGCGAGCTTGTTCTTCGGCCGCGATGCGAGCTTGTTCTTCGGCCGCTATGCGAGCTTGTTCTTCGGC